>MFAF01000152.1:11655-12150 GCA_001774505.1 Candidatus Coatesbacteria bacterium RBG_13_66_14 | reverse complement strand
CCGGACCAAAAGAGGCGGCGCCGAAGGGAGGTCCACCAGGGGGTAGAGGTACTCCGTGGACTGCGCCAAAGCGGAGAGGGGGGTGAGCAGAAGCACCGGCAGGACGACGTACATGCGGCCGAAGGGAAAACCGCGCCCGAATGGAAATCTCAGGCATCCCGTCCCTTTCGCGCGGGGTGAACCGCCGGCCATAGCGCTCCTTTGGAGATGGTTATCACAGACGTGCTTGATAACGGTCTGAGTTTACCAAAGCCTCTGTGGGGGTGTCAACGCCCGTGCATTACTCACATCCCCTTGGGTTTAATGGGGGATACGACCATTGCCCCGGCGGCGAGGCACCGCTCGACCGCCTCCCCCTCGAGGATGTAGAAGGTGAAGTACAGGTCAGGCGCGGTCTGAACCACCATCGGCCGGTACATCTCGGCGAAGCGCGGATCGGACAGCACGGACCGGTTGGGGTAGGAGAGATCATCGTAGGTGTAGCCCGGGGCGGCG
>MFAF01000152.1:7487-11626 GCA_001774505.1 Candidatus Coatesbacteria bacterium RBG_13_66_14 | reverse complement strand
CACCATCGGACTGGCGCTGGGATAAATCACCACCACCCACGGCTTATCACGGATGATCAGCTCGGGGTATGCGATGTAATGCCCCACCATCCCCTCGACGTGCTTCACCCCCTCCAGCGCCGCTTCGGCATTGCACAGGCCGGCGATGTCTATGTTGGGAAGCCCGGAAAAATAGGGCAGGGCGCCCGCCGAGGCGCTGGCGATCCAGGTCCCCGGCGGCAAAGCGTCGCGGAGCCACTTCCCCGCCATGACCTTGCGGTTCTGATGCAGCATGTCCGGCGAGCGCCCCCAGATATCGAGCGTAGGGGAAATCGAGAGCGCCAGGTTCCAGAGGACGACCGCGCCGATAAATGCGAGGGCCAGGAACCGCGGCTTTTTTTTAAAAGCGCCTTCGAGTTCTCCGAATCCCGACACGGCCAGAAGCGCCAGGGGTGCGAGGGCGGTCACCAGGAAACGGAATGAGGGCAGGTAATCCCCACCGGAATATACGATGAACACGAACTGCCCGCAGAGGACCATCGCCAGCAGGGAGGCATCCGCCCTTCTCCAGCGACGGGTCAGGCCGTACAGACCTAGTCCGGCGAAGATCAACGGCGGACGGACGATGAACCAGCCGAAAATATAGAGCAGTCCGGCCTTCAGATGATCCAGGGACCCCCCGGCCTTGACGATGGCGGGCAGAGACCACCACATGCCGTAGTAGAGCTGGCGGAAGACGAGCTGCCCCGCGACGAGGCCCAAGGCGGGGATGAGATCGCGCCAATCTGAACCGATTGGCACCTTCCGCCACCGGCAGTAAATGTAATGAACGGCGAAGATGGGGATGAAGCCGAAGCCTTCGGGGCGCGTAAGCGCGGCCAGGCCGAGGAAAAGACCGGTCCAGGGGAACCGGCTCGGTTTAACCCGGAGGTGGAAGAAGACGGCGCAGACGAGCAGAAGCCCGAAGAAGACCGTTTCCAGCCCGGAACCGGCCCAGTAAACCACGGGGAAGGACACGGCCACGAAACCCGGCGCCGCCAGGGGAAGCCAGCGCCGACCCGGGAAGAACCTCTTCGCCAGGCGCCAGACGACGAAGAGGAGCAGCGCGCCGGAAAGGATGCCCAGCGCTGGGGCGGCGTGCTCCGGCGGGATGCCCAACAGGGCGAAGGGGGCCAGGAGAAGGATCCAGAGGAGGTTGGAGTATCCCTCGTCGTGGACGCCGGGGTTGTAGACCAGCCCCTGACCCTGGACGAGGTTCTGCACGTACCGGAAGGAAATGAAGGCGTCTTCGTTTAAAAAGAAGCAGGATACGGCCCAAGCTGACCACAGGACCACGATGACGAGGAAGACCAGTTGGGGAACGAGGTCCCGAGTCGGTCCGCGTTCAAGCTCGGTCATGTTTCTTCCGCTGCGCGGGTCGTTCCGCTCCGCGTCATTTTGTCACGAGGGTGGGGAATCGAGCCGGACGGCCGGGAGGCGGTGAAATTCTCCCCACGGCGCGACCGTCGGCCTCAGATCAAGCCCAGCGCCACGAGTTCCGCCCGCGTGCTCTCAAGGCTCGCCGGGTCGCCGACGCCCAGGACCCGGATTCCGGGGGCGCAGCGCTTCAGCAGGCCCGCGAGCACGTTCCCGTTGCCGAACTCCACGGCGAGCTCCACGCCCAGCTTCTCCAGATATTGCGCGTCGGCCAGCCAGAGTACCGGCTCGGCCACCTGGCGGGCCAGCGTTTGCGGGATTTCGTCCATTTCGTCAACCGGTTTACCGGTAACGTTCGTTGCCACGGGGAACTTCGGGCGATTGAACGTGTATCGGGCCAGCTCACCGGTGAGCGCGATAGCGGCGTCTTTTACCAGCGACGTGTGGAACGGGCCGCTCACGTTCAACAGGACCGCCCGCTTGGCCCCCGCACCCTTGGCCAGCTCGACGAAGCGCTCGAGGCCCGGAACCTCGCCGCCGACGACCATCTGGTTCGGGGCGTTGACCGTGGCCAGCTCCACCCGGCCCGCCCCTCGGGCCTCGGGGATGAGCTTGAGTATCGCGTCCTCCTCCAGACCGATGACGGCGGCCAGGGTTCCCGGGTTCTTGGCCGAGGCGTCGCGGATGAGCTCGCCGCGCCGGCGGACGAGGCGCAGGCCGTCCTCGAAGGAGAGGGCCCCGGCGGCGGCGTAGGCCGAGTATTCGCCCAGGGAGTGGCCGGCGGCCGCGGTCCAACCCGGGTCTCCGACCGCCTCCCGGAAACAAGCCCAGGCCGCGTAACTCACCAGGTAGATGGCCGGCTGCGTGTTCTCGGTGGCGGTCAGCTCCTCGTACGGCCCCTCGAAGCAGAGCTTTTTTATCGAATAGCCCAGCGCGTCGTCCGCGCGCTCGAAGAGCTCCCGCGCCACACAGAAGGCGTCGAAGAGGGCCCGGCCCATCCCCACGGTCTGCGAGCCTTGCCCAGGAAACACGGCGGCGAGCTTCATCACGTCCCTTCGCTTTACGAAAGACCCCGTCGCCGGCCATCGGGCCGGACGGGGGCACTGTGCGGATTATTTTACTTCAGGGAGAACACGACGCCGGCGTGGATGTCCAGATAGGAAACCCCGGGGGCGTCCCCCCACTCCACGCCCTCGTCCTCATCTATGTCAATCGTCTGGAACTCATCGGTGAAGTGGTAGCCCACGGCGAGGTTGACGAACATGATGGAGTTCAGTCTGTACCCGCAACCCAGCTCGGCGTGAATACCGTGGGCCGTGAGAAAACCGGTCCCGTTTGTGTCGGTGATGGAGGCGTCCAGCGTGTAACCCACCGCAGGCCACAGCCGCCACTTCTCGCCGAGATCCACCTCGGTGAAGAGGTCGAGGGTGAAGAGCTGGTGCGACATCGGGACCGTCTTATCCTCGGACACCGGCCATTCGAAGGAGGAGAACCCGAGCACGGCCTTGACCCCGACGATTTTGGCGACGGTGAGTCCGAGGTCCAGCCGGAGCAGGAGGCCCGCATCGTCAAGCCCGTCGGGTACGTCTCGGGTATTCGGCACGAGCAGGCCGGCCCCCAGTCCGATGACGAAACCGAGGATCTGCTCCTCCTCCTCGGCCCAGAGCGGCGCGCACAGGGCGATGGCCAAAAGCGCCGTCACCGCTGTTTTCCCCACGGGAGCAGACGTCCCCTTCCGGCGCAGATACGCTGCGGGCGCAGAATTCCTCGACTGCATCGGTCACCTCTGGTTGGACACCGCGCGGCTACCGTTCCAGCTTACCAGTTACGTCCCACCGGGTCAATCGGAACCCGGCGGATCCGCCCGGCGGGATCCTCGGACGAAATGCCGCAGTCCGGCATAACCGCGGCTTCGTGACCAAATAAAAGCCCCGGCGGACCGGGGCCGATTGAAATGAACAAGGGGCTTAAGCCCCTTGTCTTATACCCCATATCATGGTCACTTTTTTCAGATGCACCAGCGCAGGAGGTTGGCGGCCCAGGCGAAACCCGCCCCAAAGGTGGTGGTGCAGACCAGGTCCCCCTTCTTGAGCCGGCCGGTGCGGTAGGCCTCCTCGAAGCAGATGGGAAGGGTGGCGGCCGACGTGTTGGCCTGCCGCTGGATGTTCACGAAGGCGCGCTCGGGGGGTATGTCCAGCCTCTTGCGCACCGCCTCGATGATCCTCATATTCGCCTGATGGGGAACAAGGAGGTCCACATCCTCCTCGGTGTAGCCGGCCTTGGTGAGCACCGACTGGGCGCCCTCGACCATGGCACGCACGCCGCCCTTGAAGACGTCCTGCCCGGACATGTGGACGTAGTGCATCCTTTTGTCCACGGTCTCATGGGTCGCGGGGTTGCGGGAACCGCCACCGGGTTGACAGAGGAGCATGCCGCTGCCGCCGTCGGCCTTGATGAAGTGGGCCAGGATGCCCTCCCCCTCGGCGACAGGCGAGACGACCACCGCTCCGGCGCCGTCGCCGAAGAGAACGCAGGTGTCGCGGTCGGTCCAGTCCGTGATCCGGGTCAGTAACTCCACCCCGACTACCAGGACGTTCTCCATGATCCCGGCGCGGATGTAGGCGTCGGCGACGGACAGGGCCGAGGCGAAACCGGCGCAACCGGCGCTCAGGTCAAAACCGCCGGCGTTTCTCGCTCCCAGTCGGTCCTGCAGGAGGCAGGCCGTGGCGGGGAACGCGTAATCC
>MFAF01000152.1:992-7463 GCA_001774505.1 Candidatus Coatesbacteria bacterium RBG_13_66_14 | reverse complement strand
GCGTTCAGAGCCAGGGGGTCCAGACCGGCCATCTCCATGGCGGCCTGGGCGGCAATGAAGGCCATGTCGCTGGAGGCCTCGCCGTCGGCGGCGATGTGCCGTTCCCACATGCCGGTCCGCGTCTTGATCCACTCGTCCGAGGTGTCCACCATCTTCTCGAGATCGAGGTTGTTGAGCACCTTCTCGGGGAGATAGGACCCCACTCCGACGATACCCGCGCTACGAGCCATGTCTGACCCCGTTTTCGTTAAACCTCATCCCAGGCGCGGACTACCCTGGCCGGTACGCCCACGGCCACGACCCCGTCCGGGATGTTCTCTGTTACGACGGCCCCGCTGCCGATCATGGAACGGGCGCCGATCCTGAGGTAGGGATTCACCGTCGCATTGGTGCCGATATAAGTGTACGCCCCCACCTCCACGCCCCCGGCCAGGACAGCCCCGGGGTGGAGATGGGCGTGGTCGCCGATGCGGTTGTCGTGATCCACCGAACAGTGGGTGTTGAGCACGACGTCCACCCCCAGCTCGCTACCCGGGTTCACGACCACCCCCGCCATGACGCAGAGCCCGTCCGGGAGGAGCACGTCGGCGGCTATCACGGAGCGTGGGTGAACCGCCACCGGCAACGCGTAACCCAGTTCGCGAGCCGATTCAAAAAATCTCGCCCGGGTCGAGTTACGCCCGATGCCTACCACACAGGCTTCGGCCCCCCCGGGGCGTCCTTCCATCAACCCGGTGGGACCGAGAATCTCCACCCCGCCCAATTTCGAGCCCTGCTTGGCCAGGTCGTCGTCCAGAACGGCGACCAGTTTCAGGCCGGGCGTCAAGCGGATTATATCCGCCAGCACCTTGGCGTGTCCACCGGCGCCGATGAGCAGAGTAGGCACCCCTGACATGGAACCCTCTACTCCCCGCGGGTTTCGAGCTGCAAGTTCGCGGTGATTTTCTCGTTCACCTTTTCGTCCACCAGGCGGCGGGCCATGGCGAGGGCGTTCATCACCGCCTCGGCGTCGGAGGAGCCGTGGGCGATAATGCTCGTGCCCTTCACGCCCAGGAGCGGCGCCCCGCCGATGGAGCTGGGGTCGGCCACCCGGCGGAAATGGCGGAAGGCCGGCTTCATCAAGAGGCCGCCCAGGGTGACCAGAGGTCGGCCCCGCATGCCCTCGCGGAGGTGATGAACCACCCACCGCGACGCCGATTCGGAGAACTTTAAAAGCACGTTCCCGACGAAACCATCGCAGACTAAAACGTCCGCCCCACCCGTGTAAACGCCGCGCCCCTCGACCATGCCGACGAAGTTGATCCCGGGGGTTCCCTCCAGAAGCCGGTGGGCTTCCACCACCAGCTCGTTGCCCTTGGCGGCCTCCTCCCCGATGGAAACCAGGCCGACGCGGGGATTCTCGACGCCGAAAATGTGCCGGAGGTAGAGGGTTCCCATGACGGCGAAACCGACGAGATGGCTGGGCCGGTTCTGGGCGTTGGCGCCGGCGTCAATCAGGACGCCCCACCCCTGGGTGCCGGGGAAGGCCACGGCGATGGCCGGACGCTCCACCCCCGGCAGCCGGCCCAGGTGGAGGATTGAGCTGGCCACCTGGGCTCCCGTCGAGCCGCAGGATACCAGGGCGCAGGCCTTGGCGTCCCTGACGAGGCGGGTGGCCACGGCGATGGAGGCCTCGCGCTTCCTCTTCAGGGCGTAGGTCGGGCTCTCGTCCATGGCCACGGTCTCGGCGGCGTGGACGATGTCGAAGGTCCCGGGGGGTATCCTCCGGCGCTCCAACTCCCCCGACACCTCATCCGTTTGCCCGACGAGGATGATGGGCCCGATACCGGAACGCAGGGCCCGCCTGGCGCCCTCAATCTGGGCTCCCGGCGCGTCGTCGCCGCCCATGACGTCCAGGGCGATGGGCGGCGCCTGGACGATCGGTGAGACCGGTTCCTTCACGTTCTCGCGACCATCTCGATGCAGTCTTCGGGACAAACGACACGGCAGATACCGCAACCGTAGCACCGCTCGCGGGTTATCTTCAAGAGTTCCCCATCCATCCCGCGAGCGTGGAAGTAACAGACCGGAATGCAGGCCCCGCAGTGCGTGCAGGCGTCCATCCGGGTCCGCTCGACGAAGCGGCCCCTGTCGCAAGCTTCTTCTTCCAGGTGGGTGAGATACCAGCAGCAGTCGTCGCAGCAGAAGCAGATCCCCTGGTCGCGGGTCCTGTCCTTCGCATAGTGGAACGGACGCGTCACCAGCCGCTTGTCCTCGGCTTCGACGAACAGGCCGTCCACAAACCCCCGGTCAACCTCGTGGAAGTTCCCACCGGTGCCGGTCATCTCCCGGTCGTCGAAGAACAGGCACACGTCGGTGCGGGAGCGCCTGCACCCCGGCCCGCCCTCGCGGCACCCGCAGTCGGAGACCCAGAATCTGGAGTGCCCTTCGGCTATCTTACGCGCCTCGTCCCACGTGCAGACGTAGTGAAACGAAGGCTCGGCTTCGGCGGTTTGACTCATCGGGCCTCCAACGCGCTCCACCGGCGTTCGCGCGTCAACTTCCCCGGATGCCGTACGCCAGGATTATAAGCAAGCGGCGCGGCTCGCCCGGCCCCGCGCCATCAGGGGTCGAATCAACATCCGCACCGCCCTAGTCGCCGGGCTTTACTCCTCTTGCTTCACAGGGATGATGATCTGGCGTCCCTTGTAATGGCCGCAGGAGGGGCAGATCCGGTGGGGGAGTTTGGCCTCTCCGCAGTTCGGGCAGGCTGTGAGGGTGGGCACCAGGAGGCTCGCCACCCAGTGAGCCCGGCGCATGTCGCGCTTGGAGCGCGATTTCCTTCTCTTCGGTACGGCCATGTCAAGCTCCTCGTATGGGGGCAAAGGGTTTTGCTTCGCATAGCTCGCTACGCTCGGTTAAACCCCTTGTCTCCGTATTTCAACCGACCACGGAGGCCGTGACGATGTCTTTGGTGTCCCGGGCTATGACCAGCTCCTCGTTGGTCGGGATGACCCAGGCGGATACCGTGGAATCTTCCCTCGATATCCTGCCCTCCCTGCCCGAGCCCGGCTTGAAGGTGTCGGTGTTGAGCCGCTCGTCGAGCATCAGCCCCAGGTACGAGAGCGGTTCGCAGACCAGGGTGCGCACGATGGGTGAGTTCTCGCCGACCCCCGCGGTGAAGACGACGGCGTCCACGCCGTTCATGGCGGCCGCGTAGGCCCCGATATACTTCCGGATGCGGTAGGCGTAGATCTCCATGATTTCGCGGCAGAGGGGATCGCCTTTGAAGTACTGCTCCTCCACGTCCCGCATGTCTATGTACTTGTCCCCGGAGAGACCCTTGATGCCCGACCGGCGGTTGAGGAGGTTGTCCACTCTGCCCGGCGAGAAGCCCTCGTTTTTCATCAAGAAGACCGGAATGGCCGGGTCTATATCGCCGCAACGGCTCCCCATCACCAGGCCCTCCAGGGGGGTGAACCCCATCGAGGTGTCTACGCTCTTCCCGCCCTTCACCGCGGCGATGGAGGCTCCGTTCCCCAGATGGCAGGTGATTATCTTCAGCTCCTCGGCGGGACGGTCGAACAGCTCGGCGCAGCGATGGCTGACAAAGCGGTGGCTCGTTCCGTGGAAACCGTAGCGCCGAAGGCGGTACTTCTCGTAAAGCCAGGCCGGTACGGCGTAGAGGAAGGCCGTTCGCGGCATGGTCTGGTGGAAGGCGGTATCGAAGACGCCGACCTGGGGGACGCCGGGGAGGACCTTGGTCGCAGCCTCTATCCCTTTGATGTTGGCCGGATTATGCAATGGAGCCAGGGGAACGCACTCCTCGAGAACCTTGTACACGCGGTCGTCAATGAACATGCTCTCTGTCAACTGCTCCCCGCCGTGGACGACCCGGTGCCCCACGGCGTCTATCTCCCTGACGGACCCCAGAACCCCCGCCTCGGCGTCGGTGAGCTGATCCAGGATGACCTGGATAGCCTCGGCGTGGTCGTTCACATCGGGGGGTTCCTTCTCGAGCTTGCCCCCGGCGGTCTGGTACTTCAACCGGGCCTGCCCCGCGCCGATCCGCTCGACGATCCCCTTTGCCAGCACTTTTTCGGTGTCCATGCCCAGCAGCTGGAACTTGACCGAGGAGCTGCCGCAGTTCAATACCAGGACATTCATCTGTGGGCCCGCATTCCTAAGCTGGATTCGGCTGTAATTATCCCCGCCCCAGGGGGGCGGGAATCTTTGGAGCGGCTTTTGGAGCGGTAGTTTAGCACCCGAACCCCCGTTAGTCAAGAACGGGCTGACCCGGATGCACGTTCCGTCGGCCGGTCCCCCAAACCGCCGTCGGTCTCCGGCTCCGGCCGCGGCGGAAGTAAAAGCGGATGGTCCGAGCCATCCGCTTCAGGAGGTGCAGAGTGAGTTGACGGGTTACCGGGCGACCACCAGAGGCGCGCTCGCGCTCACGCCATCACTGGAGGCCTGGACGAAATACGCCCCGGAACGGAGCCCCGAGGTATCCACGGCGAGCTCGTGCCGCCCCGCGGTCAGAGTGCCGGAGAAAACGGTCCCCACGCGGCGCCCGGCCGCATCGTACACGGCGACCTCGACGTTCCCGGTCGCGGGCACATCGAAGCTCACCACCGCACTGTAGTCGGCCGGATTGGGGGAAATCGAGCCAAGGACGATCCGAGGCGGAAAATAACCGTCGAAGCCGCCTTCCCGCGGTATGGGATCGTGCCGGTAGTAGAGGTCCCAGCCCGAATCATCCGTCGAGGTGTAGGAGTAGATGAGGTTCAAATCACCGCTCGGACCGTGGGAAAGCGAGACCGACCGGTTATCGCCGAGGATGGGTCCGAAGAGGTCGGGAGCGCTCTGGCCCTCGAGACCAATCGTGGCCTGGTACAGGTTGAAGTGGTACTGGGTCCCCTGGCCCCACACCAACCGGATACCCGAGCGGCAAGAGGCGAGGGTGGCCTGTTTTACGTCGTCACTCATCAGGGCGCTGACCTGCTTGTCCCGGATGACCCAGACGTCGTCGGGATCGGAAAGGTTCTTCACCGAATAGCGAACCTGGGTGGGCCCGTCCTCGCCGGGATCGTAAATCCCCGCGTCCGCGTTCGGTATGTCCCAAGCAGTATCAACGCTGTGAATCTGGGACAAGAACAGGTGACCCGAGTATATCGCTATGTCCTGCGGGGCTCCCCGCCCGAGGTCAATCTCGTTTCCCCAGGCGCCGTCGCTCGCGAGCTTTTTATAGTAGATGTGCCAGTCTTTCCTGAAGCCCCGATCGTCGGCCCAGAAGAGGTGGAGATTCCCGGTACCGTCCAGCGCCATCGTCGGCACCCAGCGGAAGTAGCGGCCGGCGTCGGTGAGCTGCAATTCATCGGACCACTGGCCGTTCTCCCAAAAGCGATAGTAGAGCTCGAAGTCGAGGTTATCACCGTGCCTGCCGTCACACCAGACGAGGTGCACCTTTCCGTCGGACTCTGCCAAGACCAGCGGAGCTACCTGCCCGGAACCCGGCACCACGACGAGCGGAAGGTCCTCGCTCCAGGTGCCGGTCCCGGCGTCGAAACGGCACCAGTACAGATCGCTGTACGGATACTCCAGGCGGTAGTCGTACCACACGACGGTGATGTTCCCCAGGGCGTCGATCGCCATCGAGGGGCCGTGGGACCAGTTATCTCCGTGGCTCAGACGCAGCGGTTCCGACCAGGTGCCGCCTTCGTCGTTCATGTAATAGATTTCACGGTTTCCCGGCGTTTCGTGGTCCGAGAAGAAGACGAAGTGGAGCGTTCCAAGACTGTCCACGACTTGGTTGTACGTACCGGGTCCGCCGGTCAGCTCCACCGCGTCCGTCGAGACGATGGCCACAGGCTCGGACCAGGTGTTGGCGAGCACCATCCCGATCAGGAGGGAGAGCACCAGCATCGCGTTTTTCATCTTCGCACCTCCGTATCCATCAATCCCTACTAAATTAGCCTAAAATATGCTTTCTGGCAAGTCGGATTCTCCGGTTATTACGCACTTCACTCAAAACTTTGTAAAGCACACACCGTGCCACGTTCATCGGGCCGATGATCATCATTACCTCATGCGGCCATCCCCAAATCTGTGGGCAAGTTACGTTCACACATCTTGGATCGGTCGAAGAGGGTAGTTTCCTCGACGGGGAGAATCGGGGGCGCGTTTCGCGAACCGCGTTACTTTTCTTCCCCTCACCGGTGTGAATTGTCGAAACAAAAAGGGGAGCGATACGCTCCCCCACTTTGAGCCTGACTTACGGGCTCGGTCCCCAGACGTCGTCACCCCCGTCGTCATCGTCGTCATCATCATCGTCGTCGTCGCCGGTGGACGGCCCCCAAACATCACCGTGGTCGTCGTCATCGTCGTCGTCATCGTCGTCGTCCCCGGGTGTCCAGCCTCCGTCATCGTCGTCACCGGACTCGGCGGGGGTGCAGAACGCGGCGAAAAGCACGTCCAGAAGACAGGAGGCCACGG
>MFAF01000152.1:0-978 GCA_001774505.1 Candidatus Coatesbacteria bacterium RBG_13_66_14 | reverse complement strand
TCATCCTCCTCGTCCGACTCCGCGTCGAAACCGAAGTAGAATTCCTCAACCACGACGCCCTCGGGCACGACGCTCACGAAGCGCGTCTCCAGTGGGGAGTCATCGCCGTCGTAGAGGGTGATGCGGTGGGAGCCCGTGGTCAACCGCAGCTCGAGCCCGCCGAGGGGAACTACCCCCACGGGGTTTCCGTCCACAGCGGCGGTGAATCCCCGCCCGTCGCAGCGGACGAGGAGCCTCCCCCAGGTGACCGGCTCCTCGACGACCGGCGGAAATTGGCGGTGGAAGCCCTCGACGGCGGCGGCGGTCAAGAGGGGGAGCACGTCGGCGGAGATGCCCGTGAAACGACGCTCCTCGAGAATCTTGCCGTTCACCCCGACCAGGTTAAGACTCCAGTCGCCGTCGGCCTCGATGAAGACGAAAAGGACGGCGCGGGCGCCCGCGTCGGCGGCGGGACCAAGGTAGGGGGTGAACCCGCGGACGCGCTCGGCCGGTCCCCAGACTGCCAAATCCGGCTCATCCGCCACGGTCCCGCTGTACACCAGGTCCATCTCCCCGCCGAAGGTTTTTGCCAGCACCCCGTCGGCATGGCCGGCCTCGGCCGACGCGTCGTCCCGAAGGTCCACCACCGGCGCCAGGGCGATTCTTTCGCCCTGGGTGGAAAACACCCGCAGCTCGCCGCCCAGGGAAGCCAGGCACAGAATGACGATGAAAAAGGCGATTCGACGCACCTCAAACCTCCCGCATCGGTATGAGTTAATTATACCAGCAAATCCGCCCGACTCCCGGCAAGTCTTTATTTCACCGGGGGGCTGTGGTAGCATCCCATTTTTGCCCGCGACCGCGGACACACGTGGATACGGAGGCGGCGATGCGGCTCTATGAATACGAGGCGAAAGGCCTCTTCGGCGAATTCGGCATCCCGGTGCCCGGGGCGCGGGTGGCGAACGACCTGGCCGAGCTGGGCGGGTTCGCCGGCGA
>MFAF01000151.1 GCA_001774505.1 Candidatus Coatesbacteria bacterium RBG_13_66_14 | reverse complement strand
CATGGCGTTTGACGGTCGTTGCCATGTGATGGATGTAGGGCGGGGTTTTGCTGGGGGCATAGCTCGCTTCGCTCGGTTCCTATCCCCGCCGCTTTCAACCCTTACACCCGCCCTTTGCCTCGTAGACCTTCCCTGTGGAGGGGCCGTAAACGCTTCTCGCCGACGCCGCCGGTTTTTTGCTATAATCCCACCGTCACGCGCAAGCGAGGTCCCCCATGCCCACCCCGGACCAGATACGCGACGTCATGCTCTTCGCCGGCCTGGACGACCCCGAGCTCGAGGTGGTCGCCTCACGCCTGAAGGAGGAGTCCTTCGCCAAGGACGATTTCATCTTCCACGAGGGCGACGCCGGGGACAAGTTCTACATCGTGGATTCCGGCATGGTCTCCATCACGCTCGCCATCGAGGGGGTGGGGACCGAGGAGCTCCTGTTCCTGGAGCGCCCGGCCTTCTTCGGCGAGATGGCGCTAATAGACGCCGCGCCCCGCTCGGCTTCCGCCGTCTGCCGCAAGGATTCCAGGCTCCTCTCCCTGGGCAAGGCGGACTTCGAGAAGCTCATCGTCGAGGACATCGGAATCGGAAATAAAATCATGATCGCCTTCATCCGCACTTTTTGCACCCGCATCCGCAAGTCCAACGAGAAGCTGCGCAACTACTACAAGATTCACAAGGCCTTCGAGGGTTCGTCGTAAACCCGGCCCGGACCGATTCCCCACGTCCATCCAGAGGCGGGAATCCCCGCCTTTAAAAAAACACCGTGACCGACCCCGCCCCGCTCCCAGGCCCGATCACCGGCGAAGAGCTCGCCAGCCTCCTCGCGGGCAGCCCGCCCCTGGTGGAGGGACTTTCCGAACCTCGGGTCCAGGTGACCCCCAACGGTGTGGACCTTACCGCGGCCGAAGTGGCCTGGTTTTCGGACGACCTCCCCGGCCGCCTGGATTTCGACAACTCCGGTCGCCGGCTGCCGGAGTCGGAGGTCATCCCCTGGCGGGAAGGGAGGCTGGTCTTGCCCCCCGGAGCGTACCTCGTCCGCTACACGGAGAAGGTCAACCTGCCGCGGGACGTCCTGGCGCTGGGGAGGCCGCGCTCGAGCCTGTTGCGCTGCGGGGCGCACCTGGGCAGCGCGGTGTGGGACGCGGGTTACTCGGGGCGCGGGCAGGGGCTTCTCGCCGTCTTCAACCCCGCCGGCCTGGAGCTGGCCGAGCGGGCGCGGGTCTTGCAACTTCTGTTCTTCCGCCTGAAGGGGGAGACCGCGGGCTACCGCGGCGGCTACCAGGGCGAGGGGGACTGACCCGTGGGCAAAACCGAGCAGCCGGGCGAGGAGAGACGGCCCATGAGACCTTTTACTCGGGGGGTCTTCATCGCCGCCGGCTCGCTCTGCCTCGGTCTCGGCGTTCTCGGCATCTTCCTCCCGGTCCTCCCCACCACGCCGTTCCTCCTGCTGACCGCCGTCTGCTACGCCCACGGCTCCAGGAAGCTCCACGACTGGCTCCTAGCCACCCGGCTCGGGGCCTACATCCGCGCCTGGCGCACCGAGGGCGGCATCCCCCTCCGGCTGAAAATAGCCGTTCTGGCGGTAATGACCGTCGTCATCACGACCACCGCCGTCTTCTTCGTCGAGGCGCTCTGGCTGCGCATCCTGTTGGGCGTCGTCCTGGTCGCCGTGTCCATCCACATCCTCACCATCCCCACCGCCCGCTAGGCCACGCCTCCCGTTGTCAGGCGCCGCCGCACCGTGATATGCTAGGGTCCGTAAATACCCCGCGCATTCAAGGAGTGACCATGGCCATCGAAATCCTGCAATCCCTCGACAACAAGGGCGACGTCCTCGTCGAGCGCGTCCCGAGCGACGGCTCCGGCGACATCGCCTACGGCGCCCAGGTCGTCGTCCGCGAGAGCCAGGAGGCCGTCTTCTTCCGCGACGGCCAGGCCCTGGACCGCTTCGCCCCCGGACGCCACACCGTCACATCGGCCAACATCCCGCTCCTGCGGGGCCTGTTGAAGCTCCCCTTCGGCGGCAAGACCCCCTTCAAGGTCGAGGTCTACTTCGTCAACCGCAAGGTCTTCACCGACCTCAAGTGGGGCACGCCGCAGCCGGTGGCCTTCCGCGACGCCGAGTTCGGCATCGTCCGCCTCCGCGCCCACGGCATCTACTCCCTGCGCATCATCGACTCCGGCCTCTTCGTCAACAAGTACGTCGGCACCGGCAACCTGAAAATGGTCGGCGAGCTCGAGGACTTTCTCCGCGGCATCATCGTCAGCCGGACCTTCGACTTCCTCGGCGAGCAGGTGAAGAGCCTCCTGGACCTGCCCGCGCTCTACGACGAGTTCGCCATCGCGCTCAAAGCCAAGCTCACCAACGAGATAGCCACCTACGGCATCGAGCTGGTGGACTTCACCGTGGGGGCCATCACCGCGCCGCCCGAGGTGGAGAAGGCCATGGACGAGCGCGCCAGGATGGGCGCCATCGGCGACATGGACCGCTACACGCGCTACAAGACCGCCGAGGCCATCGGCGACGCGGCCAAGCAGCCCGGCGGCGGGGGGATGGCCGGCATGGGCGCCGGACTCGGCGCGGGGATGGCCATCGGGGGCCAGATGGCCGACGCCATGAAGGACAAGGGCGGCAAGTCCGCCCCGGAGAAGGTCGTCGTCTGCGGCAAGTGCGGTTTCGAGAACGCGGCGGGGAGCAAGTTCTGCGGCAAGTGTGGCGCGGCGCTGCACCCGGTGTGCCCCAAGTGCGGCGAGGAGCTCGTCCCCGGCGACAAGTTCTGCGGCAAATGCGGCAAGGCGCTGAAGTAATTCGACTACAAGCAGCAGTTTAGTGAATACGGTTTGGGATACAGATTCTCACGTTGACGTGAGTAGAGTAGCCATATAGGTGAGGTGCGCGATGACCAGTTTACCTATTTCTACTATCCTCGGCCTGGTCGGTGATTTAAAAGACGGCGACCCGGCGCAAAAACGTTTCCGCGATTACCTTGAAAATGACGTTAATGATGTTGGGTTGCTCCGGGATTTCATAAACGAGTGTTTAGCACAAAAAGGCGACCAGTACAACTTCGCCTTCCAAGACCTAGTTATTTATTTAGGTAAGTTCCTGGGGTTAAAGCACGAATACGGGAGGTATCGCGGTACTACCAATGTACCGGGACACGACGGTGCCTGGTTTACACATGACGGGTTCTGCGTCGTGATCGAAGTTAAAAAAACCGACGTTTATGCTATTAAGATCGAAACTTTAATCGGTTATATCGACCGTTTGATTTCCGATCGTACGATTGGTAGTTGGGACTCCGCGTTGGGGTTATATGTCGTTGGGAAGCTCGAACCCGAACTTAAACAGCTTGAGAACGCGATCGTCGCCCAAAAACGGACGAACCAGCTTCGTATAATATCAGCGGAAGCGTTAATGTCTTTAGCTGAGATAGCGAATGAGTTCGATGTTGGACACGATGACATCGTATCTATACTTAAACCAGTAAAACCACTTATAGACCCAACGATTGACTTATTGACCCGGGTTGTGCAAAGACCAGAAGAAGCATCAGCAGCAATTCAAGAAATACCTGTAAACCAGGAAACAATAGCGGAAGATGAAATACATTACTGGATAACTCCTGTTAAAAGTATAGACGAAGAAACAGCAGAAGAATGTATTAAGCGGCTTGTTGGTGAAGAAGGATTATATGCATTTGGAGAAAGGACACCGGGTAGAACCTCATTAAAGGTAGGTGATAAGATATGTTTTTACGCTGCTGCTGGTGTTGGTGTAATCGGTCACGCTGTAGTTGCCTCATTACCGGAGAAGAAACACCATAAGAAGGTTCGATACCCGGACAAGTATCCTTGGATTTTTAAGCTTAAAGATATTAAGCTGTATCTAGATACTCCTACGGTTATAGATGCTGCCTTACGAGGGCGTTTAGACGCTTTTAAAGGAAAACAAGTGGAGGGCAGGTGGGCGTGGTTTGTTCAGGCAACCCATAAAGTAACTGCCCGGGATTTTTCATTGCTTATCCGTGGCTAAATTGAAATGAATCTTCTATCCCGCTAAGCTTCCGGGCGGAAGATTCGCCAACGCGCAACACCGGAGCGACCATGTGCCTCTCTGTGCCGATGAAGATTCTCGAGGTCTCCGGTGACAGGGCCGTCGTCGAGCTGGGCGGCGCCACCCAGGAAATCTCCATCGTCCTCGTGGACCCGCCGCCCGTCCCCGGCCAGTACGCCATCGTCCACGCCGGCTTCGCCCTCAACGTCATCGACGAGGACGAGGCGCGGGAGAACCTGGCCCTGCTGGAGGAATTGGCCGAGCACCACCAGCGGGAGCTCGACGCCCGGGGGGAGGGGTAGGTGCGCCACCTGGATGAGTACCGGCGGAAGGGGCTGGTGCGGGGTCTGGCGGCGGCGATTACGGCCGAGGCCGACCCCGAAAAAATCTACACCCTCATGGAGGTCTGCGGGACACACACCATGAGCGTGGCGCGCTCGGGCCTCCGTTCGCTTCTGCCTAAAAACATACGGCTCCTCTCCGGTCCGGGCTGCCCGGTGTGCGTGACCGGGGTGGGCTTCGTGGACGCCGCGGTCGCCTACGCCCGGCGGCCGGACACGATAGTCTGCACCTTCGGCGACCTGGTGAAGGTGCCGGGGTCGTCGGGCTCCCTGGCCCGCGAGCGCGCCCGGGGCGCCGATATCCACGTCCTTTACTCCCCCGCCGAGACGCTTCCAATCGCGGCGGAAAACCCGGACAAGCTGGTCGTCTTCCTCGGCGTGGGCTTTGAAACGACCACGCCCACCGTGGCGGCGCTGGTGGACGCGGCGGTCGGGGGCGGTGTGAAAAATTTCGCCCTCCTCTCGGCCCACAAGACCATGCCGAACGCCCTGCGGGCGCTCTGCACCGGCGGGGTGAAGCTGGACGGATTCCTGCTGCCCGGCCACGTGAGCGTCGTCACCGGCCTGGAGATTTACCGCTTCGTCCCGGAGGAGTTCGGCCTGGCGTGCGCGGTGACCGGCTTCGAGGCGGCGGACATTTTGAGCGGAATCCTGGCCCTGGTGCGGCAGGTGAACGCCGGCGAGCCGAAGGTCCAGAACGCCTACCCTCGGGCGGTGACCGCGGGCGGCAACCCCAGGGCCCGGGCGCTGGTTGATAAATATTTCCAAGCGTGCGACGCCGACTGGCGCGGCCTGGGCGTCATCCCCGGCTCCGGCCTCGAGCTGCGGGAGGAGTTTGCGGATTACGACGCCCTCAAGGCGTATCCCGTGGAGGTCGGCGAGCCGGTGGAGCCGGCGGGCTGCCGCTGCGGCGACGTGCTGCGCGGGCTTTTACACCCCACCGAATGCCCGCTCTTCGAGCGCCCCTGCAACCCCGGCGAGCCGCTGGGCGCCTGCATGGTCTCCAACGAGGGCGCCTGCGCCGCGGCCTACCGCTATGGAGCCCGGACGTGAACGGCGCGGAGCTTTACGAATCACTGTGGTTGATCGGCCTCTCCCTGGCGGCCAACGGGCTTCTGTGGTATCTCGTAGGCGGCTGGAATGTTAAAAACGCCAAGGGGAAGACCCTCGGCCCGCCGGGGTCGAACTTCGAAAAAGTCGAGGTCGAGGGGGCCGAGGCGGTGAAGCTGGGTCAGCGGCGGCGGAAGTGGAGCCGGGTGATGTTCATCGCCGGAATCGCGGCGCTGGCGTCGTGGGTGATTCTACAGACGGCAAAATAGCCTTGCCTTCGGTAATAGAAAAGCGGGCCGCGGCCCGCTTCTTCACACGTTAAAACTGGGGTTATCCCAGCGGGACCGACACCACGAAATAGATGCCCCGTTCAATGATTTTATGCGGGCGCAGGCGCGTACCTGCAAGAATCTCCCGCACCTCGGGGACGGTGAAGGAGATTTTTAAAATGGGGATGAGATGCCCCAGCCAGGAGCGCTTGATCGAGCTGAGATAGAGCCGCCCGTCTGGTGCCAGGACCCGCTCCAGCTCGTTCACCAGCGCCACCGGGTCGGGCACAATCTGAAGCAGGTCGGTACAGATGAGCGCGGTGAAATGCCCGTCGGGGAAGGGCATGGCCGCGGCGTCGCCCACCTCGAAGCGCAGGTTAGAGAGGGAGCCGGACCTCGCGGCCTTCTCCCGAGCCATCCCGATGAGTTCCGGGGAGAGGTCGAGGCCGACCGTCTCCGCTTCGGGAAAGTGTTTCGCCAGCTCGATGGCACACTCCCCGCCGCCGCAGCCGGCATCGAGAATAGAACCGCCGGCGTAGCCGACGCGCGCTAGCTCCCTGGCGTAAAGGCGCCCCATCCGGCGGTTGCGCGCCGCCGAGCGCCGCCCGTAGGCCCGCGCCCGCTCGGGGTCGGCGAACATCCCCGCCACGATTTCCGGCTGTCTCCGCACACCACCTCCAAAAAGAAAGACCCCGCGGGGGGCCTATCTCTCCCGCGCGAAGCGGGGCTCGTATGTCTCGAAGAGCCGCCCCCAGGGCGATTCGTCCAGCCACCGCTTGTAGATGCGCTGGCCCTTCCAGTTCCACCAGAACTTGTCGTGGTAAAGGTCACTGGCGGCGACGAAAACACTCACCAGCGGCGTGTGGAAGAAGAGCTTCTGGATGGGGCGGAAAGGCCCGAACCAGAGTAGTTTCCCCACCGTAGAGGCGAAGTTGTCCCCCACGGAAAAGCCCCAGCTTTCCTGGGAAACGTCCACGTCGCCCAGGATTTCGATGTCCTTCAAGAGCCCCGCGCCCAGGCCCCGCTCGTGGGCCAGCCGGATGTAGTCAATCCCCATGGGGTCGAAGCCCATCATCCCGGCCGCCACGGCGTCAATCGCCACCTGGTCAACCGAGGCGAGCATGAGGTCTTTTTGTACCGGGATGAGGGTGCGCGGCCCGGGGCCATTGCCCGCCGTAGTGCCGTCCATCACGGCGAAAACCCCCGGGTGTATCTCCTTCTGGATGGCCAACAGGTCCACCAGGGTCTGGTGGATCCAGGAGTGGGTGTAGTGCCGCTTGGTGGCCAGGAGCCCCCCGAAAGCGTTCTTCATCGCCCCGGTGGTGGTGGTGTAGATGTGGCACTTGACCGTGGGCAGGTGGATGATGTTTTTACCGAAAAAGTAGTCGGGGATGTGGATGCCCTCGGGAAAAATCCGGTTCAGGGCCAGCATCTCGGCCTTGGGCTCGTAGCGGCGCCAGGTCATCTGGTCCGAGCGGAAGTTGAACAGGACCGGGACGCCGTACCGCTCGTAGACGGGGCGGTACTTGTTCAGAAAATCGCCGCGCTCGGCCTCGGTGACCACGGTCTTGTTCTCCACGGCCACCAGGTCGCCCCGGCCCGCGCTCGCGCGCAGGGCCCGAATGACCCCCTCGAGCTGCCAGGGGGTGGTGTTGGCCGAGGGCATGGGCAGGTGCCAGGAGATGTTGTCCTTGAGGATGGTGGTCTTCCCGGCGGGCAGGGCGTGCTCGAAGCCGGCGAGCTCCATCGCCCGGGCGGTGTCCTCCAGGACGGACTCGGGCCGCGTTTTGACGACGGCTACCTTGGCGCGGGCCATTGACTCTCCTTGGGGGCTCGATTAGAATATTCCGAATCTCGTTGAGGCTGGGGAGCCGTCCTCCCCACGGGGGAAGGTTAGCATAATTAACCGGGCGTTCCCATAGTCGGCGTGATGTTACATTTTACCCCCGCCGGACCGGAACGGGGGGGTAGAACACCGGCGACGGCGGGAAGCTCGATTCTTGTAATTCATTAAGAAAACCGCGGTTAGCTCCAAGCCTGCCTTCGGCCTGTACGTGGCATGGAGTTTGCTTTACAATGGGTCGCAATTCCTTCCGGGAACGAATCTTGAAGCCCAAGAACCTCATCATCC
>MFAF01000150.1:13633-13724 GCA_001774505.1 Candidatus Coatesbacteria bacterium RBG_13_66_14 | reverse complement strand
GCGGCTCCGCCTCCCAGGACCACGTCCCGTCCACGCGGCCGGCGAATGGGTCCAGGTAGCCGTCCACCCGCAGCTTGAGGGTCTCGTCCCA
>MFAF01000150.1:13452-13555 GCA_001774505.1 Candidatus Coatesbacteria bacterium RBG_13_66_14 | reverse complement strand
CATCCCGACCCGCTGGAGCACAGTCGGCGGCCGTAAAAGGCCCTTCTCCTCGATGTAGGCCCGGACCGAATCCAGGATGGCCGGCGAATCGAGGGATTCGGGA
>MFAF01000150.1:13164-13335 GCA_001774505.1 Candidatus Coatesbacteria bacterium RBG_13_66_14 | reverse complement strand
CGCGATGAGCCCGGGGGGGATGAGGAAAAAGCGCATGGTCCTCCCGAACGAACAACATATACCCCGGACGACCCTTTAGTCAAGGCGCGTCGCCTGGCACCATTTGAGCCCGTCAACGTATTAGAGGGGGGCTCGGACGGCGGGTGACCCTCGTCTTTTTTTAATCCGGGT
>MFAF01000150.1:7263-13127 GCA_001774505.1 Candidatus Coatesbacteria bacterium RBG_13_66_14 | reverse complement strand
AAATCGCCTGCCACAACATCATCCGTCGGAACGCCGTCGCAATCATGCCCTTGAAAACCCCCGTTTACGCCCTTCTCGCCGTCCTCCTCCTCGGCGCGGCGGCCCACGCGCAGGACCAGGCGCCCGTCATCCGCGCCATGGAAGTCCGCGGCAACAACATCTACGACGACCAGTACGTCTTCGAGCGCGTCTCCTCGCGCGTCGGCCAGCCCCTGGATCCCGACGCCGTCGCCGCCGATATCACCCGCCTCTTCGATCAGGGGGTCTTCGACGACGTCACGGTCCTGACGGAGCCCTACGAGGACGGCGTCAAGCTCATCTTCGAGGTGGTGGAGCGGGGGACCATCGGCCAAGTGTCCTACATCGGCGTGGAGGATCTCAACGAGGACGACGTGGCCGGCGCCATCGAGAACCGGGTCAAGAGCGGCCAGCCCCTCGACCCCTCGGTCCTGAACGCGGCCGTGTTGGCTATCAAGGACCTGGCCGACGAGAAGGGGCTCATCCACTGCCGCGTCACCCCCGAGACATCGCCCGGCTCCGGCGGAACGGTGGACGTGAAGTTCGTCATCGAGGAGGGCTCCGAGATCTGGGTATTAACCATCGAGTTCGAGGGCAACGAGGCCTACTCGGATTGGGAGATACGCAACCTCTTCATGCAGCTCTCCGAGGACGAGTGGTGGAACTCGCAGACCTTCGACCAGAAGGTGTTCGAGAGCGACCTCGCCGCCATCGTGGACGGCTACAACAACGGCGGATACCTCAACGCCCGGGTGGAGGACTACGAGCTCGACTTCTCGGACACCGAGGACGAGGTGGACATCCTGATCACCGTGTACGAGGGCGAGCGGTACTACTTCGGCGGCGTGACCTGGGAGGGGAACTTCATCCTGTCAGACCGCCGGATCGAGCGCGACCTCCAGATCGCCCCGGGCGACGTGCTGGACATCGGCGCCTACGACGCCTCCCTGGAGGCCGTCCGCGACGACTACTGGGAGTACGGATACGTCTTCCTCCAGGTGGACGAAGCCAAGGAGATAGACGAAGACACCAACACCGTCACCTACCACTGGACCCTGGACGAGGGGGAGCCGGCGACGGTGGGCAAGATCGAGATAGTCGGCAACACCTTCACCAAGGACAAGGTCATCCGGCGCGAGTTCACCATCTACCCCGGCGAGGTGTTCGACGGCAAGGCCTTCCGCCGGTCCCTGGAGCGCATCTTCAACCTGCAGTATTTCGAGAACGTCGTCCCCGACTGGCGGATAGACCCGGTGACCAAGGTCATAGACCTGACGGTGCGGGTGGTGGAACGCGAGGGGACGACGCGCATCTCGGTGGGGGGCGGGTACTCCACCCGGGACGGCCTGATGGCCAACTTCGCCATCACCTGGATCAACTTCGACACCGAGGCGCTGCCCGAAATCTGGAAGTCCAAAGGCGGAGGTCAGGAGCTCTCCCTCTCGGCCGACCTGGGCGCCACCGTGTCCAACCTCTCCCTCTCCTTCCTCGAGCCCTGGTTCCTGGACACCCACACCGCCGTCGGCGCGGGCGCCTACCATTCCGCCGTCCAGACGCGCTTCGACTACGAGCAGGTCAAGTTCGGCTTCTACGGCCTCGTGGGGCGTCCCCTGGGCGAGGACGCAACCTGGCGGCTCCGCTACGACTACGCCGAGAACACCATCGTCCCCTACGACGACGCCAGCGACTCCACCCTGGAGGCCGCCGGCACCACGCTGACCAGCTCTGTGACCCTCTCCCTCATGCGGGACACGCGAGACAACTACTTTTTCCCCACCACCGGCTCACGCCAGAACCTGAGCTTCGAGGTGGCCGGGGGCATCTTCGGCGGGGACCAGGACTACTACAAGATAACGGGTTACGCCACCACCTACTTCCCCGGCTTCTGGAAGACGGCGCTGGCGATGAGGCTCTACGCGGGATTCGCGGATTCCTACGCCGACACGGAGAAGGTACCGGTCTACGAACGCTTCTACACCGGCGGGTCGGACGTCCGCGGTTTCCACGACTTCAGCCTTTCGCCCCGCGATTCCGACGGCAATCTCATCGGTGGGAACTTCAAGCTCTACTACAACCTCGAGTACCGCGTCCCCGTCGTCGAGAACATGGTCTACGGGATGGGGTTTCTGGATTCGGGGAACACCTGGGCGAAACTGACGGAGGTTGACTGGGGCGACCTGGTCTTCGGTTACGGCTTGGGCGTCCGGATAGACATCCCCATGGTGGGGCTCCTGGGATTCGACTACGGCTGGAGCGAGGAAGTGCCCAAGGGCCGCCTCCACTTCAGCATCGCCCAGACCTTCTAGGGGCCGAGGTGGAGAACCGAGCAAACCGAGCGAACGGCTCGCCGTCGCGAGCTACACCCCTGGCGAACCGAGCTATACCCCCGGCGAACGGGGAAAGGCTCCAGCGGCTGCTCCTCGTCATCGCCCTGGCGGTCTGGCTGGGGCTTTCCCTTTGGTACAGCTCCCGGATGAACTGGCTCTCGGCGGACGACGCCTACATCACCCTGCGCTACGCCCAGCACTGGGCTCAAGGGTACGGACCGGTCTATAACATCGGTGAGCGCGTCGAGGGCTACACCAACTTCCTGTGGGTTCTCACCCTTACGCCGCTCATCGGTCTGGGCGTCCCCGGCACGCTGGCGGTGAAGCTCCTGGCCGGTCTTTCTGGAGCCGGCGCGATCTGCCTGGTTTGGTTCCTGGGCCGCCGCATCGCGGGGAGGGATTCCTGGCTCGGGCCGGCGGCGGCGCTGGCCCTGGCCCTCAACGGCACCTTCATCTGGTGGACCCTCCCGGGCTCCATGGAGGTCTCCACCCTGGCGTTGACCCTCCTGGCGGGGTTTTACCTCCTCCTCGGGCGGGAGGGCGCCGACGAGCGGGCGAGGCTGCGCGAGACGCTGGGGGCGGGGGTGCTCCTCGGCCTGAGCGTCCTGACTCGACCCGACGCCGTCCTCTTCGGCATCCCGGCCCTGGTGGTGGTCCTTTTAGAGAAGAAGAGGCGCCCGCTGCGGGCGGCCCTCCTCCTCGCACCCGGCCTTTTTATGGTCGCCGGCCAACTCATCTTCCGGCTCGCGTACTACGGCGACTGGCTGCCGAACACCTTCTACGCCAAGGTGGGGATAAACCTGCGGGTCATCGGCCGGGGCCTGGAGTACCTCCTGACGTTCGTGAAGGCCCAGGCGCTCCTGTTCGTCGGCGCGGTCTTCTTCCCCTGGAAGCGGTGGGGGGCCAAGGCGCTGCCGTTTTTAACGGGGTGCCTGTTGTACTGGGTTTACCTGGCGGCCATCGGCGGCGACTGGATGTCGCTGCGCCTGTTCCACCACACCGTGCCCATCCTCGTCCTCGTGGGGGTGGGGGGGTATTTAAGTCTCTTCGAGCGGCTCCGCGGGACGAACTGGGGGAAGGCGGTCCGCATCCCCGCAGCCGTGCTGGGCCTGGCCGGCCTCGTGTACCTCACGCACCTCGAGGCCGACCCCTCGATGGCCTTCAGCCCTCTGCGCTTCGGGGTCCAGCAGCGGTACTCCACGGCCCGGTGGCTCAACGGGCACGCCGACCCCGAAGACCGGGTGGCCCTGACCTCGACCGGCATCATCCCCTACTTCACCGATCTGTACACCATTGACATGGTGGGGCTGATGGATCCCCACATCGCCCGGGAGGGGGTCAGCATCGCCGGCTACGGCTTCCCGGGTCACGAGCGGTTCGACAACGACTACGTCTTGGCCAAAAAGCCCGAGTGGTTCGTGCTGAACATCACCCCGGGCGAGCTTAAGTCCGGGGCCCAGCCGACCCTCTTCTACGAGATGGACCTCCTCCGGCGGCCGGAGTTCTGGGCGGAGTACCCCCTCGTCCTGCCGCCGTACCCCACCCTGACGATCCTGCACCGGCGGGACGACGCCCGCGGCCTGGAGAGGCTGGAATCCGGCGAATGGGAGTCAAGCTACGGCTTCGTCCCCCCTTACGCGCGGCGGGGCGCGACGCCCGCGGGCATCTGACGTGTTTACGGCCACGGTGTCACCGTTATGCTATCCTTGGGTAACGGTAATTCTCCCTGCGAGGCATCCATGAAAAAGATCCTACCGCTGACCCTGTCACTGGCCCTTTTCGTGTCCCCGATCGCGGCCCAGGACGACGGCGACGACGACGAAGAAAAGCCCCTCGTCATCGCCTACGTGGACCTCCAGCGCGTCCAGGACGAGTGGATTCTATTCCAGGACGCGTTGAAAACCCTGGAGGAGGAGACGCGGCAGAAGGAGCTCGAGGTCCAGCCGCGCCTGGACGAGTACCAGCAGCAGATCATCGAGCTGCAGAAGAAGCTGGACACCCCGCTCTCCGACGAGAAACGGGCCGAGATCAACGCCGAAATCGAGCAGATATACACCCAGGCGAGCCAGCTCCGGGACGGCGCCATCAAGGCCCTCCAGGCCAGGGAGAAGCAGGAGCTGGACAAGCTCATCGAAAAAATCTACGCGGCGATAGACCAGCTCGGCCAGACGACCGAGTACGACCTGATTTTGGACATGACGGCCCTCATCTACGGCAAGGACACCTACGACATCACCGACGAGATAATCTCGGTGCTGAACACCGCCGCCGGGGCGGAATAGATGGAAGTCCCCGGCACCCCTTCGATGGGGGGAGACGTGGCCCTGAACCTGGGGGAAATAGCCGTCATCGCCGGTGGCGCGCTGGAGAGGGGCGACCCCTCGACGCGCGTTAGCGGGATAAACACCCTCGAGGCGGCCGGCCCGGACCAGGTAACCTTCCTGGCTAACAGCCGCTACGCGAAACTCCTGCCCCGGTGCCGGGCGGCGGCGGTGATAATAGACTTAATAACGCCACCCGTCGGCAAGCTGGCGTACATCCGCTGCCCCAACCCCTACCTCGGCTACACCCGAATCGCCGAGAGGTTCGCCCCGGCCATCCCCTTCCCGCCGGCGGGCGTGCACCCCTCGGCCTCGGTGGATCCCTCCGCCGTGCTGGGCGAGGGCGTAGCCGTCGGCCCCCACGTCACCCTCGGGGCCGCCGTCAGGCTTGGCGACCGGACCGTCGTGATGAGCGGGGTGTACGTCGGCGAGGGCACCCGGGTTGGCCCCGACTCCATCATCTACCCCAACGCGGTCATCCGGGAGCGGTGCGAGCTCGGGGCGCGCAACATCGTCTATCCGGGGGCGGTGATCGGCTCGGACGGATTCGGGTACGCGCTCGACACCCTAGGGCGCTTCCACAAGATACCCCAGATGGGCACCGTCGTCACCGGCGACGACGTGGAGATAGGCTGCAACGCCTGCGTGGACCGGGGGGCGCTGGGGCCGACCCGCATCGGCCGCGGGGTCAAGATTGACAACCTGGTCCAGATCGCCCACAACGTCAGCGTGGGCGAGGACTGCGCCATGGCGGCCCAGGCGGGTATCTCGGGCTCGTGCACCCTCGGCGACCGGGTGCAGCTCGCCGGGCAGGTCGGGATCGCCGGTCACCTCGTTATCGGGGACGGCGTGGTCGTCACCGCCCAATCCGGCGTCGCCCACGACATCCCCGCCGGGGAGCGCTGGTTCGGCTCCCCGGCCCGACCGGTTCGACGCGCGGCCAGGATCGAGGCCGCCATCTCCACCCTGCCCGAGATGCGCCGGGAACACCTGGCGCTCCTGCGCAGAATCGGGGAGCTCGAGAGGCGGATCGCGGAGCTGGAGGGCCGCGATGGGGGATAAGTCGGAAAATCAACGGACCGTCGGCCGCGCGGTGGAGCTGACGGGGATCGGCCTCCACACCGGCGATTTTTCCCGGATGCGGTACCTGCCCGCCGAGGCTGACACCGGTTACCTCTTCCGGAGGGTGGACCTGCCC
>MFAF01000150.1:5464-7120 GCA_001774505.1 Candidatus Coatesbacteria bacterium RBG_13_66_14 | reverse complement strand
GGAGATTCTGAACGACAACCTGCGCTTCGCCGACGAGTTCGTCCGCCACAAGGTCCTCGACCTCCTCGGCGACCTCACCCTGGTAGGCGCCCCGCTCCGAGCCCACGTCATCAGCGTCAAGGGCGGGCACACCACCAACGTGGGGCTGGCCCGCAAGCTACGCGCGGAGCTCATGTGAGGGGGGACGGCGCTCCCCTGCCCGACCCGAAACGGGAGGGACCGTTCCGCGAGGGAGCATCGCCGGGGCCGCCCCGGGCGCGCCCTTTGTGGTAAAATCACCCGTATCTTTGCGACGGTGACGCCGTATTCACCCTCACCCGCTGGAACCTCAAATCGGGGAGGTCGAGACCCATGCCGCCCGGCATAATGGACATAAAAGGCATCCTCGCCAGGCTGCCCCACCGCTACCCGTTCCAGATGGTGGACCGGATAGTGGAGGTGGAGCCGCTGCACTACATCAAGGCCTACAAGAACGTCACCCACAACGAGCCTTACTTCACCGGCCATTTCCCCGGCGAGCCGATCATGCCCGGCGTGCTGCAGGTCGAGGCGCTGGCACAAGCGGGGGGCATCCTCCTCCACTACTCCTACGAGCTCACCGAGGGCCAGGTGATCCTCCTGCGGGGCTTCGACGATATGAAGCTACGACACACCGTGGTTCCCGGCGACCGCCTGGACCTCTACACCGAGATAATCACCATCCACCGAGGCCTGTGCAGGATGAAAGCCCGGGCCTCCGTGGATGGAAAGACGACCGTCTCCGGGGTCATGAGCTGCTACTTCGAGGTGCCCGAGGGCGGGGTCGAGGTGCTGGGCGACGGGAAAAAGGTCCCGAAGACGGGGAAGTAGATGCCCGAAATCCACCCCAGTTCCATCGTCCATCCCGAGGCGCGGCTGGCCGAAAACGTAACCGTGGGCCCCTTCTCCTGCGTGGGCCCCGGCGTGACCATCGGCGCCGGGACGGTGCTCAAGAGCCACGTCGTCATCGAGGGCCCGACGGTAATCGGCGAGCGCAACACCGTCTTCCCCTTCGCCGTCATCGGCGTCGTCCCCCAGGACCTGAAGTTCGATGGCGAGCCGAGCGAGACGATCATCGGCGACTCCAACACCATCCGGGAGGGCGTGACCATCCACCGGGGGACGCAGGCGAACATGCGGACGGTGGTGGGCTCGGGGTGCCTGTTGATGGCCTATTCCCACGTGGCCCACGACTGCGTGGTGGGCTCGGGGGTGATCCTGGCCAACCTGGCGACCCTGGCCGGCCACGTGACGGTGGGGGACCACGCCATAATCGGCGGCCTGACCGGCGTGCAACAGTTCAACCGGGTCGGGGCCTACTCCTACACGGGCGGCGGCTGCATGGTCACCCAGGGCGTCCCCCCCTTCATGCGCGTCTACAACTACCCCGCGACCCACGTCGGCTCGATCAACGAGGTCGGCCTCCGGCGCCACGGCTTCTCCGACGAACGCGTCGGCCTGATCAAGCGGGCCTACCGCATCCTCTACCGCTCGGGGCTGGCGCCCAAGGGGGCGCTGGAGAGGATAAAGGCCGAACTGGAGCCCAACGAGGACATCGCCCTGCTGACGGCTTTTTTGGAGGGCGCGGACCGGGGGATAGTCAAGGGGAGCGGCTGGTGGGAGTCCGGCACCAAGGGG
>MFAF01000150.1:0-5455 GCA_001774505.1 Candidatus Coatesbacteria bacterium RBG_13_66_14 | reverse complement strand
GAGGCGTAGGGTATTGTCGCGCCCGGTGGGTCGGGATTGTTATCTGAAACACCGAATCCGGGATGTGGGGCGGGGAAACCTTTCCCCGCCGCTTTTTACAACCCGATTCTCACACCGACTGTGCCTCGTTAATTGCGCTGACGTAGGGGCGGGTATCCACACCCGTGCGCCCAAATGTAGGGCGGGGACTTTAGTCCCCGCCATTTTTTTACCCCTCACCCCCGGAGATGAAGTAGGGGCGACCCTCCGTGGTCGCCCTCGGGCCGACCTAAAGGTCGGCCCCTACGAGGGTAACACGCGATTCACACCTCACTAAAAGGGGCGGGTTTTAAACCCGCCACCTGAGTTTACGAATCGAACGCTCGAAACCGCATGACCGCCCACGTCCACCCGACGACCGCCCGACTCACTTCCCGGTCACGAAATAGGCGGCGACCTGGTAGAGGCCGTAGTTGGTGAGCTGGCCGACCAGGGTGAAGGTGATGTCCCCGGCCCGCCACTGGAGCACGGAGTAGTTGGCGCTCTTGGAGAGGCGCGCCTTCGTCTCGCCCAGGGCTATCTCCTGCCCCATCAGGCTTCCCTCCAGCGCCTCCTCGAAAACCGAGAGCCCCTCGAGACCGTCGGTGTAGGACAGGTGCGCGGCGTACTGGCCGTTGGCCCGGTAACCCAGTCTGGTCTCGACCAGGATGAAACCGCCGGGGAGCTCGTCGGGAACGACGGGCACGAATCCCAGCTCCTCGGGGAGCTGGTTCCGGGCGGATTTGCTGACCGGCACGGCCTCCTCGACCACCGTGCCCGTGAACTGGCCCCTGGAGAAGTAATCGGGGGAGAACTCCACGTCGAACTCGATCCAGGAGAAACCGGTGTTGGCGGCCGAATCGTTGCACTCCTCCCGGCTCTGCAGCACGAGGTAGTTCTGGGAATCTATCCAGAGGATGCGGTGGGGCGTGGCGTTGTGACGCGAGGTTATCTCGACCTGGAAGGCGTCGCGCCCCGCCACGGTGTGGTTCGACTCGAGCTCGAGGATGTAGTTGTCGGCGATGAGGTCCCTGCGCTCGGTGTCGCTCAGGCGGTCGTCCAGCATCTGCGGTGAGTCGGAGTGGACGGTGACCTCGAGGCGCGGGTCGTAGGAGTAGAGATCCTCGCCGTCGTCTATGACGACCCGTTCGCGCATGGCGGGCGGCGAGAGATAATCGGTGCGCGTCGCGCCGCCGGCCTCGAAGCTCACGCGCACCTCCATCGCCTCGGCCTGGGCGCCGTTGTAGAGGATTATCGTCTTCTCGCCGACGTAATTCTCCACGGCCGGCTCGGCCACGAGCGCCTGGGTGAGCACGTCCAGCGCCGTTTCGGCCAGGGCCGCGGCGCCGATGAGAAGGACCAGTAACGTGAGCTTGCGTGACATGATTCGCTTACTATTACGCAGGAAGGTGGTGGTTAGTTCTGGATTTTACGATAAAAGCGCCGGGGCGCAACCCGGCGTCGGTCGAAGTCGAAGGTAGTCCTACTCCCCGATACTTTCCTCAACCGGGGGCTCGGCGTCCGCTTCCGCGGCGTCACCCGCGGGCAGGCTCGGCAGACCGGCGACGTCGTCCGGGATGGGGGAGCCGGCGCTTACGAGGGAGAAGCGGGCGCCGGTGGAAATCTCGACGGGAATGTCTGCGGCGCGGCTGAGCGCCTCGTCGGCGAGGACGTGGCGGGAAAGCTCCTCGGTGGAGCTCTGGGACACCTCGGCCGCGGCCAGGTGCTCGCTGAGGTAGGTCTCGGGACCGCTCTCCTTGCGCACCGTCTCCGCCACCGCTTCGGCCACCTCGCCCCGCTCGCCCTCGAGCTCGGCGGCGGGCGTCGGCGACGACTCGGTCACGCGGTCGCCGACCGTGGGCAGATCGAGGATTTTCAGCGACGGGGCCCCCGTCAGGTTGTTCAGGCCGAGGAGCCCCACGCCGACTGCGATGATGACCACGGAGGCGGCCACCAGGACCAGCCGCATGTTGGGCCTGGCCGAGCGGGCCTCGCTGCGCGACCGGAAACGCTCGGTCACCAGGTCCGCGAGGCGCGAGTGGGAATGTACGGCCTCGTGGAAACCTGCGGGGAGCCGGTAGCTTACCGAGCCGACGGCCTCCTTGAGCACCCGCAGCTCGGCGAGCTCGCGCCGGCAGTCGGGGCACCCGTCCAGGTGCGCGGAGAAGGCGTCAAGCTCGCGCCCCCGCAGCTCGTTGTCCATGTAAGCCGAAAAAAGGCCTTTGGCGCGCCAGCATCTCATAGTCGTTCGATGTCCAGTCTTGTCGTTGAAGGCGGATACCCGCATCTGCTCGAAATGGTCACAGGTTACCCGCTCTCGGTCGTACGATGCCCGGTTTCCCCGGTGAGGTTGAATACACGCACATGCTCGATAATTCCACCAGTCACCCGCTCTCGGTCGTTCTAGCCTCGGTGCCACCGGTGGGGGTTACGCTCCGGGAATCGTTTCCGTTTCACTAGATCGGTTACATTCCACCCGCGGCCCAAGAAGTTGTTTCGTTCTCGAAACGTCCTCCCCGGCTCCTCCAACATTCGGTTATCACCTGCTCGAAATGATCACCCGACAACTCCACCCCGCCCCTTCACGCGGGCGTGTAGCCCAGGAGCTGTGGCGCCACGTGGGCCAGGCGCTCGCGGAGGAGCTTGCGTCCGCGGTGGATGCGCGAGCGGACCGTCCCGATCGAGCATTCCATCACCTCGGAGATTTCCTCGTAGGTGAGCCCCTCCAGGTCGCACAGGGCGACGGCCATGGAGTACTTCTTGGGCAGGCGGCTGACGGCGTCCCGCACTATCACCGCCACCTCGTTGGACCCGACGGCCCGTTCGGGGTCCGGTTCGGGACTCTCGAGCTGGAAGGGGACCGAGGAACCGCCGCCCAGGGATACCGGCTCGTCTATGCTGCTGGTTTTCATGCGGTTCTCGCGGCGCCAGGAATCTATGTAGAGGTTCTTGAGCACCGTGTAGAGCCAGTTCCGGAGCGAGCGGTCGGGGTCGAAGTGCCGGAGGGAGCGGTAGAGCTTCAGGAATGCCTCCTGGGCCAGCTCGTCGGCCCGGAAGCGGTCCCCGGTGAGGACCATGGCGATGTTGTAGACCTCCTGGGCGTGCTCCTCCACGAAGGCATCGTAAGCCTCCCGCTCGCTGGAGCTCACCGTCAGCGCACGCTCCACGTCGTCCCCCTCCGCGGCGGAGTCGTTCCCCCGCCTCGACACACCCCGGTCGGGGTCCTCTTTCATCCCTTGATACGCCATGAGGGTCGGTGGGGTTCCTTTTATTCCAGTTGATCCCGCCCGAATGGAAACGGCAGGAGATCGGCCAGTCGGGCCGAAGCCACCGACCCGTCGTCGGCCAAAGTATAGACCAAGAGGCCGCCGCCTCCCAGCTCGAAGAGGAACTGGCGGCAGGCGCCGCATGGCCAGACGCCCCGCGGCGGGGAGCCCGTCCGCCCGGCGACCACGGCGCAGGCCGTGATGGGCAGAGCCCCCGCGGAGACGGCGCTACCGGCGGCGTTGCGCTCGGCGCAGAGGGATTCCCCGTAGGCCGCGTTCTCCACGTTCGCTCCGGTGAACACCCGGCCGTCGGCCGAGAGCACCGCGGCCCCCACCGCGTACCCGGAATAGGGGGCGCGGGCCAGGCCACGGGCCTCCGCGGCCCTCGCCAGCAGCTCCTCGGGGCTCACGCCGGCACCTCCGTGGAAATTTTAAAGCAGATGAGCACGCCGTCGCGCCGGAGGACGAGCATCCGGCCCTCGTCGTCACAGACGGGCGGGGCGTCGCACATGCCGCCCAACTTGACCTCCCAGAGCTTGGTCCCGTCGTTCAAGTTGTACCCGCGCAGGGTCCCGAACCACGTGGGGCAGACGACCGTCCCGCCGACGACCGCCGCGCCGCCTCCGGGGTAATCGCCGAGACCGGCCTGCCAAAGTTCTGTCAAGCCGTCGGCCGAAAGAGCCGCGACCTTCGCCCCGTCGTGGGCCAGGACCACGACCCCCCCGGTCACGACGGGCAGGCCGACCGGCGGCTGGCCCAGGGTAGTCTGGGCCGCGAGGGCGCCGTCGGCGGGGTCCAGGGCGGCGAGCTGTCCCGAGCGGGCGGCGACGTAGAGCGCACCACCGGCCAGGGTTACCCCCCCGTAGGCCCTCCCCTCCACCCTGACCGACCAGACCCCCTCGCCGGTGCGCCGATCCAGGGCGCCGACCATGCCGTCCTGGGAGGCGAAGTAGACGCAACGCTCGTCCACCGCCGGGTGGGCGAGGATGGGGGACGTCGCGGCGTAAACCCAGACCACGCCGCCGGTGAGGCCGTCCAGGGCGAAGAGGGCCCCGCTCTCGTCGGGCACGTAGAGGAAGTTGCCGTAAGGCGTCGGGCCGACATCGCACGGCCCGGCCAGCTCCACGCGCCACCGGACCGTCCCCGTGACGCGGTCCAGGGAAACCACCGCCCCCCGGCCCAGGGAGAGGTAAACCGAGCCGTCTGTGAGCGCGGGCGCCCCGCGGACCGGCTCGCCCACGTCCGCGCGCCAGCGCTCCTCCCCCGTGGCGGGATCGGCGGCGACCACGTGTCCCGCCTCGTCGGCGACGACGACGATTCCGGGCGCGGCGACGGGCCAGGCGAAGGTCGTCCCTCCGGTCTCCAGCCGCCAGCACTCGACGGGCGGCGCCGAGGCGTCGCCGGGAAAAGCGCCGGAGTGGGTCCAGTCGCGTCCGGCGCAGCGCCACGCCTCCATTTGGGCGGGATCGGGCTCGGGACGGGTGAGCGCGTCGGGGACGGCCTGCTCCTCGATCCCCCCGTCGCCGCAGGCGAGGAAAAATAAAAAAGCGATCGTCACGGGCCTCGCAGCGCGCACTTTACCCTTCCCTGAGCTTCTTGGCCACACCGGCGACCAGGAGCAGCCCCATGTAGGCCCGGTAGAGAACGGGCATCTCGGGCGCGGTGACGCGTATCCGCCGCCCGCCGGTCCGTTCGAAGCCGGGGTAGAGCTCCAGCAGATCGGCCATCTGGGTCTCGGTGAGGTCCACCTCCAGGGTGCACGGCTTATCGGCACGGAAAAGCGGTAGCTTCTCCCGCGTGAGGACCGCCCGCCGGGCGCCCTCGCGCAGCCGCTCCAAGACGTTTTCGGGGTGCTCGCAGGCGGCGGCGAAGCGGCCGATGCCCGCCTTCGTCCGGACGAAGACGACGCCCGGGCCGAAGCTCTCGGCCACCTGGGCCTCCAGGGCGGCGTCGCCGGACACCAGCCCCAGCGGCACGCCGTAATGGGCGGCGTAGGCGGCGTTGAGCTCGGTCTCACCCACGACCTTACCGTCCAGCCGGACCTCGTAAATGGCGCCGCCGGAGTAGGAGTGGTCCATCAGGGCGTCCGTTTGACCCACCCGGCTGTGGTAGCCGATGAAGCACGCCAGGTCGTGCTCGGGGCCGAGGCCCTCCACCATGTAGTTGGGCCG
>MFAF01000149.1:8704-19431 GCA_001774505.1 Candidatus Coatesbacteria bacterium RBG_13_66_14 | reverse complement strand
GGAGATTTCGCCCAACCGCGCCGCCGCCATCGCGGACGGCCTCGACGCCCGGGTCAGCCTCGGCGGAAAAGTCTCCACCGTCGCCGAGGCCGTCCTGGTTTTTCTCGACCGCTCCCGGGACCTGGCCGACTCCGCCGGGCTGGCCGACGTCCATGCCCTCATCACGGACCGCGTGTCGCGGCGCTTTTCTCCGGGTGAGCGCCTTTTGGACCTCCACGAAAAGTTCTCCGGCGAGGAGCGACAGGTCGTCGCCGGGCTCGTCTCCCTGCTGTAAACGGACCATCGCCCCTCGGTGAGCTTCCGGGATTGACCTTCGAGGACTCGATTGACCGGCGATGGGGGACGACCGAGGCGGCGGCGCGGTTATTGCCCGAAAAAAGCGCGGTTCTGTCGAGGGCGTACAAAAAAGCAATAACCGTGACGCCGCCGGGCGAAGGCGAGAGGGCCCCTCGAACGGGTCCGCAGATTGAGCGGCCGCCCGGCGCAGTTGGTGAAAAGACCAGCCGGCATTTCCGGTGTTTCCCGTTGAAGGTTATAATGAAAGGCGTCGTCGGACGACCGCCCGCCGCGGCGCCCGCTTGTCCACGGCGAAGGGGCAGGGCGGCACGCGTTGCCGCTAACGCCGGGATGGCGCGATTCATCGTTCACGTTGGGTGATTAGCCCTTAAAATGGAATCCCGCCGCCACTCATTCTGGACCCTCTTCACCGGCACGGCGCGCGAGGCCGGGCGCATCGCCTTCGACGCCATCCGCTCCAACAAGCTGCGCAGCTTCCTGACGGTCCTGGGCATCGTCATCGGCGTCACGGTCATCATCACCCTGGTGAGCCTCATCGAGGGGCTGTCGAACAGCGTGGCGGAGCACATCGGCTCGCTGGGCTCGAACTACATCTACGTGAGCACCATGCCGGCCATCCAGACGGGGCGGCCAGACCCCGAGCTCATGTTCCGCCCGGACCTCACCCTGGACGACTCGCGGGCCATCGCGGAGTTCTGCCCCGACGTGGAGGCGGTCACGCCGATGTACTTCACCTCGGCCCGCGTCACCCACGGCGGCTCCTCCACGGACCTGGTCATGATAAACGGCGGCAACGAGGACTTCTGCCGGGTCAACGCGCTGGACGTGGCTCTCGGCCGCGACCTGACCCTCGCCGACGTGCGGGCGCGGCGGCGGGTGACCGTCCTGGGCGCCGACATCGCCGAGGCGCTCTTCGGCTCGGGCGACCCCGTGGGACGCGAGGTCCGCATCGGGCGCCACCGCTTCACCGTCATCGGGGTGCTGGAGCGGCGGGGGGATTTCCTGGGCCAGAGCCAGGACACCTACGTCATCGTCCCCCACACGCTTTTCGGGGCCATCTTCGAGCCGACCAAGATGGGCCGCACCGCGCTCTTCATCATTGCGACCAGCACCTCGCCCGCCACGGTCCTGCGCGCCGCCGACCAGATAGAGAGCCTCCTGCGCCGCCGCCGCGGCGTCGGGCCCGCCGAGGAGAACAACTTCGAGGTCTCCACCCAGGGCGGCCTCCTCGAGGTCTTTAAGGAGATGGAGACCGTCCTCTACGCCGTCCTCGTCGGCGTGGCCTCCATGTCGCTCCTGGTGGGCGGCATCGGCATCATGAACATCATGCTCGTGGCCGTCACCGAGCGCACGCGGGAGATCGGCGTGCGCAAGGCCATCGGCGCCCGCCGCCGAGACATCACCGCCCAGTTCGTCACCGAGTCCGTGGTGTTGACCCTCTTCGGCGGGGTGGTCGGCGTGGGCCTGGGGTGGGGACTGGCGGCGATTCTGGCCGCCGTCCTCGAGCTCCCCAACGCCATCACCTGGTGGTCCATCCTTCTGGGCCTATCGTTCAGCGTCATCGTCGGGCTCTTCTTCGGCACCTATCCCGCCGTCAAAGCCTCCCGCCTGGACCCCATAGACGCCCTGCGGTACGAGTAGATATCCCCCCCGCCCGGGGCGAATCGCCCCTTAAACTGGATTGAATATTCACAAAGCGAAAAAAGGTTGAGTTGGGCTGCGGGCTCATCTTCGGCGCGCGGTTCTTATGGCATTAAACGTGCTATAATTCCTGATTGAAACTGGGGGAGGTCCGCCATGAGGTACGCCGTAATAGCTCTTGTGCTTCTACCGGTCCTCGCCGCCGCAGGGTCGTGGCGTATTGAGTCCGTTGACCTTGGCGACACGGCAGGGCTTTATAGTGGTAAATTCATGTCCCTGGATTCATCAGATAATCCTCATATCGTTTATTATGATTATGTTAATGACGACCTTAAATACGCAGCGTGGGATGGTGTAGAATGGCAAATAGAAACTGTGGATTCAGAGGGTGATGTTGGGAAATGCCCTTCAGTGATGCTTGATTCCTTCGATTATCCTCATATAGCATATCGAGGTGATTATCCAGAGTGTAATTTGAAATATGCATACTGGGACGGAGTTCAGTGGCATGTTGAAAATGTTGGTATAGGACAGGATGGTAATTATACAGATTTAGTTCTCGATAATCTAGGATATCCACATATAGTGCACTCTCGTTATATGGAAATGCTTATGTATACGTATTGGGATGGTTCTGCTTGGCAAAGGAAGAATATTGAATATGTAGAAATCGGGGGGTGTGGTTCGATACAACTTGATAATTCAGGTGTTCCACATATAGCATATAATATTTGTCGTATATATGATGACCCCCCTTGGATGTGTATCGAATATACCTACTGGGATATTGACCAATGGCATTTTGAAATGATTGAGGATTGTACTATGTCAACCGTAAGCCTTGCTTTAGATACTTCAGATAACCCTCATGTTGCCTTTTCGGCTCCAAATAATGATTTAAGGTACGCTTTCTCAGATGGTGGTGAATGGCAGCTAGAAGACACTGATGTAAATGGCGGACGGGGTGCTTCCATCTCACTTGATTTAAATAATTACCCACATATATCTCACATAAGTAGTATATATCAACGGAATCATAAAAATGAATTATTTTATTCGTATTGGGACGGAGAGCAATGGTTAACAGATTTAATTGATACTTGGTTTACAAGTATTGATAGACACACTACATTGGTGCTTGATTCCAACTATAATCCTTATATTGCATATTGTTCTAACTATATATTAAAAGTAGCAAAATACCTACCGGATGAATTACATCTTTTAAATCCTTTAAAGGGCGGAGTTGTCGATACACTCACACCGATTTTGGACTGGGAGGATTCACCGTTCCCCGACCACGAGAGCTACACTCTTTGGTGGGGAAGCGACCTGGACTTCGAGGATTACAACGAAGTAACGGACATCACCGAGTCCGGGTATACGATTCCGAGCGGTATCGATGACGGGGACCGCATCTACTGGCGAGTGAAGTCTATAGATGACCTGGGCAGAGAGTACTGGGCAAAGGAGACGGACTGGTACTTCGACGTGGACCTGGGCGGCGGGGTGGACGTCGTCGACTTCGGCGCGGGCGCGACCGACGAGGGGATTCTCGTAAACTGGCGCTGTGAAGGCGGGGAGCCGGCCGGGGTGCGCGTCCTGCGGGGCGACGGCGAGGCGGAGATAATTTCAGGCAATTTGCCCGGCGATTCATCGAGATACCTCGACCGGGACGTGGAGCCCGGCGGGAGTTTCCGCTACTGGCTGGAGGTCGTCGAGGGGGACGGGACGGTCAGCCGTTTCGGCCCCACGGAGGCGGTGACCGTTCCCGGAGAAACATACGCGCTCGTGCTCGACGCCGCCTATCCCAGCCCGTCGCGGGAGGTCGTCAACTTCGCCTATTCCCTGCCCGCCGACGGCCGCGTCGTCCTGTCGGTCTACGACCTCTCGGGCCGGCGCGTGGCGACGCTGGTGGATTCGGAGTTGACCACGGGTCGCCACGAGGCGTCCTGGAATTGCGCCGAGGTTCCCAGCGGCGTTTACCTCTACCGCCTGGAGACGACCGCGGGGTCGCTGACCCGGCGGTTGGTCGTCAGCCGGTGAGATTGATGAACCGTAGGGTGGGGGCTCTGTACCCCACCCATTTTTACCCTCACCCCATCCCCGTCGGCGCGCCGCTCCATTAAAGGGAGAGGGGATTCGCTTCACCCCTCACCCTAGCCCGTAAGCGAACGCTTCCCCCCAGAGGGGGGAGGGGGTTGGCAGCCCTCACCCCATCCCCGTCGGCGCGCCGCTCCCACGGGGAGAGGGGGGACTTGGGAACGCGCCGACGCCCCGGCGCGTTTTATTACCGGCCGACCCTTGCCACGGCCGCTTACGTGGCGTAATATTCCTATGGAGCGCCGACAACCGGAGAGCCGATGTACTGCTTCCACTGCGGTTCCAGGGTGGACGAGAACGCGGACTTCTGCCACAACTGCGGTCAGCCCATCGCGCAGGTGCAGATCCAGACGTCGCCCATGGAGAAGCTCGACGCCGACGGAATCCCCGAGTACATCGGCAAGTACAAGATCCGCCGGCGCATCGGCATCGGCGGGATGGGCATCGTCTATGAGGCCTACGACGAGAACCTGAAGCGCAACGTGGCGGTCAAGGTCCTGCCGTCGCGGCTGTCCCAGCGCGCGGGGTACGCCGAGCGGTTCCTGGCCGAGGCCCACCGCGCCGCCGAGCTCGAGCACCCCAACATCGTCATGATCCACGACGTGGGCACCGACGCCGGGCGCAGCTACTTCGTGATGAACCTGTTGTCCGGCGAGAGCCTGGAGCACCTGATCGCCAAAGGGGCCGTCTCCACCAAGGACGGCCTCCAGTACGTCATCCAGCTCGTCCGGGCGCTCGGGTTCGCCCACTCGCGGGGGGTGGTCCACTGCGACGTGAAGCCGGGCAACGTGATCATCGGCTCCGACGGCCACGTCACCCTGCTGGACTTCGGCATCGCCAAGACGGCCGCCGTGCAGGAGAACACGGCCATCGGCACGCCGGAGTACATGAGCCCGGAGCAGTGCCAGGGGCACAACGTGGACGCCCGCTCCGACGTCTACTCCATGGGCATCCTGATGTACAAGCTCTTCACCCGGCGCCTGCCCTTCACCGCCGACAAGAAGATAGCCGTCGCCTTCAAGCAGATAAACGAGCCGCCCATCCCGCCCCGGATGCTCAACTCCGACATCCCCGAGTGGCTCGAGAAGATAATCCTGCGGTGCCTGGAGAAGAACCCCGAGGACCGCTACCACACGACCTCGGAGCTGGCGAACGAGATGGACGCGGGCCTGCGCGTCATCTACGCCGAGGAGAAAGACCGGCGGCTGCGGGGCGAAAAGGAGGTCCTGGGCCCGGGGGAGAGGTGGCGCTATCGGAAGCGGCTGTTGGTGGCCATCCTTTTAGGGGCGCTGGGGCTCGGCGCCCTCGTCTGGGGGACCATCGCCACCATCAACTGGCTCGAGCTGCAGAACAACGACGACGAACAGGACCAGATCATCGCCGGGTCGGAGTACATCGTGGCGAAGAACGAGGTCATCATAAACATCATCAGCCGCCCGCCCGAGGCCACCGTCTTCATCAACGACCGCCGCTTCGGCACCACCCCCCTGAAGACCCGCCTCCAGCGCGGCCGGTCCTACACCCTCCGCTTCGAGAAGTACGAGTACAACACCCTGGAGACCGAGTTCACCCCCGGCGAGGGCGACATCGTCTCCTTCGAGGTGGAGCTGAACGTGTCCACCTACGGCTGGCTGAATCTGGTGGGGCCGGAGGGCGCCGACGTCTGGATAGACGAGATCTACATCGGCAAGCTGCCCAAGGGCAGGCTCCAGCTCCTTTCGGGCGAACACAAGCTGAAGGTGGCCACCCAGGGCGGGCTCATAAGCCGCGAGTTCTACGTGCCCAAGGACCGGGTGGTGACCATCGCCGCCGGCGCCGACAGCACCTCCAAGCCCCCCACCGAGATCGGCGAGGCCATGGACATCCACGAGGCCGAGGACATCCTGATGGGCGGCGGAGGCGGGTAGCCGTCGCGGGGGTTGGCAGGTTTCCCTCTCCCGGCGGGAGCGGCGCGCCGACGGGGGGGTGAGGGGTGAGACGGCGGCCCGCGGAGGGGCCGCCCTACATCATCGCAAACCGGGGTGAGGTATGAAGCGGCGGGGTTGGGAACCCCCGCCCTACGTTTAAGAGAGGCTCGCCTGCGGGCCGGCAGGTTTCCCTCTCCCTGTGGGAGAGGGATTAAGGGTGAGGGCTACCTTACAAGAAACGGGCGGACCTGAAGGTCCGCCCCTACGTCATCTCATTTAGGACGAAGCCTGTCAAACCGAAACGCGCCGCCCCCGCCCCGCGTATCCATACCGTCGGCTCACGGCGGGTCGTAGCCCGATCCGCCCCACGGGTTGCACCGCAGCACCCGCCAGACGGCCTTCCCCAGCCCCCTCACCAGGCCGTACTTCCGCAGCGCCAGCACGGCGTACTCGCTGCAGCTCGGCTCGAAGCGGCACGCGGGCGGGAAGAGCGGCGAGACGAAGCGCCGGTAAAGCCAAATCAAGCCGACGAGGGGCGCGATGAGCACCCTCCGCAGGGGGGGGACCTCCGTTTCGGGCGGCGGTAACACGCTGGAATTTTTAGGGTTGTCAGCCGTCACTGCGAGATTATACAATAGGCTTCCGCATGGGGGTGTTGCCCGAAACATGAGATTTATCCCGCCGCTTCTCGTCGCCGTCGCCGTCTGCCTCTCCTGCGAGGGCGGCACCTCGGAGCCGGTGAGCTTCTACCCCGAGCTGCGCTTCGAGGTGCCGGGGCCGGAACAGGCGCCACCCGCCGACGAGGTCCGCGCCCGGCCCATCGTCTGGGAGATAGAGCCGCTGCCCACCCACGGCGGGATGAACCCCCAGATGCTCGCGGGCGTGGACCGCCTGATGCAGGAGCACGCCGCCGAGCTGACCGGCATCCACGCCGCCAGGCTCCGCGCCGACCCCCTCTCCTCCGGGGTCATCACCGCCAACCTGACCACCGAGTCCGGGGTGCTGCTCTTCCTCTCGCTGGAGGAGAACACCACCGGCGACGAGGCGCTGGCGACGCAGATGCTCTCCCGGATGCAGGAGTGGGACTGGCCCTCCTCCGGGCGCGACGTCTTCCGCGTCCACCTCCACCTGCGCCGCGGGGAGGGGGGCGGGTTCCTCGACGCCGGCTCCCGGGAGCTGCGGCCGCTGCCGGAGATCCCCCCGCCGCCGGTCGAGGAGGAGAAACCCGCCGAGGGGGAGACCGCCCCCGAAGACCGCCTGGCGCAATCCGAGGAGTCGCTTTCGGCGCTCCCCTGACGCTCGAGGAGTGATATGCACGTCCGGCTTGTCCTGTCGCTCGTCGTTCTCGCCCTCCCCGTCGCCGTCACGGCTTACGAGTACGAGGTGTACGTCGGCGGCCCGGACTCGGGGCTGGACCTCGTCTACCGCGACGGCGAATTCGTCGGCGGCTGGCCCGGCGGCGTCCTGTGGACGCGGGAGTTCATCCCCTTCGAGGGCTGCTGCAACGAGATTGACTTCATCCCGCTGCCCCACGCCGACACGGAGGTCATCGCGGCCGCCGAGTCACGCCTGACCGAGTTCGGCGACATCTACATCGTCATGGAGGCGAGGTCGCTGGAGGCGGTCCACGACCCCGGCGCCGTGGCCTGGGTCGTTTCGGCCGAGCCCGACGTGCGACCCGAGGACATCCTTTCCATGGCCCAGTTCCTGCGCGCCAAGGCGGGCTTCGTCCGCGAGGGCTGGCTGGGCTTCGTCTCCGACCGCGGACTGGCGCTCACCGGCTGGGGGGCGCTCTTCGTGCAGATAGACGAGGGGACGCTGACGGGCGCCGAGTACCAGCCCTACGACTACTCCGCCCAGACCCAGCTCCGGGAGTGGGGCGTCATCGGCCCCGACGAGGAGTACAGCGACCACCCCGAGGCCAACGGCGTCGCGGAGTGGACGACGGTCGAGGGCATCGCGCCGCTGGTCGAGGGCACCTTCACCCTGGGCTACGCGGTCCGGTTCGAGTAGAGGGGCCGACTCTTGGACGCCGCGGCCAGGGCTCGCATCGCAAGGGGTTGCAGGAGACGCAGGGGCCGGGCCGTTGTCGGCGAAGGAGAACCGGTAATTTTTCTCAAGGTTACGGGGAAGCACCCCGCCATCCGGATGCCCTGATGCGCCGTTTTCTCACCGTCTCTGCCGGAATCGCCCTCGCCGCGCTGGCGCTCTTCCTCTCCGCCTGCACCCTCAAACACCTCACCTTCTACGTCGGCGGACTGGACTACGGCCTGGACCTCGTGGTCGGCCACGAGGGATACGTGGAAAGTGCGCCGGGCGGCTACCTCTTCGACGCCGGGCGGCTGGTGGACGAGAACAATCCATATCAGGTGATTCTATCCTCCTTCGCCGGGGCCGACCCCCGGCACGTGGGGTTCGTCCGCTCGCTCATCGGGGCCCACCCGCGCTTCGAGAAGCGGGCGCCGCACTTCGAGCCGACAACGATTTACGACCCCGGGGCGGTGGCCTGGATCGAGTCCTGCGAATGGTACGTGGAGGAGTCGGAGCTCTTCGCCGCCGCTCAATACCTTCGGAGTCGAGCCGGGGCGGCCCGCAGGGCGTGGGACGAGGCCGCCGCCCCCCGGACGGGCATCACCGCCGTCGGCGGCTGGGGGGCGCTCCGGGTCACCGTGGAGGACGGGTGCTTCAGCACCGTTGAGTACCAGTCCGCGGATTCACCCACCAGAGCTGCGCTCGACGGGTGGGGCGTCATCGGCGCTTACGAGGAATACGCCGAAGACTCCGGGGCCGAGGCGCGCGTCGCGGCGGTGCTCCTGGACGAAAACCCGCCGCAGCTCAAGGGCACCTACACCCTGGGCGCCGCCTTCCGGCTCTACTAGCGAATACGCGTCGGGGGGCGCGGGGTGGTATAATCATCCCGCCCTCTTGTATCGCCCATGCTCGAAAAACTCGACAGGCTCATGGCGCGCTACGACGAGCTCTCCCGGGAGCTCTCCGACCCGCACGTCTATTCCGACCGCCGCCGCGCGGCCCAACTCGGCCGCGAGCAGTCCCAACTACAGCCCATCGCCGACCTCTACCCCCGCTACAGCGACCTCGCCCGCCAGATAGCCGACGACGAGGCGGTCATCTCCGCCGGCGAGGACCCCGAGCTGGTCGAGCTGGCCGGGATGGAGCTCGACGGGCTCCGGGGCGAGCTGGCGGAGCTGGAGGAGAGGATAAAAATCCTCCTGCTGCCCAAGGACGAGGCGGAGGAGCGCAAGGCCATCGTGGAGGTCCGCGCCGGGACCGGCGGCGACGAGGCCTCCCTCTTTGCCGGCGACCTCTACCGCATGTACTCCCGCTACGCCGAGCGTCATAACTGGAAAATCGAGGTCATGGACTCCAACCCCACCGAGGTCGGCGGCTTCCGCGAAATCACCTTCGCCGTGGAGGGCAAGGGGGCCTACGGGCGGCTCAAGTTCGAGGGCGGCGTCCACCGCGTCCAGCGCGTGCCGGTCACCGAGTCCCAGGGGCGCATCCACACCTCGGCCGTCTCCGTGGCCGTCCTGCCCGAGGCCGAGGTGGTCGAGGTCAACATCAAGCCCGAGGACCTGCGGGTGGACGTCTTCCGCTCCTCGGGACCGGGGGGGCAGTCGGTCAACACCACCGACTCCGCCGTGCGGCTCACCCACATACCCACCGGCCTCGTCGTGAGCTGCCAGGACGAAAAATCCCAGCACAAGAACAAGGCCAAGGCGCTGCGGGTGCTGGCGGCGCGGCTCTACGACCTCCAGCGCCGCCAGGCCGACGAGGAGCGCGACGCCGAGCGGCGGCTCATGGTCGGCACCGGCGACCGCTCAGAGCGCATCCGAACCTACAACTTCCCCCAGAACCGGCTCACCGACCACCGCGTGGGTCTGACGCTCTACTCGCTGGACCGGGTGATGGAGGGGGAGTTGGAGGGGGTCTTGGAGGCGCTCATCCTCAACGACCGGGAGGAGCGCCTGGCGAAGTCGGGGGCGTGAGCCCTTGACATATGTTAAGTTTTCGCGTTAAAGTTTACATATCCTGTGGGTATGTAAACTTTTTTTACATAATAGGCGGGTGAAGAGGAACACTAGCGCGTACCGGCTGGTAAGAACGCCGTTTGATTCCTAGGAGGAGAGATGGCGGAGTTTGAAGTTCGCGGTCCATTTGAGGTCAATTTTGAGGATAAGCCAGGGGGACGCACCATTAATGAGTATGCTTTTTGGGAAAAATCTTATGTGAAAGATCTAAAGAATCGATTTGGTATTTATATATTTATAATTAAGAAGTCGGGCGGAACTGATTGCTATGTACCTTACTATGTAGGGAAGACTACTAGAGGATTTTCTAAGGAGGTCTTTAGTTCTCATAAAATGAAAAATTACTATGAAATTTTACACGAGATTAAAAAGGGAACCCCTTATATGTTTTTCTTGGTTCACCCAAATAAGAACCTTCCCAAACAACCGTTGCCGCAGACGAGCAGCATAAGTGAAGAAATTAATCAGATTGAAAAATATCTGATCGAGATTGGGTTCCAAATTAATACTCACATTATGAACAAACTAGGTAAAAAACCACCAGGGTGGAAAATTAAAGGTCTCATCAGAAGTGACACAAAACAAGGTAGTAAAACAACTAAGTGTTTTGCCAAGATGTTTCATCTAGATTGAAAGGGTATCTAACACTTCAATCTAGGTGAGTACAACAAGCTGCGCTTCTTATTGTAGGGGCGGGTGTCCACACCCGCCCGTTTTACCCCTCACCCCA
>MFAF01000149.1:2821-8650 GCA_001774505.1 Candidatus Coatesbacteria bacterium RBG_13_66_14 | reverse complement strand
CCCTCTCCCTAAAAGGGAGAGGGGACCGCTGCCCCCCCTCCCTAGCCCGTAGGCGAGCCTCCCCCTAGAGGGGGGAAGGGACATCCGGCGACCTTCACACGCGATTACGATGACGTAGGGGCGGGTGTCCACACCCGCCAGCGGGGGCCCGCAGAGGGGCCCCCCTACACTGTGCGTGTCCCGACCCTTACACCCACCCCGCGGAAAACCGTTACCTGTACCGCCCGCCGGCGTATCCGGCCAAGAGCCGCCCGAGCTGCTCCGCCGTCAGCGACCGCCCGGCGGCCTCCCCGGCCAGCCACTCGTGGTAGGCCTCGTCCGCTTCCGCCGGAGTCAGCTCCCCGCTCTGGACGCGCCCGGAGAGGGTGACCAGTTCCTCGGTCCCCGCCGCGGTCAGGTTTTCCAGCTCGGCCCGAACCTCCGGCGTGGCCTCCTTCCCGGCGAGGACGTCGGCCAGCGTGACGACGGTCGTCTCGGGGGGCTCCACGGTGGCGGAGCCGTCCCCCCCGCCGCAGCCGAGGAGTAAAAGGAGGAGCAGCGGCGCGAGCCTACAGAAAGCCGTGCTCGGCGAGGAAGTCACGGTCCACCCCCTTGTGCGTCCCGATGAGCCCCTCGAGGTAGCGGGCCAGCACGTCCACCTCCAGGTTCAGCTCCCAGCCCGGCGGCAGGCCGCCCAGCGTCGTGTTTTTCGCCGTGTGCGGGATGAGCCCCACGGTGAAGAGCCGGCCCTCGGCCCCGATGACCGTCAGGCTCACCCCGTCCAGGGCCGCCGAGCCCTTGGGTGCGAGGTAGCGGGCGAGGGCGGCGTCCGCGAGCTCGAGGGAGAGCACACCGTCGGCCCTGCGCTCCACGAGCCGCGCCCGGCCGTCCACGTGCCCCAGGACCAGGTGGCCGTCCAGGGCGCCGCCCAGCTTGAGGGGGGATTCCAGGTTCACCGGGGAGCCCGGGACGAGCCGCCCCAGGTTGGTTTTTTCCAGGGTCTCCGCCATCGCCTCGGCGGCGAACCCGCCGGGGGAGACCTCCACCGCGGTCAGGCAGGCGCCGTTCACCGCCACCGAGCCGCCCGGTTTCAGGCCGACCGCGGTGCGCGGGGCGCTGATTTCCAGGCGCGCCGTCCCGCCCGGCCTCAGCCGGACAAGGGCGCCGATCTCGCTGATGATGCCGGTGAACATCAGGGGTAGAGCTTCAGGCCCACGATGGCGCCCCAGAGGGCGGCCCACAGGAACATCCAGAGGTAGTCCAGCTTGTACGCGCCCTTGAAGCTGCCGTCCTCGTCGGTGGGCCTGCGCGCGAGCCAGACGAGGAGCGCCGCCGGGGCCACCGCCGCCAGGAAGAACCACGGGCTTATCTGAAACCCCAGCTCCACGCCGGAAAAGGCCAGAAGGCCGCCGAAGAGGAAGCTGTTGCGGAAGTAATCGGAGAAAACCTCCCGCGTGAAGGCTTTTCGGAAGGTTTTATTTATGAAGTTGACCAGGATCATCCCCATGTAGGCCGACAGGAGCAGGCCCGAGAGGAGGTTGACCAGGTAGTCGTCCTTCCACAGGACGTCCAGCCAGGCGGGGAGCCAGTCCACCGGGGCGAGCTTGCCGAAGAGCCAGGCGAGGCCGACCAGGGTGGCGAGGTGGAAGAGCTGGTCCCCCAGGAAGGCCCACAGGTTCTGCTTCTTGATCTTGTCGAAGAAGCCGTGGGCCACCTGCACCAGGACCACGGCGACGAAGAACCAGGTGTCGTGGAGGTAGGGCAGGCAGAGGACCAGGGTGGCCAGGAGGTGGAAGCCGGCATGGACGAAGACGCCCCAGCGTTTCGTGTACCGCAGCCGGAAGAGCCAGTCGAACTGCAGGAGGTAGTCGCCGAGGAGGAAGGCGAGGAGGAGCCGGTAGAAGAGGAAGGTGTTCATCTACAAAGCCCTTCGAGTGAGCCCTCTTTCATGCTGTAATAAAATCCGCTCCCGTCACCCCGTTCACTGAATCGGAAAGCAACGCCCCCGCCATTTTACTAAAATTCACCGGAAAAACCGCGTCCCGCGTGTAGCCGAATCGAACAGCTCGTGCATCCCGCCACCGGCTCACCACCCGGACTTGACGGCCCCCCCTACTTGAAGAGCATGGTGTGTACCGGCTGCCAGTCGTCGCCGGGCTCGAAGGCGGCCAGCTCCCGGCACAGGCCCGCGTAGTACGAAGTGGGGCCGTCCTGGGGGAAACGGGCCACCAGCCGCTCGAACTGCTCGAAGGCGGCCTTGAACTCCCGCCCCGACCACAGCTCCAGCCCCCGCTGGAACTCGGCCAGGAGGCTTTCGATCTCCGGCTTGGGCGTGCCGATGCCCAAAAGCTCGTAGCAGGCCACCGGCTCCGTCTTTCCCATGACGCGGAAGCTCCCCAGGCTGCGCAGGGTGAAGCGGTCCACCAGCCGTTCCCGGGTGAACTCGGAGCATATCACCTGGGTGTTGAATACCTTGTTCAGCGGCTCCAGCCGGGCGCCCAGGTTCACGTTGTCCCCCATAACCGTGTAGTCGAAGCGGGTGTGGGAGCCCATGTTGCCCACCACCATGGGGCCGGAGTTGATGCCGACCCGCATGGACATGTGCGGCAGGTTCAGGGGCTTCCACTTCGCGTTGAGCTCCCCGAGCTTGGCCTGCATCTCCAGGGCGGTGTGGCAGGCGGCGTCGGCGTGGTGCTCCACGGGCACCGGCGCCCCGAAGATGCCCATCACCGCGTCGCCGATGAACTTGTCCACCGTGCCCCGGTTGGAAAGGACGATGTCCGCCATGGGGGTCAGGTAGTCGTTCATCAGGTGCACCAGGTCCGTCGGCTCCATCTGCTCGGAGATGCGCGTGAAGCCCTTGACGTCGGTGAAGATGACGGTGAGGTCGAGCTTCACGCCCCCCAGCTTCAACAGGTCGGGGTTGTCTATCATCTGCTCCACCACGGCGGGCGAGACGTAGTGCTGGAAGGTGTCCTTGATCTTGCGCTTGGCCCGCTGCTCGGTGACGTAGTTGAAGCCGACGACGGTGACCAGGGCCAGGATGATGCCCGAGCCGGGCCGGACTATCTCCAGCCACAGGTTGTGGGCGGAGAAGCTCCAGACGGCGAGGAAGATGTAGCCGCCCAAAAGGACCAGGGACAGAGGAATGGCCACCCACCAGCGCAGGTAGGCCACCAGGAAGGCCACCCCCAGGGTGAGGCCGAGGAAAATAGCCAGGGCCAGGCCCGGGTCCAGGCGCTCGAGGTAGTCGCCGTCCAGCATGTTGGCGATGGCGGTGGCGTGGATTTCCAGGCCCGGGTGCGTGTTGGAGAAGGGGCTGGAGATGAAGTCGAACAGGCCCTCGGCGGTGCCGCCGATGATGACCACCTTGCCGTGGAAGTTGTCGTAGGCCTGGACCGCCTTCTGTTCGGGGGACATGTCCGAGCGCACGGCCAGGTACTCGATGTCGGTGAAGGAGTAGTAGTTGAAGGTGCCCTCGGGCCCCTGCCCCGGCGGGCCGAGGTAGTTGAGCAAAAGCTCGGCCTGGGGTGTGGTGGGGATGACCTTCGAGCCGCCCAACAGGACTCCCACGTCGGGGTCGAAAGCGATTTCGTCCAGGGGCACGCCCAGGGCCTGCGCCACCGCGGCCAGGGAGAGGCTCGGGAAGACGAGGACCTCCCCGGCCCGGGCCCCCTCGGCGGAGATCAGGAGCGGCACCCGCCAGATTATCTCGTCGTAGGGGTGCAGCTTGGTGTGCCCCAGCATGCGGGCGGCGCCGGAGAGCTCGGGGATGGGCGGCGACCAGCCGGCGAAGTAGTAGAGGTTGCGCTTGATTTCCGGCGGGAGATTGAGCGCGCGGGCGGCGAAGGGGTTTCCCGAAACGTCGCGCGCCTGCTCCTCGGCGGAGAAGTCCACGGCGGATATGCCCAGGACGACGTTCCCCGCCCGGGCCACGGACCCGGCCAGGATGTCGTCCTCGGAGTGGGAGGCCGCGTAAGCCTCCACCTCCTCGACGCTCCCGGCGCCCTCCAGGAAGGCGCGGTTCACCCGGGGGTAGTCGGGGTTGCCCGCCGGCTCGAAGAAGTGAATGTCGAAGACCACCGCCGCCGGCCCGGCCTTGGTCACCAGGTCCAGCACCTGGGCGTAGTACTCCCGGGTCCAGTCGGGGTAGCGGCCCAGCCCCTCCCGGTCGGGCGGCTGGAGGCTGCGGTCGTCTATGTCTATGACGGCGATGCCGGGGACCTTGGCGCCCGCGTTTTCGGCGCCCTCGAAGGATTTGTCCCGCGCCAGCACGCGGGCCCGCATCGTCGCGAGCTCGAAGTCCTCGAGGAAGGCGGTCAGATTCAAGAGGAAGGCCAGCACGACGGCCGTCGCCGCCACGGCGAGGGTCACCAGCGCCTTCCGCCCGGCTTTCTTGGAACCCTTCGCGACCACCTGGCTCCTTCGGTCGGGAGGTTTGTTCATCGTAATCGTTCAGATGTTAGCACAACCGGGGCGCCCCTGTCCCCCGACAAACGCCGTGTGCTACACTACACGGAACGGTGGATGCATAAATCCCCGCACCCGAGGAGGTTCCGGTGAAGAAAATCGCCCTGTTCCTGTGCCTCGCGGCCGTAGCCGTCCTAGCCACGCCCCAGGTCTCCGCCTTCTTCGACCCCGAGCTCGACGACTGGATCGTGTACACGATCTCCGACTCCGGCGGGGTCTACATGCTGCGGGGCGACGGCTTCGAGAAGTTGACCCAGATGCCCGGCGGCGGACCCTACGACATCTCCGCCTTCTACGACTCCGCGGCCGACGACTGGATCGTGTACGCCGTCAACGGCTCGGGGATGCTGCACCGGCTCCAGGCGACGGAGTTCGTCGGCGTGGACCAGATTCCCGGCGGCGGGCCCTACGACGTGAGCGCCTTCTACGACTTCCTGCTCGACGACTGGATCGTGTACGCCTTCAACGCCGGGGGCGAGCTCTACCGCCTGGCCGGGAACGTGTTCCAGCCCATCGCCGAGCTGCCGTAGAGTGGTCGGGGCGCGTGAGGGTGAGGTGTGCAAGCGGCGGGAACTAAAGTCCCCGCCCCTACATTTATCGAACGCCGCGAACCTGACTCGTAGGGCCGACCGACGGCGCGCCGTTCAGGTCGGCCCGCGGCGGCCCGCAGAGGGGCCGCCCTACGTCATCACAACGAGGCGCGGGTCGGGGTCGGGAACGTAAAGCGGCGGGGTTAGGAAACCCCGCCCTACATTTATACGCACGACGGAGGATGGCACAAGGGGCTGGTCGGGAGACCCGCCCCTACGTCATCGCAATCCGCTGATTCTGTTGACTGCTAGAAACGCATCTCGGCGCCCAGGGTGAAACGCCGCGGCGCCCGCGGGTAATCCCCGTCCTCCGCCGTGTTGCCGAAGGCCGACGGCGCGTCCGCGTCCGTCAGGTTCTCCAGGGCGGCGAAGAACCGGAAACCGTGCGCCAGCTCGTACTCCGCCCGCGCGTCAAAGCTCCATACCGACGGTATCACCTTCTCCGTCATGGTGACCACGGGCGCGCCCGAGTAGTCGGGGTAATAGGCCGTGCGGTCGCCGGTCCAGCGCGCAACCAGGCTCACCACCCCGGCGTCGTAGCCCAGCGCGAGCTGGTGGCGCGGGAGGAAGGCGGCCCGGCGCTCCACCGTCTCCGTGCGCACCTCGCCCGAGACCCAGTCGGACCAGACCACCTCGCTGCAACGCTGCGCGGCGTCGAGGATGGTGTAGGACGCGCTCAGGGCCCCGAAGACGACCCGCACGTCCGCGCCGAGGACCGTCTGGGAGTCCACGTTCCGCGGGGACCACCACAGTCCGGTCTCGTCGGGCTGCCAGGAAATCAGGTCCGCGG
>MFAF01000149.1:2599-2759 GCA_001774505.1 Candidatus Coatesbacteria bacterium RBG_13_66_14 | reverse complement strand
GCGTCCGCCGAGACGAGCCCCAGCTCCGCCCGGGCCTCCAGCCAGCCGCCGAGGTCGTCCACCTCGGGGCTCCACTCCGTGGTGGTCGTGACGCCGGGGTCGCCGGGAAATTCCGCCCCGCCGCTCCAGACGGTGGAATCCGCCCGGGCCTCGAGCCGGC
>MFAF01000149.1:2398-2500 GCA_001774505.1 Candidatus Coatesbacteria bacterium RBG_13_66_14 | reverse complement strand
GGGGCGCGGACCGGGCAGCCCCTGGTCCTTGGCCCAGAGGGTGTAGCCGGCCCGCAGCGCGTGCCCGCGCAGGTCGAGGGACGCCGAGACGCGGATGCCCTT
>MFAF01000149.1:152-2356 GCA_001774505.1 Candidatus Coatesbacteria bacterium RBG_13_66_14 | reverse complement strand
GGATTTCGATCCGCTCGAGCTCAAAGAGGGGGATGGCCGAGAGGTCGGCCACCCCGGTGGCGGCCGGGTTCGCCGGGATGCCGTCCACCAGGACGAGGACCTGGTCGGTGGCCGATCCCCGGATGGAGGCGGTGACGAGCCCGCCCGGCGTGCCGGGGTCGTTGACCCAGAAGCCGGGAATGTCGGCCAGGAGCTCGCCCAGGGTGGTCGCCCCCGACGCCAGGACGTCGTCTTCGTCCAGGATGATCCAGTCCGTCCCGGAGACGGGCTGGATTTCCCGGATGATGACCAGGTCGTCGGCGACCGCCGGGGCGATTAAAATCACGCCCAGAAAAGGTGCGATGGTCCGCACGGGAAAACCTCCGTGGGTTGACCGTTTTTGTAAAAAGGGGGATGAGATGAAGAGCCGCCCGGCGCCGGGTTTGACCCGGGGCGGACGGCTCTCTCAGGGCAGGATGAGGGCGGTCACGGCTGCCTCCTTTTGCGCGAAGGGGGTTTGGCGACCGGGACCGGGTATCCTGGCTCACGGCTTCGGGAATCCGAACGATTCTCCCGCGGGGCGGACGCCTTCCCGGGAATTTTCCCAGTGGCCTCCGACCGCCCCTCGCCGTTCACAGTGGCGCGACCGCGGCGGAATTGCACCGCCTTCCCCGGTCGAGTGTCCGGCACTCGACGCCCGGTCAGGTGGAACGCCCCCATGTTACCCCCCGGCCCGGCGGTTAGTCAACGGGGAGAAAAAGGGTTAAAATACGGGCGTCTCTCCCGCGGAGGGGTCATGGACAGAATCGGAGAGGCCCTGGCTTTCTTGAAGGAAAAGTGCCCCGCGCCCCGGGCGGCGCTCGTGCTCGGCTCCGGGCTCTCGGCGGCGGCGGAGGGATTGGCCGAGTCCGTCGCCTTACCCTACGCCGGGATTCCGGGCTTCCCCGCGGCGCGGGTCGAGGGCCACCCCGGCCGCCTGACGGCTGGGGTTTTCTCCGGCGTCCCGGTGCTCGCGTTCTGCGGCCGGTTCCACCACTACGAGGGGCATGGTATGGACGCCGTGACGCTGCCGGTGCGCCTGGCGGCGGGGCTCGGGGCGGAGACGGTCGTCCTGACCAACGCGGCGGGGAGCCTGCGGACCGAGGTCAAGCCCGGCTCTTTCCTCGTCATCCGGGACCACCTGCACATGATGGGCGAAAATCCTCTGCGCGGGGAGGGGGTCTTCACGCCGATGACCGGGGCCTACGACGCGGGGCTGCGCGCCCTGGCCCTCGTGCGCGCGCGGGAGCTGGGGCTCGAGGTCGCCGAGGGGGTGTACGTGGGGGTTTCCGGGCCGAGCTTCGAGACGCCCGCCGAGGCCGAGGCTTATCGCCGTCTCGGTGGCGACGCGGTCGGGATGTCCACCACGCCCGAGGCGATCGTGGCGCGGCGGCTGGGGCTGAAGGTTCTGGGGCTCTCGGCGGTGACGAACTACGCCGCCCGGGAGGACGACGGCCACGGTGAAGTCTTGCGGCGGTCGGGGGCGATGGCGGGGGACCTGGGGCGCTGGCTCGCGGCGATTTTCACCGGCCTGGCCCTCCCCGGCGGGGAGGGGTAGGGTGCGAGGGCCGGGGGTGCTGTCCCTTCCCCCCTCTGGAGGGAAGGCTAGGAAGGGGGGCGCAGCGGCCCTCTCTCCCTTTTAGGGCGAGGGTTGGGGTGAGGGTCGGGGCTGGGAGCGTGAAAGCGGCGGGGATGGAATCCCCGCCCCTACGGATATTTGCCGATGTAGGGCGGCCCCTCTGCGGGCCGCCGCATGTCCCCTCCCCCCTTTGGGGGGAGGGCTAGGGAGAGGGGCCAGGGTGAGGGCTACCTTTGAAAAAAAACGGGCGGACCTGAAGGTCCGCCCCTACGAGTCCGCCAACAATATCACCGCGCGACGACCACCCGCCGGGTGAGACTCCCGGCGTCGGTATCGAAATGCACGAGGTACACGCCCGGCAGGAGCGGCGAGGCGTCGTAGGTTAATTCATGGCGCCCGGCGGCCGTTTCTTCGTCAAGGAGCGTCGCCACCCGCCGCCCCGAGAGGTCGTAGAGCGATATACTTATACGGCCGTCTACGGGTAGGGTATAGTCAACCGTAAATGAGCCGCTCGCCGGGCTGGGATAGACGGACAGGGCAAGCTTTCCCCTGGGGCCGGGGAAGTTCACGGGCTCCGACGGGCCGAAGCGCGAGACCGTCCCGTCCT
>MFAF01000149.1:0-120 GCA_001774505.1 Candidatus Coatesbacteria bacterium RBG_13_66_14 | reverse complement strand
GCCCGCCGCCGAACCAGGCGTATTTGAGGCTGCTCCACCTGTCGTCGGGGTTGTCGCGGTCGGCTGCTCGGAAGGAGATATGGGGGCGGTCGGAGTCATCCAGCACCAGGGTGGTTCTAT
>MFAF01000148.1:12207-12424 GCA_001774505.1 Candidatus Coatesbacteria bacterium RBG_13_66_14 | reverse complement strand
GAAAGTTGATCCAGAGCCGTCTACGTTTTCCCACCAAGCTAAATACGAACCCATCCCCGCAGCGACCAGGTCGGTGTCGGAATCGCCATCCACGTCGGTGGCGACGACCGAATTGGCCCCGCCAAAGTCGTCCTCCATCATGTGCATGGACCAGGCCCCACCGACTCCATCGTCATTGGACCACCAAGCGAGCTGATCTCCGATTAAGGCCGTCGCC
>MFAF01000148.1:11973-12184 GCA_001774505.1 Candidatus Coatesbacteria bacterium RBG_13_66_14 | reverse complement strand
GTCTATATCGGCCACATACACAGAACTGGCCCCATCGAAACCAACGTAGATGGAGTGCTTGGTCCACGAAGTGCCCGCACCATCGTCATTGGACCACCAGGCCACCTCGTCGCCTTCATTGGCGGCGGCGACTACATCCAGATCACTATCGCCATCCAAGTCAATTGCGATGACCGACTCGGCACCGGCAAAACCGGAGGCTATCGTATGT
>MFAF01000148.1:6876-11949 GCA_001774505.1 Candidatus Coatesbacteria bacterium RBG_13_66_14 | reverse complement strand
TCGTCGTTAGACCACCACGCCAACTCCCCCGAGCTGCCGAGAGAGACGACGGCATCCACATCGTCGTCTTCATCCAGGTCAACGGCGAATACCGAACTCATGCCTCCGGAACTCAACGAATGACTGATCCAGGAGGAACCCGACCCGACATTCTCCATCCACATGACCGCACTGCCGGACATGAGCCAGGTTCCGTAGAAAAAATCGGTGTCGTCATCCCCGTCAATGTCGGCCGGGGCCATGTACTGGACACCGACCGTATCGGCTATTTGCTCGGATATCCAGGTATCACCAGATCCGTCTGAATTGTCGTACCAGGCTATGTCCGCAGCGGAACAGATCAGGTCGAGGTCGGTGTCGGCGTCCACGAAAGCGGCTATCACACATGTAGGTTGAACCGGCTCGTCGGAGACCAGGGTGTCCTGAACCGAATAACCCAGAGCCAATTCTCCGGGGCTGCTGGACCAATCAACCATCGTAGACGTATCGAATTGGTCCCCCCAATCCGTCACCGGGCCGGGCACGCCGTCGCCTCCCGACCAATCATCCTGCAAGGCTTCGAGCGCCAACATGGGGAAGGTCAGCGCCAGCAGGAGGCAAAATAAAGCCAAATGAACACTTTTCATGGTTCCTCCTCAAGAAACCCCTCTTTACGCAAGTCAACTTAGCACGAAATTTCCTAAAAGAAAAGGCGTTTGGCACACCTTTCCTTTTTCTCGGTAAAACGAGTTCAGCGGCCGATTACTAAACGATTGGTCAGCGATCCCTCGCTTGTTTCCAGGCGGACGAGGTACACGCCGGAGGGAATTTCCGCGCAGCTCCAAGAAATTTCGTGCCGCCCCGCGGTGAGTTCGGCATCCACCAGGGTGGCCACGCGCCGACCGGCCAGGTCGTAAACCGTTAAAACCGCCCGGCCGTCCGCGGGCAGCGTGAAGTCGAGGTGGACCCTGCCGTCCGCGGGCTGGGGGTAAGGGGTGTCCAGGCCGAAGACCAGCGCCTCCGGCTCGAGCCGCACTTCGGTCGTGGGGCCGAAGCGCTCGACGACGCCCTGGGCGTCCAGGGTCTCCAACCAATAACTATAGGCGACCCCAGGCTCCACCCCGCGGTCGAGGTAGACCGTCGCGCCGCCGGGCAGGCCCTGGGTGAAGAGGTATTCCGGCGGCCCGCCGTCCACCGAGCGCAGGACCCGGATGCCGACCGGCTCCCCTTCCGAGAACCGCCAGTTGACGAGAACGCCCTCGTCAGACGCCGACGCGCCGAGGTCGGCCAGAATCACCCCCACGTACTGTTCGGTGGTGAAGCTGAAGGGGTTGGGCACCATGGAATCGGTGAAGTGGTAGCCGTCCTCGGACACGGCGTCCAGGAGCTCGAAGGTGTAGGCCGTCTCGTATCCGAAGAACTCGTGGGCCAGGTGCAGGGTCGTGTTATCCGTCCAGGTGAGCTCCCACCCGCCCGGGTCGGGGGAGCAGGTGAAGTCCACCAGCCCGGTGTCGGAGTCCATCGGCCGGTCGAAGACCAGTATCACGTCCATCCCGACGGGGATGTCTTCGGCCCCGTCGGCGGGCGTGGTTTCGATGAGGATCGGCCAGGGCGACTCGGTGCGGAAGGTGAAGGGGTTGGGCACCGAGGAGCCGGCCAGGTTCAGCCCCTCCGCCGATTTGGCCGTCAGCAGCTCGAAGGTGTAAAGGGTGTCCTCGGTGAAATCGTCATGGGAGAGGGTGAGCACCTCGTCACCGCTCGACCAGGCCCGCGTCCAGCCACCCGGGTCGGGGTCGCAGTCGAAGGTGAGCGACGACGGGTTCGTGTCCATGGCCCGGTCGAAGGTCAACACCACGTCCTTTTCGATGGGCACATTGGTTTCGCCGTCCTCGGGATCGGTCTCCACCAGGATCGGGGCCTCGGGCTGCGAGGTGAAGTGGAAGGGGTTGGGAACCGAGGAGCCGCCCAGCGGCACCCCGTCGGACGAGTGGGCCTGGGTGAGGGTGAAGGTGTAGCTCGTCTCGTATTCGAAGTCGTTGTGGGAAAGCGTCACCACCGTGTTGCCCGAGGACCAGGCGCGCGACCACCCGCCGGGATTGGGGGAGCAGGTGAAGGTGAGCTGCGAGGTGGTGGTGTCCATGGCGATGTCGAAGGTGAGGACGATGTCCTTGTCCACGGGCTGCATCTGGGCGCCGTCGGCGGGGTCGGTGGCGATGAGGTAGGGCGCCCGGTACTCGGTGGTGAAGTGGAAGGGGTTGGGCACCAGGGAGCCGTCCAGGGGCTTCCCCGTGCTGGAGTGGGCCGAGGTGAGGTTGAAGGTGTAGGCGGTGCCGTACTCGAAGTCAGAGTGGGAAAGCGTCAGCACCGTGTTCCCCGAGGACCAGGCGCGCGACCATCCGCCCGGGTTGGGCGAGCAGGTGAAGGTCAGCTCGGAGGGGTCCGTGTCCATCGCGGTGTTGAAGGTCAGGACGACATTGGCGTTCAGCTCCACGTTGGACTTGCCGTCGAAGGGGTCGGTGGTCAGGAGCATCACGCTGCCGCCCAGGGCCTGCTCGATGTTGATGAGCCCGTAGCCGTACTCATCATCCCGGCCGGTCGGCCCCAGGTCGGTGGCGGTGGAGTGCAGGGTGGCGCGGATGTTGTCGGGGCCGGTGATGCCCTCGGAGATCATGAGGCCCACGGCGGCCGCCACGTGGGGGCAGGCCATGGAGGTGCCCTGGAAGAACCAGTAGCTGAAACCGGCACCCAGGTCCACGGGGAGGTCCAAATCGTAGTACGTCTGCTGGAGGACACCGTCGGGCCACTCGTCGCCGTCCTGGTCCACTCTCAAGTCGCCGCCCGGGGCCATAATCTCCTGGTCGGGGCCGTAGTTGGAGTAGTAGGCCCGCTCGGCGTCGTAGCGCACCGCCCCGACGCAGATGACTTCGGCGTAACTCGAGGGGTAATGTTTCTGGGTGGTGTTGTCGTTCCCCGCGGCGGCCGCCAAAACGATTCCGGCGTTGTAGGCGTCTATGCAAGCCTGGTGCATGACCGAGTCGTTGCCGTAGCCGCCCAGGCTCATGTTTATCACGTCGGCCGAATGGGTCCGCGCCCAGTCTATCCCGTCGGCCACCGACCAGCCCTCGCTGGAGCCCTCCCAGTTCAGGACCTGCACCGGCATAATCCGGCAGTCGAACGCCACGCCCGCCACACCTTCATTGTTGTCGGTGTCCTGGGCCAGCGTCCCGGTGACGTGGGTGCCGTGGCCGTGCTGGTCGTTGGGGTGGCTGTCCGAGTGGATGAAGTCGTAGGGGCTGACGAAGGTGACTTCGGAGAGCTCGGGCGCCTGGTGGTAGGTGCCGCCGATTACCTCGTCCTGCTCATAGCTCGGTACGGTGTATTCCTCGTAGGCCACGCCGGTGTCCAGGACGGCGATGATGACCGAGGAGTCGCCGCCCCGGTTGATGTCCCAGCCCTCCTCCAGGTAGATGAAGTCATCCTTGTTGTAGTGCCACTGTAAGTAGTAGTAGTCGTCGTCGGGGGTCCACTCCAGGCGGTAGACGAAGTTCGGCGCCGCGGCCAGCACGCCGGGCAGGAGCTCGCAACGCCCGGCGTACTCCTCCTCCCGACCGGGGGGGACGGACAGCAGCACCCTCTCCGGCGTCACGTCGCTGCGTTTCTCCAGACCGATGGACGGTCCCACCTCCCGGACGGCGGCCAGTACCTCCGCTTCGTCCAGCACCCGCGTGAACCAAACGATGATCTCGCCCTCGACGTACCGAACCTCCACCGGTTGCGGAACGGTCGGCTCCGCGACCAGGAGGCGTTCGGCGTGGGCTCCCGCGGTCAAGAGGAGCGCCGTCAGAAAAGCGTAAATCAGCTTGCGCATCGGTCCCCCTTCCCTGAAACCTTTCTCACCTTTTTTATCTTAGGCTAATTCGCGCCGTGAAATCAAATAAAAAAGAACCGCGGCCTGCGGGCGGGGACGGAGCCCCGCCCCTACGTCATCGCAAAAGCAGCGGTCCCCTCCCCCCTCTGGGGGGCGGCGCGCCGACGGGCTGGGGTGAGGGTCGAGGTTGAGATAGCAGATAAAGCGGCGGCCCGCAGAGGACTCGTCCTACGGGGCCGCCCTACGTCATCGCAAATGCAGCGGTCTCCCTCTCCCCGTGGGAGAGACTCGCCTACGGGATTAAGGGTGAGGGCTTCCTTTTATAACGGCGGGGACCGAAATCCCCGCCCTACATTCAGGCCAACGGCAACGACTGAACCGACCGGCGCTTCACCACTCCAGCGGTTCGGTCTTCGGCTCGGTCACCCGGAATCCGGCGGCGATGGCCAGCGCCCGCGGCTCGAAGGCCTCCCACCGCGGCTCCTCCGTTCCCAGCCCCAGGACGAAGTACCGGTCGTCGGCGTAGAAGTGGTACTCGCTCACCCGCATCGTCGTCTCGCCCTCGAGGAAGGTGTAATCCAGGCGGCGTCCCTCCAGCCCGGCGATGAGAACCCGCTCCTCGCCGAGGCGCTCGAAACGGGGCAGCTCGGCGGTGAGCATCTCCACCTGCTCCGCCACGCGGGCCGGCAGGGGGACTCCATCAGGCATCGTTTCGACGACGACGCGCAGCACCTCGCGGTGCTCCTTGGAACCCATAACGACCGTGCCCACACCGTCGGGGGATTCAGTCGCGTGGGCGCGTTCCCAGAAATCGCGGTCGTAGTAGAGGACGAAGCCGAGCGTGTCGTTGAAGAGGGGCCAGGGGTTGGTCGGCTCGAAGACGACCGCGGTCCGCTCCACGACGTCTTCCACCGGCTCGCCCGCCCGTTCGCAGGCGACCGGGATGAGCCCCAGCACTACTGCCAACCCTACCGTCACGAGTCTGTACCGCATCGTCTTCCGCTCCGTCGGTCGGCCCTACGTGCCCTCGCGCCAGGATGCGAGGTACTTCCGCTGCCGTTCGGTCAGGACGTCAATGGCGACGCCCATGCTCTCCAGCTTGAGCGCGGCGATACGTGAATCCACCTCGGCGGGGAAGGTGTGAACCCGAGGCGCGAGCCCCTTGTTTTTTTTCAAGAACTCGGCGGCCAGGGCCTGTCCGCAGAAGGAGAGGTCCATCACCTTGG
>MFAF01000148.1:5536-6820 GCA_001774505.1 Candidatus Coatesbacteria bacterium RBG_13_66_14 | reverse complement strand
ACCGAATGCCCCTTCGGCAGGGTGTACTCGACGAGGTTGGGGCGGATCTCCCGCCGCTTCACGGCGTAGGCCTGCAGCTCCTCCACCTGAACCTCGACGTTGAAGTGGCCGGCGTTGGCCACGATGGCCCCGTCCTTCATCGCGTCGAAGTGCTCCAGGGCGATGACGTCGCGGTTGCCGGTGACGGTGACGAAGATGTCGCCCAGGGGCGCGGCCTCGTCCATGGGCATCACCCGGAAGCCGTCCATGACCGCTTCCAGGGCCTTGATGGGGTCAATCTCGGTGACGATGACGCTCGCCCCCTGCCCCTTGGCCCGGGCGGCGACGCCGTGGCCGCACCAGCCGTAGCCGGCGATGACGAAGACGCTCCCGGCGATGAGCGTGTTGGTGGCGCGCAGGATGCCGTCCAGCGTGGACTGGCCGGTGCCGTAGCGGTTGTCGAAGAGGTGCTTGGTGTCGGCGTCGTTGACGGCGATGACCGGGATTTTCAGGGCGCCGTCGGCCTCCATGGCCCGCAGCCGGATGACCCCGGTGGTGGTCTCCTCGGTGGAGCCCAGGACGGTCTTCAACAGCGCGGGGTACTCGGTGTGCATGGTGGAGACCAGGTCGGCGCCGTCGTCCATGGTGATGGCGGGGCCGGCGTCCAGACAGGCGCGCAGGTGGGCGTAGTAGGTCTTCGAATCCTCGCCGTGCCGGGCGAAGACGTTGACGCCGTAATCGCTCACCAGGCTGGCGGCTGTCGAGTCCTGGGTCGAGAGGGGGTTGGAGGCGCAGAGATAGACTAAGGCTCCGCCCGCCACCAGGGTCCGCATCAGGTTGGCGGTCTCCGTGGTGACGTGGAGGCAGCAGGCCACCGTGAGCCCGGCGAGGGGGCGCTCCCGCTCGAAGCGCTCCCGGATAAGGCGCAGGGTGGGCATCTGGCGCTCGGCCCACTCTATCCTGAGCCCGCCCTCGGGGGCCAGGTCCAGGTCGCTGACGTCGTGGGGCATGTCATCTCCCTGATGGGTCCGCAGTCCAGACCTCCGACCGTCTCAGACGGCATTCTGGAGGTCGGAGACCGCGTCGGTCCTCTCCCAGGTGAACTCGGGCAGCTCCCGGCCGAAGTGGCCGTAGGCGGCGGTCTTTTTGTAGATGGGACGGAGCAGGTCCAGCCGCTCGATGATGGCCTTGGGCCGAAGATCGAAGACTTTTCGGACCGCGCGCTCGAGGGCCTCCTCGTCCACCGTGGACGTGCCGAAGGCCTCGACGAGGATGCTCACCGGCTGGGCCACCCCGATGCAGTAA
>MFAF01000148.1:5176-5470 GCA_001774505.1 Candidatus Coatesbacteria bacterium RBG_13_66_14 | reverse complement strand
CCGGCTGGATGACCTTGGCGACGACCTCGTCCTTTATCGCCTGCGCCAGCTTCCCGGTCGAAATCTCCTCGTCGTGCTGGGCGGCGATGACCACCGTCTTGACCCGCCGGGGCTTGCCGTCGGAGTACTCCACCGTGACCTGGGTCTTGCCGTCGGGGCGCAGGTGGTGGACGACGCCGGTCTTACGAACCTCGGCCAGGCGCATCGCCAGCTTGTGGGCCAGCGACACGGTCAGGGGCATCAGTTCCGGAGTCTCGTCGGTGGCGTAACCGAACATCAGCCCCTGATCGCCGG
>MFAF01000148.1:0-5098 GCA_001774505.1 Candidatus Coatesbacteria bacterium RBG_13_66_14 | reverse complement strand
CGATGGACTCGAAATCGAAACCCATGCGGGCGTCGGTGTAACCAATCTGTCTCACCGTTTCCCGGACGATGCCGGGGATGTCTATGAACCCCTCGGTGGTAATCTCCCCGGTGACGATGGCCAGGCCGGTTGTTACCAGGGTTTCGCATGCCACCCGGGAACGGGTGTCCTGTTCCAGCGCGGAGTCGAGAACCCCGTCAGATATCTGATCGGCAATCTTATCCGGGTGCCCCTCGGTGACGGACTCCGAGGTGAAAAGGTGCGTTCTTTCCATCATCAACCCCCAGCGGGTCACGTTGGTAAAATCCAGGATTGGCCGTCACAAGCCAGGGCAGTATATCACGATGCGGGGATATTAATAAAGGGCTCGACGGTGAACCCTCTTTATAATCGGACCCGCGACGGATGGACGGAGGGGGGAGTGTCCACACCCGCCCGCGCCTAAAGGATGCAATGACGTAGGGGCGGACCTTCAGGTCCGCCCATTTCACCATCCACCGCCATGCGCCCGAATGTAGGGCGGGGATTTTAACCGAGCGAAGCGAGCTATGCCCCTGGCAAATCCCCGCCGCCTTTTTCTAAGGCAGCCCTCACCCCTGACCCGTCGGCGCGCCGCTCCCACGGGGAGAGGGAAACCAATTCGCCCTGCCCCCAAACGTAGGGGGTGCTCTACCCAAATCGCGCCGAGTGGGTTAAAACTTCAGCGTGTAGCTGACGCGGTGGACGTAGCCCATGGGCAGTTGGGGAACGAAGGCGTAGTCCAGCTCGCCCACCATGAGACCGGACAGGGCGTCCAGGCCGATTCCCAGCGAGACGCCGGACCAGGAGTCGAAATCCCCGAGGATGTCGTAACCGACGCGGAACGATACACCCCGGACCGCCTCCCACTCGACCCCCGCGCAGGCCTCCAACGTCCCCTCGAAGCCGTAGGCGAAGTCGCCGGTAACGGTGAGCGTCTGCTGGAACATGCTCGAGCCGAGGCCGACGCGGACCCCCATGGGCATGGACTCTGAGAGCTCCTGGAACTCCACCTTCGGTCCCAGATTTTCAAGCACCACGCCCACCCGCAGGCCGTTGAACCGGGTGTGGTACAGGATGCCGAAATCGCCGGCGAAGCCCTGGCCCACCTCCTGATCGTACTTCTGCACGACGTAGTGCCCGGAGAGGCCCAGCGAAAGGCCCGGGAGCGGCTCCATGGATATGGCTCCGCCCAGGGCTCCCAACCCGACGTTATAGGTTCCTATGGGGTCGCCGTAGGAATCCCGGCGGGTCTCGGAGGCGTAGAGCATGTTCAGCTCCACGCCGTAGCTCCACATGTCGCTGATGTCGTGGGTGAACCCGATCCAGCCGTGGTGCACGTCGCCGATGATGTTGGCGTAGTAGGATCCCAGCTCGGCGTTGATTATCTGGGACAGGCCGGCGGGATTGGAGGCCATGCCGAAGACGTCGTCCGAGATGGCGGTGTAGGCCCCGGCCAGCGCCATGGGACGGGCGCCGATCCCCAACCGGAGGAAATCGGCCCCCACGGTGCCCGGCCCACCGGCGGCCAGAGCGCCCATCGCTAAAACTCCAACGACCGCCGTTACTCCGCGCATGACGGCCCCCATCAGCGGATGACCGTGAACTTGCCGTGGCCCACGTGGTAGGCGCCCGAATCCACGGTGAAGAAGTAGAGCCCCGTGGCCACCTGGCTCCCGTCGTCGTTGTCCCCAAACCAGGACGCCTGGCCGAAGGCCTCGTCCACCTCGTCCTCGCCGATGGTGCGCACCAGGTCCCCGGAGAGCGTGTAGATGCGGACCGTGACCCGGATGCCGAACTCGAAGAAGAAGGTGAGGTGGTCGTCCCGCTCGGGGTAGTAGGGGTTGGGTCCCGCCATGACGCCCTGGGTGAGCGGGTTGCGGATGCTTGTCACGTAGAGGGTCATGGGGTTGCCCGAGTCTGAAATACGCTCGATGTAGCAGGTGGACTCGGCGGAGCCGTAGGGGAGGGAATCGGGCGACGTGTCGGGGCCGAACTCCCGCTTCGAGAATTTACCGGGGAAGGGGTCCCCGTCGTCGCCCAGGTTCACTCGGAAATCCAGGTCGTTGTAGCCGTCGGCCTCCTCCAGGTCCACGCCCTTGTGCAGCTTGTTCCCGTTGACGGTGTTGCCCGACAGGTTGTCCCCGATGACCCGCTCGTCAACGTGCCAGATCAGAAGGCCGTCGCAGGGCGTCGGGTCGTCGGGGTCTATGTGCGCAAGGTACGATAGGCCGCGGTCGAAGCCCACCTGCTGGCGGTTCTCCAAGAGGAAATACTCCTCGGGGCCGGCGACGGTAATTCGCAGGAACCGGGTGGCGTCCGGCGGCGCAGGGCTCTCGGCCCGGTAGATGGCGTGCGGCTGGTTGCGGCCCTGGGTGGCGTTGGTCACGGAGACCCAACCCGCGTGGTACTTGCTCCAGGCGCAGGGGTGCACGGGGCAGTTACCGGGAAGCGGGACGCGCTGGGGGTAGGCCACGATGCCCGTCCAGGCCCCGTACCCCATCAGCCCCCAGTAGCCGATGCCGTAGGAGTCGGCGTCCCAGCGGTTGGGGGTGGTGTCGTAGAGAGCCGGCAGGCCGAGCGTGTAGCCGAAGTTGTGGCAGAAAACGCCGATGGTGACGAGAAGCTCGTTACCGTCGTCGGCGTTGTCCAGAAGCTCCTCGGGCACGACCATGAAATTGTTTATCCTGACCCCGTCGTCGGTGGAGAAGTACCCGGGGCCGCCGTTGGACTCGAGGTCCCATTTGCAGCTCCAGATGTTCCCCGGGTCGCGGCTCTGTTCGGCCCCCCACCCGGCGTGGACTACGAAGAGGGCGTCCACGTAGCCGTCGTCGTCGGAGTGCTCGGGATCGGCGGACCGGGGTATGCCGTCGGGGCCGTCGTTGTCGTAATCGGCGAAGTTTATCCGGGGGTCCGCGGCCACCAGGGCGTAACGCACCATCCCCTGGGAGTTCCGCGGGTAGTCGCCGAAGCCGTACCTTCCGTCGGTGAAGAAGCCGTAATCCAGGTCCTCGTCTGTGGGTTCGTAAGTTCCGCTGACCCGGATCCAGGCCGAGTCTATGTCGCTCTCCTCGTCGCCCACGATCCGCACCCGGCTGCCGGTCACCTCGTCCCAGTAATCGGTGAAAGTTCCCGGCTCCTGGTTGCGGCGGAAGATTATCTTCCCGTACTCCAGCGGCGGGTGGATGTCCTTGTCCGCCGGCCGGTCGTCGAAATCCACCAAAAGGACGAGGGGTCGGACGGTGAGGTTTGCCGCGGGTGGAACCGGGGAGGGCTGGTCCACGCCGTCGGGGCGCTCCGGCTCGGCGAAGGTGTACGGCCGGTTGAACCCGTAGTAGTCGTAGAGCTCCGCCGGCATGCCGGGCATGGCCCAGGATGCGGCAAAAAGGATGAGCAAGAGGAGGGATGCCCGCAACGGATCCTCCAACGTCGGTTGCACGGTGTCACTATAGCAAAAAAGGGGACCCCGGCGCCAGGGGCGGGACCGGGGAGGGGGTGGCCGGTCTACCCTGCGGCACCGGGGGGCGGCGTGGACTGACGCGCGGTAACGAAAGCTCTAGTTGAACAGGCCCTTGATCTCACCCCAGCTTCCGTTTTCCGCGCCGCTCTGGGGCTCCACGACGACTGTACCCGTCATCATGGGGTGGAAGGTGCAGTGGTAGTCCCATGTGCCGGAGGCATCGAAGGTGTGGGACCAGGATTCTCCGTGGTTGAGGGTGCCCGAATCCCAGGTCGCGTCGTCCGCGGTTGCGGTGTGCGGCACCTGATCCAGGTTGGTCCAGGTGACCGTGTCGCCTTCCATGATGGTCAGCGTGACCGGGTCGAAGACGAAGTCGGAGATGTCCACGCTGTACTCCGCGGCGGCGACGGTGGAGACCAGGGCGAGCAAGAAAAGTAGTCGTTTCATCTTAACCCCTTTGTTATCAATCTGATTTTGGACGGGAAGCCTGCCGGGGCTTAACCAAGTCTTTGCATCGGTAATTATAGTGTAAATGAAACAAATTCTCAATAATAAATTCACTTTTTTTAGAATCGCAAAACAGCCCCTGGAGTCGTCGAAACAACTCATCCCCCGCGGATTGAAGTTCTGGGACACTTTTACCAACTAAGCAGAAGCGCGGCGGCGGATAGAGGCCACAACCCGGCTAAAAAACCTCCACACTGCCCCGCGACCCAGTCATCGCAGGAGTTTCAGGTTCACCAGCCGTCGGATGGGCAAGCCCCGTAGCTCGCACCCACCCGCAGGTTTTCGCGCCGCGACATTCCGGCTGTTGTGATCTCGAACGCCGCAGCCCCGTTTTTCCACCGCGCCGAACCAAGCGAACCGAGCGCAGCGAGTTACGCCCCGGCGAACCGAGCTATGCCTCAGGCAAAACGACGCGAAGTGAGTCACGTCCAGGTAAATCAGGTACAATAAAAGGTCGTGGAAGCGGTCAGGGGAAAACGGCGCGGGACGGTTGACGGGTGACGAAGACCACCACTGCGATTGGGCGCTGGACGGCCCAGATCCTCGTCTGCATCTTCGCCGGTGCGGCGACACTCGTCGTCGTCGCCACCCTCGTCTTCCGCATCCTCTACCCCGAAGAAAAGCTCAAGGAGCTGGTGCTGGGGCTGGTCAACGAGACCCTCCAAGGCGAGGTGACCGTCGGCCCCGTTTTCATCTCGCCCCTGACCGGCCTGGTGGTGCGGGACCTCGCGGTCCTCTCCAGCGAGGAGTTCGACCGGGCGCCGGCCGTGCGTCTCGACGAGTTCATCCTCCGCTACGATTTGGGCGAGCTCTTCACCGACGGCCGGGTATGCCTGGACGTGGCCGAGGCCCGGGGCGTGCGGGTCAACCTCATCGAGATTCCCGGCCTGGGATGGAACATCGAGCACCTGGTCGAGCCCAGCGAAGAGGAGAAACCGCCCTTCACCTGGGATTCCATCCCGGTGGACGTCCGGCTCAGGCGCCTGTCCGTCCGGGAGCTGGACGTCACGGTCTCGGACGGCATCGCGGCCAGCCTCGGGGGGCTCTCCCTGGTGATGGGAGGGTTCGACACCGGAAATCCCGGACCCGTGCTTGTGGAAATCAGGAAGGAGC
>MFAF01000147.1:17042-17354 GCA_001774505.1 Candidatus Coatesbacteria bacterium RBG_13_66_14 | reverse complement strand
ACCGGTCTCCCCTACGGGATAATGCGCAGTTTATGACAGAGGGGCGGGTCTCCTGACCCACCTGCGGATGTCACCAATATCTTGCTCCTAAATGTAGGGCGGGGACTTTAGTCCCCGCCGTTTTACTGCACCCCCTCCTCACCCCGGGGCGGCATACGGAGCTGCCGCCCTACAGACCTCGTATTAGACATAGGGCGGAGGCTCTGTACCCCGCCCTATTTCGATGTTGACCGCTCCTTGCACACCCGACCCTCACCCCGACCCGTTTAATTAAAAGGCGAAGTCCAGCAGAAGCGTCACCCGGTTCCGATT
>MFAF01000147.1:15926-17017 GCA_001774505.1 Candidatus Coatesbacteria bacterium RBG_13_66_14 | reverse complement strand
AAGAAGAATCCCTGCCGCACCTCGACCCGCCCCGCGGCCCCCCAGGGCAGTGGGATGGAAAGGTTCAGGGTGAAGTCCAGGAGCCGCAGCTCACCTGTCTGCCCCTCTTCCGCCACCGGGACGGGCTCGAGGGCGGACATCGGCCGCACGCCGCAATAGCCGTCGCCCAGGTACAATGTCCCCCGCAGATCCAGCCACCAGAAGGCGCCGCCGAGATAGGCATCGGTCAGTCCCCCCCGGTCGCCGCCCGGGACCAGGCTGGCGAAATACCCGCCGCCCAGGTACAGCGCCCGCTCGTCGAGACAGAGCTCCAGGCCGCCGCCGAGGTTCCAGAGCTCCGCCTTGCGCGCCCCGTCGGGCGGCTCGTAGCCCTGATAATCCGCAGTGTCGTACCCCCCCGAGTGGCGGTAGGCGAATACCAGTCGGGGGGCGACGCCGAGCGGCCCCAGATCGAAATGCGGCGCGAGCGACCCGCCGGCCAGGAACACCTCGGCCGTCGTCTCGGTGACGCGGCCCGTCCGGACGCCGAAGAGGGACCAGGACAGGCCCGGCCCATCCCCCCACCAGCCGAGGCCCGCCGCCAGGTGGGCGTAGGGCTCGGTGTGGAGCGTTTCGGGGCCAAGATTCGGATCAAGGTGCCCCAACCGCACCACACCCCACACGCCGAAATCCGCGGAAAACCGTATCCGCGGGTTCAGCCAGAAATTGTCCCAATTGCCGGTGTCGAATTCGAGGGCGTCGGAGCAGTCGTGCTCGAGTTCCAGCCCGGCCTCCAGGCTCGCCCAATCCTCGAAAGCCCAGCGCGCGCCGACCTCGAGGCGCTGCAGAAGATAACTGCGCTCGTCGGGGCGCGGCGCGGGCGGCGTGTCGTACTCCGCGTTGGAAAAGCAGAAGCGGTAGGCGCCGTAGAGCTCCGGCTCGATCTCGAAGGCCAGAACCTGTACCGTGATGAGGAGCGGGATTAAAAATGCGAAGCTTTTCAAGCCAAGACCTCCGCCCGGCGGCCGGCGAGCGACCAGGGTCCGGCGCCGGTTATTTCCACCGTGCAGCGGCTCCCGGGTTCGAGGGCCTCCCCCGGCAACTTCACCGGC
>MFAF01000147.1:7379-15917 GCA_001774505.1 Candidatus Coatesbacteria bacterium RBG_13_66_14 | reverse complement strand
CGGGTGCGCCCGAAGGGCTCGCCCCTCTTGTCCCGCCCCTCGACGACGACTTCCAGCTTCCGGCCCACCAGCCCCCGGTTCCGCGCGAAGGCCGAGTCCGTAATCAGCCCGATGACGCGCTCGAGCCGCGCCTGCTTGACCTCGGGCGGCACGTCGTCGGGGAGCGAGTAAGCCGGGGTGCCCGGACGCGGGGAGTACTTGAACATGAAGGCCGAATCGAATCCCGTCTCCCGGACGAGGTCCGCGGTTTTCCCAAAATCCTCGTCCGTTTCGCCGGGGAAGCCCACGATGACGTCCGTGGTCAGCGTCAGGCCGGGTATGAGCCGCCGCGCCTCTTCGACCAGGTCGCGGTAATGTTCCGCCGTGTAGCCCCGGCCCATGGCTGCAAGAATCTTATCCGACCCCGACTGCAGCGGCAGGTGGAGCTGCTCGCAGACCGTCGGCTCGGCGGCCATGACCTCCAACAGCTCCGGGCTCAGGTCCTTGGGGTGGCTGGTGGTGAAGCGGACGCGCTGGATTCCTTCAATCCGGGCGACCTCGCGCAGCAGGCGGGGGAACCGCCGGCCCTTCGAGCGGTAGGAATTCACGTTCTGCCCGAGGAGGATCACCTCGGTGAAGCCCTGCGCCGCCAGGTGCGCGACCTCGGCCAGGACGGCCTTTTGGCTCCGGCTGACCTCCGGCCCGCGAAGGTCCGGCACCACGCAGTAGGCGCAGCGGTTGTCGCAGCCCTCCATCACGGTCACGAAGGCGGCGTGGGGGCCGATGGCCGGGTGGTCAATGCGGTGATCGGCGTCGGGGTCGAATTCCGTCTCGGGGCCCGCCGGTTCGAGGTCTTTGGAGTAACTTTCCGGGGATTTCAGCGATTCCACCAGACGGGGGAGGCGCTCGACGGCGCCGGGGCCGGTCAACAGATTCAGCCGCGGCAAGAGGTCGCAGGCCGCGTCGCCCAGGTGCTGGGCCAGGCAGCCGGTGAGGCCGAAGAGCATTTCCGGTTTTTCACGCGTCAGGGCGTACAATTGACGCAGGCGGCCCAGGGCGTGGGTGGCCGCCTTCTCGCGCACGCTGCACGCGTTGACCAGGATCAAATCGGCGTCGGCGGGGTTTTTCACCAGGCGCCAGCCGTGGGCGAGGAGGCCGGCGGCCAGGCGCTCGGCGTCCCGCTCGTTCATCTGGCAACCCTGGCTTTCGAGGAAAAGGTTCATTTACATATACGCTGTATTGCTTTCGCATAGTTACTTAATGTGGAAATAAGAGGGTTTCTCTTACCCTTTTGTAATCCTCTTCGCGTAACGATTAAATTCTGTATAATTCCATTCTTTTCAAACTTTTTTAATCTTGTTTTCCTGACTACATATAATATATCAATTTTTAATTCTTCATTTAACGATAAAACCATCAGGTAATCTAGATTAGTTAAATTTATCTTTCCCAATTGTTGATTATCGTTAAATACACTTGTGGTTTTCACCTGGAATTTAAACTCCTTTCTATTAATTATCATTTTAATATCAAATGGATCGTTATGTCCCATAAAGGTTAACTGCGCTATCGGGAATTTATCTTTTAGTAATAGCATTGAATAATACTCGCCAATAGCTCCAATTTTTTGGTCCTGCTTTGGAATTATATGTGGATGATACCGTTGATACTCATCCAATAATCGGTGTGCATTGGCATATTTCTTAATAATCAAATTAAGTCCATCTTTAATGCTACACATTATTTATCCTCCGCAAAGCAGCTATAGAGTTAACAAAACTAGTGCAATCTGCTATTGCTTTCCCCGCGATGTCGAAGGCGGTGCCGTGGCTGGGGCTGGTTCGTAGGAAGGGCAACCCCAGGGTTACGTTGACGGCGGAGTTGAACGCCAGGAGTTTCACGGGGATCAGCCCCTGGTCGTGATAAAGAGCGACGAAGCCGTCGTAGCGGGCTAGATTTTTCCCGGTAAAGAGGGTGTCCGCCGCCAGGGGACCGGAGATGTCTATCCCACCGGCCCGCAGCTCCTCCGCCGCCGGGACGACGATTCGCCCCTCCTCGTCGCCGATGACGCCGGAATCCCCGGCGTGGGGGTTGAGGCCGCAGAGCGCCAGACGCGGCTCGCGGCCCATCCTTTTTCGCAGAAACGCGCGGAACAGGCGGGCCACGTGGACGATGCGCCCCACGGTCAGCGTTTTTGCGACCTCGGCCAGGGGGATATGCGTGGTGGCGAGGACGACGTTGATTTTCGGCGAGAGGAAGGCCATCGCCTCACGTCCCGACACGCCGCACCGCTCGGCCAGGTAGCCGGTGTGCCCGGCGTAGGGGACGCCCGCCAGGGCCCAGGCCTGTTTGGAGACGGGGCCGGTTACAAGAATTGGGGGTAAGGGGCTAAAGCCCCTTGTCTTTTCGAGGCACAGGTCCACCGCGCGCTCGACCCAGCAAAAGCTCGCCCGTCCCGCCTCGGCGGAGACGACGCCCCACCGGGGTTCGAGGTCGGTGCCGGGGACCTCGATGAGGGGAATGCGGGTCGGGGCGGGGTCGGCTTCTTCAGGCGAGAGAACGGGGACGATTTCGAGTTCGAGACCGCAGAGCCCGATGGCGGCGCGAATGGGCGTCGGCGCACCCACGACGACCGGACGGCGGCCCACGGCGATGCGGCCCCAGGCCCTGACCAGGACCTCGGGGCCGATGCCGTTGGGGTCTCCCGGCGTCAACAGGACCGGAGGTCGGTCGTCCATGACGGTCCGTCCACCACTGCGGATTGAAGGGGCGGGCCTCGGCGCCCGCCCGTAAGCGAATCACCCCGCGGTGTCCCCTTCCCCCGAGGGCGTCCTACACCTCGGGCTTGGGCTCGGGAAGGGTTATCTCCGCCTCGTTGAAGCGGCAGTGTGTGCCGAAGCCCAGCCGCTGATAGAGCTCTATCCCCTCCTTGTTCTTCACCGCGACGTTGAGGGTCGCCAGGTCGGCCTGGTCGGAGAGGAGGGTGAGCGCCTTGCCCACGACCTGCTGGGCGAATCCGCGCCGCCGGTACTCGGGGTGGACCACCACGTTGCCGATGCAGGCCACCCGCTCGTCGGCGTTCACCACGTGCGTGCCCGCGCAGGCCACGAGCGCGTCGTCCAGGTAGATCCCGGCGAAGGGGTAGGCGAGCTGGTCCGGGTGGAAGGAGTTCTCCGGGTAGTGGACCATCAGGCCGGCGATGGCGTCGGCGTCCTTGGAGCCCAGCTCCTCGGCCACCCCGGTGTCGAATGTTTTGCCCGAGAGGTCCAGCGTCATCCGGAGCATGCGCTTGAGCTGGACGACATTGGTGCCCTCGGGGAAGATGGCCTCGGGCTCGCCGGTGAAGGCGGAGTTGTAGTCCCCGGCGGGGAGGAGCGAGCAGATGAAGCGCAGGGCGCCGACTCCGCCGAAGAGGAAGAGCGCGGGCGGCTGGAGCCCCTCGTACACCAGCACCAGGTTCGGCCCGTTCACGTAGTACCGCGAGAGGCCGAAGTGGAGGTCGGAGAGATCGCCCAGCGCGTAGGACGCCCAGGGGCGGTCCGAGGAGAGGAGCTCGGAGATGACGTCCCGGTCGCGGCTGCGGAAGTTTTCCAGTTTCATCGTATCCCTTCGTGAAGTTGTTAGGTTCAGTCGAGGCCCACCAGGGCCCGGGCGAATTTCGTCGGGTCGAAGGGCTCCAGGTCCTCGAGCCGCTCGCCGGTCTCCACGTGGGAAACGGGGAGGCCGGTCTCGGCGGCGACGGCGGGGAGGAGCGCCGCTCGAGCTCGCCCGCGGCCTCGTCACCGAGGCGGTCCACCTGTCAGCCTCGGGGGCCCGACCCAGCCGCTCAATCGTCTTCGCCGCGCATGAAAAAAACCCATGGGGCCTTCGCCTACAGGCCCGCCTCGGCGAGCTGCTCGGCCAGCTCCTCGCGGCGGTTGGAGGCCTCCAGGGCCGCCTCGCGGTCCACCAGCCCGGCCCCGATCAGCGCCGTCAGGGAGCTGTTGAGGGTGTACATCCCGTGGGCGTGCCCCGACTGAATGACCGAGTAGAGCTGATGCTCCTTCCCGTCGCGGATGAGCGCGCGCACCGCCGGGGTGGCGATCAGCACCTCGGTGGCCAGCACCCGTCCCGGTCCATCCTTTTGCGGCAGGAGCGCCTGGCTGACGACCGCCTCCAGGCAGAAGGAAAGCTGGATGCGAATCTGGCGCGTCTCGTCGGACGGGAAGGCGTCTAATATCCGCGTGACGGTCTGGGTGGCGGAGTTGGTGTGCAGGGTGGACAGCGCCACATGGCCGGTCTCGGCGACGGTGAGGGCGGCGCCCATCGTGGGCGGGTCGCGCATCTCGCCGATCATTATCACGTCTGGGTCCTGCCGCAGGCAGGAGCGCACCGCGGAGACGGTGTCGGCGTAGTCGGTCCCCAGCTCCCGCTGCGTCACCAGGGACTTGCCCCGCTCGTGGCGGAACTCGATGGGGTCCTCGATGGTGATGACGTGGCGGGCACCCTCCCGGTTTATCTTAGCGATGACGGCCGCCAGGGTGGTGGACTTGCCAGAGCCGGTGGGGCCGGTGACCAGTATCAGGCCCTTGGGCAGGGCGGTGAGGCCGGCGACGGACTTGGGCAGCCCCAGCTCCTCCAGGGAGGGGATGACGTCCGGGATGGCGCGGATGGCGCAGGCGGGCCCCTCGGAGGTGCGGTAGACGTTCACGCGGAACCGGCCTTGTCCCTCCAGTTCGTAGCCCAGGTCAACCTGGCCGGCGTCGTCGTAGCGGGCGCGGGCGCCGGGGCGGGACGAAAGAAAAAGCCCGGTGAAGGAGTTGGCCGTCTCCCGGGTGAAGGGCTCGAGGTTGGTGGGGATGAGCCGCCCGTCCAGGCGCATGTGCGGGGGATAACCGACGACCACGTGGAGGTCGCTGGCTCCCTGGGCGCGCATCACGGAGAGGAGCTTTTCCGCCAGTTGCACGTACGCTCCCGGAGTGAGTCCCGCCGGTCCGCCCGCCGCGGGGGCGACCTATGATACAAGCCGCGCGCCCGCGGGTCAAGGGCCCGCGAGGTACGCCCCCAGGGCGTCGGCCTGAAAGGACCCAAAGCGCCTCGCCGGTGGCAGGGCGGCGAGCATCCGGGCGCCATAGGCCTTGGTGAGGACGCGGGAGTCCAGAATCGCCACCACCCCGCGGTCGGTCTTTTTCCGGACCAGGCGGCCGAAGCCCTGACGGAGCCGGAGCACCGCCTCGGGCAGGGAGTACTCTTCGAAGGGCCTCCCACCGCGCTTCTCGATCGCCTCAGACCGCGCCGCCACCACCGGATCGCTGGGCACGGCGAAGGGGAGCCGGGCGATGATTAACAGCCGCAGCTCGTCCCCGGGCAGGTCCACCCCCTCCCAGAAGGTGGCGGTGGCGAAGAGGACGCCGCGCCGGGCCTCCTTGAATCCGCGCAGGAGCCGGGTCCGGTCGGAGTCGCCCTGGGCCAGCACCTCGCAGCCCAAGGCCGCCAGGTCCTCCTCCAGGGCGGACCTGAACGCGCGCAGCGCCTCGTGGCTGGTGAAAAGGATCAGCGTCCCCCCGACCCGATTCAGCTCGACCAGCCGCCGAATCTCGGCGACGGCCTCGGAGAAATGCGTCCTGTCGCGGGGGTCGGGCAGGCGGGGCAGGTAGAGCGCCGCCTGGGTCGCGAAGTCGAAGGCCGGCGGGAGGGGGAGCTCCTCGCCGGGAGGGAAGCCCAGGCGGGTGGTGAGGTAGGAGAAGTCGCCGCCCACGGTGAGGGTGGCGCTGGTGGCCACGGCGACCTCGGGGATTGACCAGAGGCCCGACTCCAGAATGGGGCCGACCTCGACAGGCGCCGCGTGGAGCCGCAGCCGCGCGGCATCGTGAAGGCCGTCCGCCCAGTACACGAAGCCCTCCCACCGCCGCTCCTCCAGGCCGGCGAGGTCCCGCCGGTAGCCGTCCAGGAGCCGCGCCGCCCCGCCCAGCTCCAGGGCTTCGTCCTCGGCGGCCCCGTCGGCCAGCCGCTCCAGCCAGCCCGACGTCCGGCCCAGCTCGGCGTCCAGCTCCGCCCCGACGGAAAGAGGTTCGCGCAGGATGCGCTCCTCCCGTTCGCCCCCGTAGCCCAGCCCGGCGTGGAGGGTGACGAAGTGCGCCCCAGCGGTGTCGAGTATTCTGGAAAAATGCTCCGTCAGCTCGTCCGAGTCCACCGACTTGCTCATCACCGCCCCCGTCAGGCTCCCCGTGCGCCGGGCCGGGGAGTGGAGCTCTCCCACGAGCCCGCGCAGGCGGCCCAGGGAGACCCGGTAGCCGAGCTGGTCCGTGGCCGCGTCCTCCAGGCGGTGGGCCTCGTCCACCACCAGGTATGCGTAATCGGGCAGGACCGCCGCCCCGGAAGACCGCAGGACGACGTCGGCCAGGAGGAGGGCGTGGTTGGTGATGACCAGATCGGCGGACTGGGCCCGGCGCCGGGCGCGCTGGAAGAAGCACTCCTTGACGTAGGGGCAGCGGCTCCCCGCGCAAGAGTCGGGGGACGACGCGACCAGCCTCCACTCCGCCTCGGGAATGGCGAAATCGAGCTCGGAGCGCTCCCCCCGTTTAAGGCTATTCGCGCGCTCGAAGAGCGCCCGCTGCCTCCCGGCGGCGTCGGAGTCGGCGAAGAGCCCCAGGAGCTGCTGGCGGTTCAGCTTCCGCAGACAGAGGTAATTGCCCCGCCCCAGGAGCAGGGCCACATTCACCTCGGTCCCCAGCGCGGCCAGGGCCACGGGGATGTCGGCAGCCAGGAGCTGCTGCTGGAGGGCGATGGTGTGGGTGGAGACGACGCCCCGGCGCTCGTCCGTCACGCGTGCCAGGAGGGGGACCAGGTAGGCCAGGCTCTTGCCGATACCGGTGCCGGCCTCGACCATGAGGCTGCCGCCCGATTCGAGGGTGTCGGCAACGGCGGTGGCCATCCGTACCTGCCCCGGCCGCTCCTCGTAGGGATGCAGGAGCCCGGTCAGGGCGCCGGTGGGCGAAAAGAGGCTCGTGATGGTCTGGGAAGTCAAGGGGTCACTCGCCCGGTCGTTCCTCAAGGAGACAAGGGGTTTTGCCAAGGGCATAACTCGCTTCGCTCGGTTTGCCGGGGGGTATAGCTCGCTTCGCTCGGTTTGCCAAAGGCATAGCTCGGTTCGCTCGGTTAAACCCCTTGCCTCTTCTATAGCGGCGAAGGGGTATCGCCAGAGGCGTAGCTCGCTTCACTCGGTTTCCCGCTCCTCGAGCCCGTCCAGGTAATCGTTGATCGCCTCGATTTTCCGCTGAATCTCCCGGTTCGTCCGGCGGTAGGCGGCGGCCAGCGGCGTGTACTCGGTGAGGCTGGCGGACAGCCTCCCCACGAGCTCGTGCCACGAAAGGTCCGCCGTCCGGCGCTCGAGGTCGTAGGAGGCCAGGAGGAGCTCCGCCCGTTCGTCCAGCCCGTCCCGCACCAGGGCGTCGAAACGCTCGCCGGGGGTGAAGGTGGCGACTAATCTCAAATCGGCGTCGAAGGCCGAGTCCCGGGGGCGGGGTGGGTCGGTCGCGGCCAGGAGGTCCTCGGTTTCCCTGTCCAGAGCGGCCTCGAGTTCGTCGAGCCGGGGCGCCTCGTCGGCGAGAGCCCTTTCCGCCTCGACGGTGCCGGGATCGAGGTCGAGGGCCGTCAGGAGACGGTCCGCGGGCCAGGCGGCCGTCTCCCGCCGGAGACGGGACTGCAGCGCGGTCAGTTCCTCCAGGAGCACCGGGTATGCCAACCGCTCCACCCGGAGGGAGAGGAGCACCTCGTCGAGGACGTCGGCGTAGGCCAGGGCGTAGAGGGCGCTCTCCTCCAGCGGCTCCTGGCAGCCCGCGAGGCACAGCGACAGAAGAAGCGGGAGCGCGGCTTTTAGTACGCCGTCAGCCATCACCCGCTAGTATAAACGAGAAAATCCGTTTGCGCGACGGACGGTTCTGGCTCAATCGCAGGATTCGCCTCAGAAAAAGAGGCGGGGAAAGGATTTGCTTCGCATAGCTCGGTTTGCTTCGCATAGCTCGCTTCGCTCGGTTCGCTCGGTTCGCTCGGTCCCCCGCCCTATGGAATCCGATTGAATCACACGACAACCTCGTAGGGGCCGACCGACGGCGAGCCGTTCAGGTCGGCCCGCGGGTGGGGACGGAGGACTCGTCCTACGCCCCGCCCCTACGTCATCGCAATGTTGCTATCAAGGGTGAGGGCTGCCTTTGAAAAAAAGGCGGGGTTCGGAAACCCCGCCCACGTGTCAAATGAGGGGAATGGCCTCCCCTACATGGGGAATTCCATGACCCAGAACACGTCCACCTCGCCTGGTGAATCAACCTCGAAGGTCCCCACCAGCTCGTCCAGCTCGGCGCGGAACGCCTCGTCGTTGTAGGCCCGGTCGTCGCCGTGACCGGTGGCCACGGAGTTGATCCGGTCGAACTTACCGTCCACGAAGCGGATGTAGTATTGGACGTCGCCGCCGAAGTCGTCACCGGCGTATCTGTCGGATATCGCCTTGACCTCGTCGGTGTAGTTGGCCTTGAGGTACTCGAGCGCCGCGGCCCCGAGGTCCTCCTCCGGCTCCAGGGTCCG
>MFAF01000147.1:2613-7337 GCA_001774505.1 Candidatus Coatesbacteria bacterium RBG_13_66_14 | reverse complement strand
GCCGGATATGAGCCATTTTCCCCTGTCCTCGGAGAGGGTGAGCTCCAGGTCGTACGACAAGTCGTTCTCCGTGTAGCGGGCGTTCTCGAAGGTGACCGACGTTCCGAAGGAGTCCTCCTCGAGCGCGTAGCCGCCGGAGATGACGAGGCCCTTCTCCGCGATGAGCGACCAGAGCACGTCCACGTACTGGGGGTCTATGACGAGCCCGTTCAGGCTTTCCTGGTCCTTGTCCTGCACCGCTTTGAGGAATGCCTCCACCGTCCCCTCGGGTTTCGAGAGGTCTGGTCCGGAGGTTTCCTCGCCGCAGCCGGCGATTCCGAGCCCGAGCGTCGCCAGAAGCGCCCCGATCAGTAATCCGCGCACGATACCTCCTCGTCTGCGGCTGCGCCGTCGCGCCTGCGCCGGGGGCGTGACCGTGCTTCAGACGCACGCCGGAACCGCCGCTCCCGGCCCAGGGAGGGATTCAATTAAAACGTACGCTCCAAAGGCGCCGAAAAACGGCTACGCGCCTGGTTCCACCGCCGTCTCTCCGGTCTCCTCGACGGTATCCTCAGCCGGCTCGGTCTCCTCCTCCACGAAGGCGTAGTCCTGGCCGTTGATGATCCAGCCCTTGCTCATGGCGGGATCATCGCTGATGTACAGCTGCTGCTCGTAGGTGCCGTAGCCCTCCCAGCGGGCGCTGTCGAAGATGACGTGCTTGCCGAAGGAGCTGTCCTCGATGTGGTATCCCGGCGAGAAGGTCAGGCCGCTCTCGGTGACGCGCTCCCAGACCGCGTTCGCCGCGTCATCGGAGTAGAAGAGGGCGTAGAAAGCCTCCTTGTTCTGGGAGTTGGCCGCCTTGATGAAGGCGTCCACCAGGGTCTCCGCCGTCGGGTAGACCTTCGGCCCGTCCGCCTCGGTCCCGTCGCCGTTGGCTTCCTCCCCTTCGCCCCCGCAGCCGAAGAAGGCAAGGGCCAGACCGGCCAGGAGCAGAATGATCGTGAAGCGCTGCATGTCCCCTCCTTTTAGAAATCGGACTTTCCACAGAAATGGGCCGCCCCAAGGCGGCCCATCAAGGCTCAAGAGTTAGCCGAGACTGCGCCAGAGGCGTTACTCGACAACGGGCTCGGGAGCGGGCTCGACGACGGGCTCGACGGGCTCGACGACGGGCTCGACAACCGGGGCTGCGTAGTCGGCCAGCGGGAAGTCCATGGACCACAGAACGTCAACCTCGCCCATCTCGACGATCTGGAAGGTCATGACGAGCTTCTCCAACTCGGCCTTGAACTCCTCGTTCTCCCAGGCGTTGGTGTCCTCGCCGGACTGCGCCCAGGAGTTGATGCCGGTGACGACGCCGTCCGTAAAGGCGATGTAGGGCTGGATGTTGCCGGTGACCTTGAACTTCTCGCCCAGCGCCTTGACCTGAACGGTGTAAACGGCCTTCAGCTCTTCAAGCACGACGGCCTCGTCCACGGGCACGATCGTCTCGGCGGTCTCGTAGCCGGTGCAGAGCCAGCTGCCGGTTTCCTTCTCGACGACGAGCAGGGTGAAGGAGTATTCTATCTCGCCGTCCATGTAGACGGCTTTCTCCCATGCCACTTTACCATCGGTGATGATGTAGGCGCCCTCGATCGTCAGGCCCTTTTCCAGGAGCGCGACGACCTCGTCGGCCAATTTGGCGTCCGTGAACAGAGGCGCGAGCTCCTCGGCGGGCTTTTCGGCCGCCAGAGCCTTGACGAAGGCGTCAACGAGCGCCTCGGGTGTCTCGTACTTGACTTCCTCGCCACAGCCGGCAAAGACGAGAGCCAGGGTGGCGACCAGGGCGAACAGGAAATAGCGACGCATGTATCCTCCTATGTGTTATCCACTTGTCCGGTAACTTGCCGGACGTCCTTAAAACTATGCCGGCACGAAGCTCCTTCTGAAATGAGAAGCCCACTCGCCAGCAGTTTTTTCCAACACTTCGTTAGAGTAGCTTAGTAAAAACCGGGGGGGAAGTCAAGGAAATTTAATCTCACGTCCGTCGTCCCCCTGATCCGGCCCCCCGTCCCGCGCCGGGCCGTCTTCTTCCTTCAAGAAGCCCCGCTCGGGCCAGCGTTCCGCCAGCCGGCGCGCGAGCTCTCCCTCGACGCCGATCCCCTTGGGGAAGTAGAACCGCACAGGCTCCACTCCCAGATACTCCTGCCGGGTGAAGCCTCCGGGGTAGTCATGGGGGTAGAGGTAGCCCTCCCCGCGCCCCAGCATGCCCGCCCCGCGGTAACCCGTGCCGCGCAGGTGACCGGGGACGGGGATCGCCGGTTTCTCTTTGACGTACTCCCGGGCGAGCGTCAGCGCCGAGCCGCAGGCGTTGGACTTGGGGGCGCTGGCGACGTAGACGGCCGCCTGGACGAGGTTGTAGGCCGCCTCGGGCATGCCGATGAGCTCCAGGGCCTGGGCCGCCGCCACCGCCACGGCTAGCGCCCGCGGGTCGGCGTTCCCCACGTCCTCCGAGGCGCAGATGACTATGCGGCGGGCCAGAAAGCGCGGGTCCTCGCCGCCCTCCAGGGCCAGGACCATCCAGTAAACCGCGGCGTCGGGGTCCCCGCCCCGCATGCTCTTGATGAAGGCCGAGACGCGGTCGTAGTGGTAATCACCGGCGCGGTCATGGAGGGGGCTCTGCTCTCGGGTGACGCGCTCCGCGTCCTCGACCCCCAGGCTGATTTTATCGTCCCCGTCGGCCGTGGCGGTCACGGCGGCCAGTTCCAGGGCGGCCAGCGCCCGACGGGCGTCGCCCCCGGCGTAGTCGGCCAACCGGTCCAGAAAACCGTCGGCGGCGATTATTTTCATCCCGCCCAGGCCCCGCTCCCCGTCTGCGAGGGCCCGCTCCAGAAGCGACCGGATGTGCCCCGGCTCCAGGGGCTCGAGCTCCAGGACGATGGAGCGGGAGAGGAGGGCGCCGATGACGCTGGTGTAGGGGTTGTGGACCGTGGCGCCGATGAAGGTCACCACCCCGGACTCCACCGCGGGCAGAAGGGCGTCCTGCTGGGCGCGGTTGAAGCGGTGGATCTCGTCTATGAAGAGGACGACGGGTTTGGAAAGGCGGGCCTGCCGGGCGCGCTTAGCCTCGGCCACCACCCGGCGCACGTCGTCCACCTTGGCCGTGACGGCGTTGAGCCGGGCCACGCGGCCGCCTACCTGCGCCGCCGCCGCCAGGGCGATGGTCGTCTTCCCCGAACCGGGCGGGCCGTACAGAATCAGGCTCGGGAGACGGCCCCGCTCCACCGCCGTGCGTAGCGGGGTGCCGGGGCCGATGATTTTATCCTGGCCCACCACCTCGGCGAGCGTCACCGGCCGCATCCGGTAGGCCAGCGGCGCGTCGGGTTCGGGGAGGCTGTCGAAGAGTTCTTCCACGATCAGGGGGCGCCGAGGCGGGTGAAGAGGAGGCCGGTCAGGCGGCGGATCCCCTCGGGGGTCAGGCGCAGCTCGATGCCGTAGGTCTCGTCGCCGGTGCGCCGCTCCTCGCGGGAGACGAAGAGGTAGCCGCGGACCAGCGCGACCACCTGCCTGTAGGATGCAACGTCCAGAAGGGTCTTCGGGTAGAGCGTGTCCTCGAGCCGGTCGAGGAAATCCGCCTCCGCCGCGTCGTAGGCCCGCAGGCGGGTGCGGCGGCGGCTCTCGTCGTCGGTGATGCCCCCCGCCGGGGCGACGCCCCAGCCGGAGATTTTTTCCAGTTTACCGGCAATCTCACCGGCTCCGGGTGTGGGGACCTCGCCGGGCGTGGCGGTTGTAGTGGAGCCCGAGCTCGTCCCGACACGGGCGAGAAACTGGCGCGCGGCCTCGAGAAGGCTGGACCGCGAGGCGGCGATGTGGACGGTGCCCAGGCGCTCGTCGTAGCCGCCCCGGCCCAGGAGCCTCCCCGAGACGGCCAGGCCGGAGGGGCCGGCGTTGACGGCTATTATCAGTGTCGGGACGTCTCCGACGAGGAGGGGCAGCAGCTCGGGGTAGGGCGCGTCCCAGGGGACGTCCGGGGGGAGTAACCCCGCCTCGGGCCACGCCTCGGTCAGGGCGGCGAGCTCCTCCCCGTCGGCCCCGGCGAATAAAAGCTGCACGTCGGCGGAACCGGCCGCCGTCGAGAGGGCGAGGATGACGCCCACCAGGGCGAGGGCTCTCACTGGAACTCCCCCACGGCCGCGCCGGCGGGTATATTTTTTTCTAAAAGCTCCCCCGGCGCGCCGGGGGCCACGCAGACGTGCCGCCCCACGGTTATCCCGCCGGGCAGCGCCACTCCCTTGCCCACAACCGTGACGCCGCCGGAGAAGATTTCCCCGAAACGCTCGTTCCCGTCGGACACCTCGCCGACGCCGACCTGGGCCTTCTCGCCGACCTCGCAGAAACGGTCCATGACCACCCGGTCCACCACCGCCCCCGGACGCACCGCCGTGTCGCCGAAGAGGATGGAGTCCCGCACCAGCGCCCCCTCCTCCACGTAAACCCCGCGGGACAGAATCGAGTTGATCACCTTGCCGTTGACGATGGAGCCATTGGCCACCAAGCTGCGGACGGCGTGGCTCTTGGGCCCGAACTTGGCCGGCGGCATCTCGTCGGTGGGCGTCATGATAGGCCAGGAGGGGTCCACCACCTCCAGGCGCGGGGAGTCCCGCAGAAGCTCCATGTTGGCCTGGTAGTAGGGCGTCAGCTCGCCCACGTCCTCCCAGTAGCCGTTGAAGGGGAACTGGTGGACCACCCCCTCGGACACGGCGGGCACG
>MFAF01000147.1:1368-2573 GCA_001774505.1 Candidatus Coatesbacteria bacterium RBG_13_66_14 | reverse complement strand
GTTCCAGCTTGTGGGTGAGGTAGGCCGCGTCGAAGAGGTAGATGGCCATGCTGGCCAGGGTACCACTGGGCCGGTCCGGCTTTTCCAGGAAGGCGCTTATCCGGTCGTCGTCGGCGACCTCCACGATGCCGAAGCGGCGGAGGTCCTTGAAATCCGCCGGGGCGGTGGCTACGGTGACGGCGGCCCGGCGGCGATGGTGCTGGCGGATGAGCCCCCGGAAGTCCATCTTGAACACCAGGTCCCCGGGCAGGACCAGCACGAAGTCGTACCCCTCGAACTCGCGGCGGTTCTGCCGCAACGCGTCGGCCGTGCCCCGGTACCAGGACGACCCCGCCTCGGTCTGAATCGGCTGCAGGAGCGAAACCCCGGTCCGCTTGCGGTCCAGGTCCCACGCCTGGCCCGTTCCCAGGTGGTCCATCAGGCTGATGGGGTTGTACTGGGCCAGGATGCCGATGTCGTTGAGGCCCGAGTTGACGCAGTTGGAGAGGGGGAAGTCAACGAGGCGGTACCGCCCGCCGAAGGGCATGGAAGAGACGGCCCGGTGCGTGGCCAGAACGGACAGACCCTCGCCTTTGCCCCCGGCGAGGATCATCACCTTCACCCGTTCGTCGCCCGGAACGCCCACGCAACCTCAATAGTAGTGGAGCAGGACACCCCTCTGACCGACGATCCACCCCTCGCTGAGCGAGAGCATCTCGACCGCCGACAGGTCCTCGTCGGTCGGGGAGTCGAGGAGGCTCAGGCTGCCGCCGTCGTCGAGGACGACCGTCCCCCAAGCCCCCACGGCCAGGAAGTGCTCCGACGAAGCGGCGCCGACATCCTTAAGAAGCTCCGCCGTCGGGCTGTCCAGGGCCGTCCAGTCGTCGGCATCGCCGAGGAGGATGACCCCCCCGTCGCCCACGACGAGGTACCCGTCTTCAGTGTCGGCGATTCCGTTCAGCGGGCCGCCTACGCCCGGGTCGTAAACCTCCGTCCCGCCGTCGTCCCCGATCACGACGGAGCCGTCGGTGGCCACGGCGGCGAACCCGTCCGCGGTCGCGGTCACGTCGGTGAGGTTGCAGCCCTCCACGACCATCACGGTCCATTCACCCTCCGTGTAGTGCAGGACCGCGCCGCTCATCCCCACCGCCCAGAACTCCTCCGCCGTCCCGTCCACGGCGACCAGGTCGTCGTAGGTCAGGTTGGGGTAACGCGTCCACTCCGCT
>MFAF01000147.1:946-1313 GCA_001774505.1 Candidatus Coatesbacteria bacterium RBG_13_66_14 | reverse complement strand
CGTCGCCCAAAACCGCCGACAGGTCGCCCTCCGGACCCTCGACGACGGACCAGTCGGTCCCGTCGTAGAAGATGACGGTGGCTTGCAGCTCGTCCTCGCCGGCCGGGCCGACCGCCCACCCCTCGCCGTTGCCCAGCCACACGTCGAGCAGGTCTTCGGCGAATGGTTTTTCGGGATCGCCGCCGTAGAAAAGCTCGTAGAGGTCGAGCTTCGGCGGTTTCCCGAATTCGCTCGGCTCGCAGCCGGCGGAAAGAAGGGCCGCGACGGCGGCGGCGATAAACGGGGCGTAGTGTTTCAAGACCGAACCCTCCGGGGTTTTCGATTCTCGTAGCGATTATATACCCGGCGCCCGACCCCCGGCAACCGG
>MFAF01000147.1:771-921 GCA_001774505.1 Candidatus Coatesbacteria bacterium RBG_13_66_14 | reverse complement strand
GCCGTAATTGTGAATCATTCTCAACAAAGGACGACGCTGTGTACCCGAAGAAAGTACCGAGATCCGCTCCCTTCCGCCATCTCCGCCCCGCCTTGACTCCGCCGTCCCGCCCGAGTAAAATAGCGTATGAGGCGGTATACGCTTTTTTTA
>MFAF01000147.1:532-759 GCA_001774505.1 Candidatus Coatesbacteria bacterium RBG_13_66_14 | reverse complement strand
CGCTAAAACTTCACTCCAGACCAGGGGGATGACCCCAGTGAGCCACCCCATGCTCTTCGCGGAGAAGGAACTGGAAGGCGTGCGCAACGGCAGGATAACCGTCGCCTTCCGCCAGTGGAACGAGCCCCAGGTGGATCCCGGACAGGTGTACGAGGATCCCGAGCTAGGGATCATCAAGGTTCTAGACGTCTCGTCGGTCCGGCTGCGGCGGGTGAGCGCCTCCGACG
>MFAF01000147.1:147-518 GCA_001774505.1 Candidatus Coatesbacteria bacterium RBG_13_66_14 | reverse complement strand
GCTGACACCCTCTTCGATTTCTTCGAGCGCTTCCGCAACCACAACCCCGACTGCAACCTCGACGACGCCCAGGTTTTCCGCGTCCGATTCCAGTACGTCGGCGGGCCGCCGAAAACCCCCAAGCCCCCCACCATGGGCCTCGTAATGGCCGTATCCAAGCGCCTCGAGGATATTGACCGCCGCGCGCGCACCGGCGGCTGGACCATGGGATATCTCGAGGTCCTCGGCAGCCGCGTCGGCATCGGCTCCAACGAGCTCATCCACGAGCTCGACGAGACACCCAACCGGCTGAAGAAGAGGCTGGCAAAGCTGCGCCAGCAGAACCTCGTCACCCGGTCCACCGAAGGCTACGCGCTGACCACCCTGGGCGG
>MFAF01000147.1:0-75 GCA_001774505.1 Candidatus Coatesbacteria bacterium RBG_13_66_14 | reverse complement strand
GCCCCGCCGTTTTCTTTTCCCCAAAATTGGGCTATTATTTAGGGTGAGCCATGAAAAAGATTATCGTCAGCCTGT
>MFAF01000146.1:8875-13932 GCA_001774505.1 Candidatus Coatesbacteria bacterium RBG_13_66_14 | reverse complement strand
CCAGCTCCTCCTCGGTGTCGTTCAGGCCGCGGACGAGGAGGATTTCCAGATGAAAAAGGCCCCTAGATTCCTTCTTGAGCTCGGCCAGGCCGGTGATGATTTCCTCGATTACGAGGCCCCGTGCCGGCCGGTTGACGCGCAGGAAGACCTCCCGGCTCGCGGCGTCCAGGCTGGGCAGGAGCAGGTCGGCGTCCGCGAGTTCCCGCCTGACGGCGGGGTCCGTCGCGAGCGTGCCGTTGGTGATGACGCACACCGGACAATCCAGGATGTCCCTGACCCCCGCTATCAGCCCGCCCAAGTCCGCGTTGAGCGTCGGCTCCCCGGAGCCGGAGAAGGTGGCGTAATCAATGTCGGGCAGCCCCGGCGCCCTTTCCCGCAACTCGGCGAAGAATCCCTGCGGATCGAAGAAGCGTTGTCGCTTTGAGGTAAGGTGAGCGGTGGGGCCGAGCTGGCAGTAGACGCAGTTCAGGGTGCAGGTCTTTTTCTTCCGCGGCACCACATCGAGCCCCAGGGAGACCCCTAAGCGGCGGCTGGGCACCGGTCCGTAGAGGTACATGCTGCTCCTCTCAGGGATAGAGGACGCGCCCACGCCACGTTTCACGCCAAACCGGGCTCACGCCAGGCGGAGAACCTCTTTGACCAGCTTACAGACCCCCTCGTACACCTCGCCGATGTGGGCGGCCGACATGTAGGCCGGGGTGCTGACGATTTTATTCGCCTCGTCCACCACGCAGTCCGTGGGGGGGCACTCGACGTGCCTGGAGCCCATGGCCTCGATATCGGCGGCGGTGCCGGGGTCGGTGCCGATGGTGAGGGTGGGGGATACGCCGGTGCCCCGGAAGACGACGGCCACGACGGCGGGGGTGATGCAGATGGCGCCCACCGGCTTACCCGCGGCGTGCATGGCCTTGACCGCGGCGGCGAAACCGGGATCGGGCGTGGCGCCGGCGCCCTTGAAGGCGTAGTCGGATAAATTCTTGGCGCTCCCGAAACCGCCGGGGATGACCAGGGCGTCGCACTCGGAAACCTTGAAAGAGGCCAGGTCGCGGATGTCGCCCCGGGCGATGCGCGCGGACTCGACGAGCACGTTGCGGCGCTCGCCGGTGGGGGCGGACTTGAGGTGGTCCACGACGTCGTGCTGGGGCTTGTTCGGGGCGTAGCAGACGTAGTCGGCGCCGGCCTTTTTTATCGCCAACAGGGCGCAGGCGGCCTCGTGTATCTCGGCGCCGTCCTTGACTCCGCAGCCGGACAGGATCACCGCCACCTTCTTCGGCATTTTTCCTCCGGTCGAGACAAGGGGTTTAACCGAGCGAAGCGAGCTACGCCCCTGGCGAACCGAGCTATGCCTCTGGTAAAACCCCTTGTTACCCTATTGCGGGAAAATCCCGCGATTGCTATGCTGTCCCCATGGTATACCTTGTTTTCGATCTTGGCAACTCCCGGGTCAAGCTCGCCCGCGTCGCCGATGGCTTGCTGGGGCCGGTCCTCGTGCATGACACGGCGGATTTCGCCGCCGATCCCGGGGCGGCGCTCGCCGGGTTCGAGGGGATTTCAGGCGCCCTGGGCGTCTCCACCTACCAGCCCGCCCGCGAGGCGCTGCGACGATGGCTGGCGAAGCGGGGAATCGAGCCGGTGAGCGCCCGGGAGCGGTGCCCCCTGGCCGTGGAGTACGGGGAGCGGCTCGCCGAGAGGCTCGGCGACGACCGGGTGCTGGCGGCCTACGCCGCGGTCCGGGAACTCGGCGCGCCCGTCGCCGTGGTGGGCTGCGGGACCGCGGTGACCGTGGACCTGGTGCAGTTCCGGGACGGCGAGCCGGTGTTCGCGGGGGGGGCGATCCTGGCCGGCGAGGGGGTCATCCTGGCCGGGCTGGGAAAGCTGGGGACCCTGCCCGGGCTGGAGCCCACAGACGCGCCGCCGGACGCGGCACTCGGCTCGACCACCGAGGGGTGCCTGCGCCTGGGCGCCCGGGTCCAGGTCGAGGCGGCCGTGGAAAGGCTCCTAGCAGGATTCACCAAGCACCTCGGCCTGCCGCCGGACCAACTGCCGCTCCTCTTCCACGGCGGAGACGCGCCGAGGTACGCCGCGGCCTACCCGCGGGCGACCGTCCGCCCCTTCGCCGTCCTCGAGGGCTGCGCCCTTGTGGCGGCGGGGCTTTGAAATATCCGCCCGTGGGGATATAATATCGGAACCGGAGGCCGGGATGGCGGTGAAGAAAACCGAGCACAAGAGGGACCCGCTGTGGAGGCTGACACGCCTCCTAGCCCGGCACCGGGCGCGGCAGGGGGTCTTCGTCGCCCTGCTGGTCGCCGTGCTCTGGATGGCGGGCCACCTCTACGCCAAGGAGCTCTCCCACACGACGGATTCCAAAACCGACGTGGTCCTCACCGGCAACCTTTACGCCACCGAGAATCTCCCCGACCCCGAAAGCTATGAGGGTCTGGCCCGGTCCATACTGAAACTGGCGCCCCTCCGGCTGGTCGCCGCCGCCGGCAGGCGGCAGGTCAGAATCGCCGTGGGGGACGACTCCGCCCTGGAGAACGACCCCGGGTTCAGCCACTGGGTGAACCTGGGTAGCTGCAGCCCCTTCAAGGAGGATCCCGCCACCGGAGAGCTTGTGAGTCAGATACATATCAGGCCCATCGGCTCCGCGGCCGTCTCCAACCCCTCAGACCTCTACTGCCTGGCCTACCACGAGACGCTGCACACCCTCCCCCACGCCTACTCGACCGTGGAGCTGACCTACTCGGATTACGAGAACCTCCTGGTCTACCGGTGCGAGCTCAAGCTCATCGCCCGGCTCATCGAGATGGGCAAGCCGCCCAGCGAGGCTTTCGTCGCCAGCGCCGTGCAGGGGTACCGGCGGTTCGGGGGGACGCCGGACGGGGTGCCGGTCGCCATCCTGCGGTTCCTCCCCGGGAACGCGTTCTTGACGCGTCCCCTGACATTCAGCACTCCACAGGGTTAATCTCCCCTTGACGACGGGGTTTTTTTCTGGTATCGGTTCGTTGTTCGCATGCGCACTATCGGAAATTGAACTACCCTCCAATCCGAAGGGGGAATCTTGCGTAAGCTGGCTTTATTGACGTTGATCCTCCCCGCCCTCGCCCTGGCCTACAGCTACGAGATAGACCCCTACCTCGTCGAGCTGGTCGAGAGCGAAGGTTACGTCATTCCCTCGGTGGGCGAGGGTCTGTACCCCACCCAAGAGGGCGTGCCGATGCTGCCCACCATCCCGCTCTTCATCAGCGTGCCCGCGGGTCTCGGCGCCGCCGAGGTCGTCGTGACCGACCTCAGGGTGCAGGAACTGCCGGGATTCCACGTGGTCATGCCGGCCAACACCCCGCGCCCGGTGAGCCAACCCGCCGAGTTCCGGGCGGTCTTCGACGACGGCATCTACTCCTCCAACGACCCCTACCCCGCCGTCCCCCTGACGGCCGCCGGGGGCGGCAACATCTCGGGCTTCGGCGTGGCCGCGGTCCAGTTCAGCCCCTTCGTCTACGAGCCGGCCTCGGGCGCCCTCTCGGTCATCACCCGCATCGAGTTCGATGTGACGACCGAACCGCTGTCCTACGAGGTGCGCATCCCCAACCGGGTGACGCGGCGGGTGGCGGAGTTCGGCCTGGAAAACATCCGGAGCATGGTCCTCAACCCCTCCGACGTCCACGTGAGCGTGCCGGTGGTGGAGCCGTCCTTCACCGGGACGCCCGATCCCGAGCCCGGCGTTGACTCACCCGACTTCGGCGACACCGCCGAGTGGGTGCTCGTGACACCGACGGCCTTCGTCGCCAGCTTCGAGCCCCTGAGGGACTGGAAGCTCCTCAAGGGCTACACCACGGCCATCGTCACCACGGAGTACATCTTCGACAACTACACCGGCCGCGACAACGCCGAGCGCATCCGGAACTTCATCATAGACGCCTACGAAAACTGGTCCACCCAGTGGGTGGTCCTGGGCGGGGACTGCAACTTCGTCAAGGAACGCCGGGGGCACGTGGTCATCGGCGGCTGCTCCGAGGACGACCAGCACATCCCCTGCGACCTCTACTTTTCCGACCTGGACGGCACGTGGAATCTCGACGAGGACGGATACTGGGGCGAGTGGCCCGACGACAACCCCGACATGTACCCCGACGTCTACGTCTCCCGCTACCCCGTGGTGGCGGCGAACTTCGTGGACACCGTGGTGTCCAAGACCCTGACCTACGAGAAAGAGATCCCGGCGGGTCACACCACCGACGCCCTCTTCCTGGGGGCCTACCTGGACTCCTCAACCCCGGGCGGCGCCGCCAAGGATCGCGTGGACCTGCTCTACCTGCCGCCCCAGTTCGACCCCGTCACCAAGCTCTACCAGGAGTACGGCAACATCAGCCGCGCGGCCGTCATCGCCCAGATGAACGCCGGTAACTGCGCCGTCGTCAACCACTGCGCCCATTCGAACTACAGCCTCATCGGCACCGGCAACGACAATATGTCGGGCACCGACGCCTACGCCCTCGTCAACGGCGACCAGTTGGGTTGGATGAACTCCATCGGCTGCATGTGCGGCGGCTTCGACCGCTACCAGTGCTTCGCCGAGCAGATGGTCCTGGCCCCGGCGGGCGGGATGGTCGCCACGATTCTCAACTCGCGCTACGGCTGGTACTCCCCCGGGGCCCCCGGATTCGGCCCAAGCGACCTGGTGGACCAGCAGTACTTCTGCAGCATGTTCAACGAGGCCAAGTCCAACTTCGGCTACGCCCTGGGCGACATGAAGAACTACTTCATCCCGTCCGCCAAGGGCAACGCGTACTACCGCTGGTGCATCTACGAGAACAACGTCCTCGGGCCCAACGAGGCCTTGGGCTGGACCGACGAGATGTCGGACCTCGCCGTGCAGTACCCCGACCACTGGAGCCACGGCGGCTTCACCGTGAACGTCACCGCCGACGGCTCGCCGGTTGAGGGCGCCCTCGTCTGCCTCTACAAGGAGGACGACTGCCACGTGGCCGACAGGACGGGTCCCGGCGGCCAGGTCATCCTCTACCCCGACCCCTCCGAGCCCGGTGAGATGCACGTCA
>MFAF01000146.1:7384-8859 GCA_001774505.1 Candidatus Coatesbacteria bacterium RBG_13_66_14 | reverse complement strand
CGGGTGGCCCTTCGAGGGCACCACCACGGTGGACGACGACGTGAGCGCCAACGTGGCCGAGTTCACCGGCACGGCCGGGGAGGACGGCGTGCTCCTGGCCTGGCGCCTGGGGGACGCCGGCGGGCTGGTCGGCGTCAACCTCTACCGCGGCTCGGAACGGCTCAACTCGAGCGCCCTCGTCCCGGATACGCTCGGCCGCTACCTGGACCGCGAGGCCCGCGGTTCGAACGACTACTACCTCGATCTGGTCGCCGGCGACGGCACCGCGGTGCGTTACGGCCCGGTGAGCGTCTCCGCCCTTGGTGAAATATTACGGACGACCCTCTCCGCGGCCTACCCCAACCCGGCCTCGGCCCTGGTCAGCTTCGACATTGCCCTGCCCGCGGCGGGGAGCGTCGAGCTGGCGGTCTACGACATCGCCGGCCGCCGGGTGGCCACACCCGCGTCGGGCGAGCTGGCCTCCGGGCACCACACGGTAGCCTGGGACGCGACCGACGCTCCGGCCGGGGTCTACATCGCCCGCCTGGTCACCGCCGACGGGACCCTGACCGCCCGGCTGGTCGTCGCCCGGTAACGACTGACCGACATGCACTAGAGGAGCCCCGCGGGGCTCCTCTTTTTAGGGGGCTTGCCAAGGTTCCGCGGACGGCCTATAATCCACCCGAACATCTTCCAACCGTTGAACCATGCCCCTAACCCCCAACACCCAGAACACAGGTTGCAACGTCGGCATCGTCACCGCCGTAATCGCGCTCGTCGCGGTCGGCGGCGTGGTGTCCTTCCTCGTCGCCGGCGGGGAGGGCGACTTCCTCCCCGGCTTCCTCATCCCGCTCATCGTCATCTTCGTCGTCATCCCCATCGTCGGCCGGGCGTTGAAAAACGCCAAGAAAGCCGCGCAGGGCGGCGGCTCCTCCTCAAGCTCCCAGCCCGCCTCCTCCCCCCTTTCCTCGCCGACCTCCCATCGGCCGTACCGTTACAGTCTCGACACCGGGGAGAGAATCGCCGAGCCGGGGGCGCCCGCCGAAACAAATCAGGCGACGGTGATGGATGAGGAGCAGCACCAGCGGGCGGTCAGCGAGATCATGGCCCGGCGCCGGCGGGCGGTGAAGCCCGAGAGTGAATATGTCGAGGCCGAGGTCGAAGTGACGGGGGATGTGGAATACACGGAAGAGGAGAAGACGGCCAAGCGCCAGGAGATCCGTGACCGGTCGAAGAGCAAGCTCTCCAACATCACCCAGTCCATCCGCGAACGGAACCGGCAGGTGCAGGGTGGCTCCTCTACCGACCTGCCGTCCGGCTACACCCTCTGCGTGAACTGCGGCAACATCACCAAACTGACGGGGAAGAAAACCCGCTGCCCCGTTTGCGGGTCCGTCATCGAGGCCGTGTAACCGTCCAACCGAACGGCGACGGTCCCGCAGGGGACCGTTTTTTTAGAGCATACAGGGTGGGGGAAGTGTTGCGGAAGACCGGTC
>MFAF01000146.1:3595-7225 GCA_001774505.1 Candidatus Coatesbacteria bacterium RBG_13_66_14 | reverse complement strand
GCATGTCCCCGAAAACCTCCCGCTCGGGCCCGAAACCGGGACCGAGGCGGAGAAATTCGCCCAGCGCGAACGCCGCCTCCTTCCAATCGCCCCCCGCCTCGGCCAGGAGGGCGGCCGCCGCCCAGGCGCGGTCGTCCGTCGGGTCCAGGGCCAGCGCCACCGTCAGCTCCCGCCGGGCTTCGTCCCCCCGGTCACCCGCGCAGAGAAGGAGCGCCAGCGCCAAATGCGGGCGGCTGTCGGCGGGCGCCAGATACACGGCCGCCCGGAGCTGGATCTCGGCGCGCCAGGCCTCCCCCTGACGGAAGCGCAGCAGCCCCAGCAGAAAGCGCAGCCGCGCCCGGTAAGGGTCTTCCCCCAGAGCCGATTCCAGGAAGGCCGTCGCCCCCTCGATGTCCCCGCGGACTCCAAATCGGGACGCCGCGATCCACGCCCCCTCTCCGCCCCCGTCCTCGAGTGCGTCGTAGAGCGGCGGCTGGTCGGTGTTCGCGCCGGCGGGAACGACGAGCCCGTCAATATCAACGGGCCTCGCACCCTCGTCCGCCCGGTTGAGCGCGGCCAGCTCCGGGCCCCGCTCCGGGTCGCCCAGCGTCCGCAGGGCGAGAGCGTAAAAATCCTCCGAGGGCAGCGCCTTCGTGAAGACGCAACCCGGCGGAGGCTCCGGCTCGGCGGCGCAGCCGAGCAGGGCCGGAATCACCGCCAGCGGAACGAACCGTCTCAAACCAGGTAGGGGTTGGACCGCTTCTCCTCACCCACGGTGGTAGCGGGGCCGTGCCCGGGAAGGAGGCGCGTCGAGTCGGGAAGGGACATGACCACCCGTTCGAGGTTGTGGAAGAGCGCGTCGGGATCGCCGCCGGGGAGGTCGGTGCGCCCCACGCTGCCGGCGAAGATGGCGTCTCCAACCGCGGCGATGCCGTACTTGGCGTCGTAGAGCACCACCCCGCCCGGCGAGTGACCCGGGAGGGGGAGCACCTCGAGCTGGACGGCGGGAAAAGTCAACAGGGCCGGGTACGGGGTGAAGCGGGGCCACTCGGTGGGCCGGGGGCCGTAAACCTCGAGCCATTCCTCCTTCAGCGCCGCCACCCAGATGAGGTCGTCGGGGTGGAGGTAGCACGGGATGCCGTGGCGCTTGGCCATCTCCCCGGCGCCGCCCAGGTGGTCGGGGTGGCCGTGGGTCAGGGCGATGGCCAGGGGCTCCAGGCCGTTATCCTTCAGCGCCCGGGCGATTTTGGGCACCTCGGCCCCGGGGTCCACCACCAGGGCGCCGGAATCCCCCACGGGCCACACGTAGCAGTTCATCTCCAGCACGCCGACCACCACTACCAGCGGCTCGCCCATCGCGGCTCCTTTCCCCGCCGATGGTAGCAGAGTCGGCCGCCGGGTACAATAATCACCGAAAACCGCTCCGCTTGACACCCCCCGCCGCCCGCCGGTACAATGCCTTGGCTCGTACCCGCTTTCCAAGGGAGCGCCGTGCCCGAAGAGAAAGACCGTGGAATGACCCTCCGGCTGGTTCTCGCCGTGGTGATATCCATCGTGGCGATGGTCGGCATCAACTTCCTCATCGGCCTGGGCTCCGACGACGAGGATGAGGAGACCGGGGGTGCCGTCGGAACGGCGGAGACCGGTGAGACGTTGCAGCCCGCCGCGGAGGGGGAGACGGTCGCGGTGGAAACCGCCCCCGCGGAGGTCGTCGAGCCCCCAGTCCCCGAGACGGCCGAGACGCGCGTCGCTCCCGAGCAGGAGAGGTTGATAACCCTCGAGACGGACCTCATGGTCCTGCGCTTCTCCAACGTCGGCGGCGCCCTGAAATCCGTCACCCTCAAGGAGCACAAGGACTACGACGGCTCGCAGCTCGTCCTCTTCAACAAGGCCCTGGGAGAGTACTACCCGGGCATGATCTCCACCTCGGAGTTCGACGCCCTGACAGTCCACACGGCCAGCCAAGCCGCGGGCGAATACGTGATACAGGGCGCGGAGCAGTTCACCGTCACCTACTCGGCCACGGTGAAGGGGATCCGGATCGTGAAGAACTACACCTTCCGCGGCGACTCCTACCTCGGCCACTTCGACCTCGCCGTGGACTACCCCGTCGCCGACCACCGCTCCTTCAACCTGAACCTGGGCACCGGCCTGGACCGGCAGGGGGACATGCGGGAGCTGGTCCGCGGCCTTCTGGTCACCACCGGCGAGGTGGGCGGCGAGGAGTTCGAGGAGAGCCCCGGGGACAACGACCTGGAGGAGATGTCCGGCCCCATAGCCTACATGGCCATCGCGGACCAGTACTTCGCCCTGGCGCTCAAGCCCACCGAGGCGCTCACCGGCGGCCGTGTGGCCCTCGAACCCCTCACCGAGCCGCCGAAGATCGCCAACACCGTCATCGAGATGCGCACCGACGCGAGCGGCCGCTTCTCGGACCGATTCAAACTCTACATCGGGCCCAAGCAGTACGACACCCTCCAGGCCCTCGGGATGGGGGACGTGGCCGACTTCGGCTGGGACTTCCTCGCCCCCATCGCCATCGGCGCCCTCAAGCTGTTGAACTTCTTCGAGGCCTTCCTGGGCAACTACGGCCTGGCCATCCTGCTGTTGTCCATCGTGCTCAAGCTGGTGATGGTGCCGCTGACGAACAAGAGCTTCCGCTCCACCATGGCCATGCAGCGGCTCCAGCCCAAGATCGAGGCCATCAAGGAGAAGTACAAGGACGACCAGCAGCGGGCGAACCAGGAGATAATGGAGCTGTACAAGAAGCACAAGGTGTCGCCCTTGGGCGGCTGCCTCCCGCTTCTTCTGCAGATGCCGATCTTCATCGCCCTCTTCGGGGCGCTCCGGGGCGCGGTGGAGCTCTACGGGGCGGGCTTCCTGTGGATCGCCGACCTGACGCTGCCCGATTCCCTCTTCAGCTTCGGCTTTACCATCCCCCTCCTGGGCTGGAACTCCTTCAACCTGCTCCCCGTCCTGATGACCGCCGCCATGTGGTACCAGGGGAAGATGACCACCAGCGCGGGCGTCAAGCAGAAAGGCTTCACCAAGTACCTCCCCCTGATCTTCGGCGTCCTCTTCTACACCATGCCCTCGGGTTTGGTCATCTACTGGACCGTCAACACGCTCTTGACCATGCTGCAGCAGTACTGGCTGCGCAAGGTGGACGAGGCCAGGGGCGAGATCGAGCCGGAGCCCAAGGGGAAGGTGGTCAAGGTCGTCCCCGCCCCGGAGCCCAAGGCCGAGCCGAAGCCGAAGAAGGAAGCTCTGTACGAGGTGCAGTGCGAGAAGTGCGGCCACAAAACGGACTGGGAAAAGACCCTGCGCCGCGAGTACAAAAGAGTCAACCTGCGCTCCGGAGGGAAAGGCGACGTGGACGGGGTTTACTGCCCCCGCTGCGGGACGGCCCTCGCCCTGGCCGTGGACGACGACCCCGACTACTCCCTGGTGGCCGCCGACCCGGAGAGGCCGATCCCGCCGAGGGAGGACCGGGACTGGGGCAAGTTCCTGCCCAAGCCGGAACCGGGCGAGGACGGTTACACCAAGGTGAAGACCAAGTAGCGCCCCGGCGGGAGGGACATTTTTCCACCCGGCGGCACGGCTCGCCTCCGCCGGGGGACGAACGGGCCGGGGGAGAATTTTTGAGCCCGC
>MFAF01000146.1:0-3568 GCA_001774505.1 Candidatus Coatesbacteria bacterium RBG_13_66_14 | reverse complement strand
GGGGGTTGAGGGCGCCGGAGCGTAGTGTTATAGTGGTAACCCGCGTGGGGTGAGCGGGGATTTTCTACCCAGTCTCCGCCGGAACCGCGATCCGTCACACGCCGCTTTTTTCGAATAACCAGCCCACAGGGGAGTACCCAGCGATGATAGAAATCCGCTTCCACGGCCGCGGTGGTCAGGGTGCGGCCAGCGGTTGCACCGTCTTCGCCGACGCGGCTTTCCGCGGGGGAAAAAGGGTCCAGGCCTTCCCCATGTTCGGGGTCGAGCGCCGGGGCGCGCCGGTGGCCAGCTTCGTCCGCATCTCGGACGCCGATATCCGCGCCCGCCACAACATCTACACCCCGGACCACGTCATCGTCCTCTCCGAGACGCTCATGGACACCGTGGACTGCACCGACGGCATCAAGCCCGGCGGGACCATCACCGTGAACACCGCCAAGAGCCCGGAGGAGCTCGGCCTCAAGGGCGACTTCAAGGTTTACACCGTGGACGCCACCCGGATATCCATCGAGCACGGCCTGGGTTCCATCACTTCCCCCATCGTGAACACGGCCATGCTCGGCGCCGCCGCCAAGGTCACCGGCCAGGCCGACATCGAGCTCCTCATGCAGTGCATCCGGGAGGCCGCCCCCTCGAAGCCCGAACAGAACGCCGCCGCCGCCAAGGACACCTTCGACGCGATTACCCCGTAGCTCTCGATGGGGAACCGCCGCGTTCCCCTTTTTTACGGTCTAAAAAGGGCCGAACGATATAGCCCGACGATTCAAGGGGGCCAGATGCCCAACAAGCATTACGTACCGCTGAAGAACATAGACGACATCCCCACCATGGCCAAGACGCTCGGCACCATGCTGGTCAACGAGACCGGCTCCTGGCGAAACGTCCGGCCGATCATCTCGAACGAGAACTGCATCCAGTGCGGCATCTGCTGGAAGTACTGCCCCGACATGGCCATCACCGAGGACGCCGAGGGCTTCCCCGTGGTGAACCTCACCTACTGCAAGGGCTGCGGGGTGTGCGCCGCGGAGTGCCCCAAGGACTGCATCGAGATGGTGGAGGAGGTCCGATGAAGAAGGTCATCACCGGCAACCACGCGGTGTCCTACGGTTCCATGCTGGCCCGGGCCGAGGTCGTCGCCGCCTACCCCATCACGCCGCAGACCCAGATCGTGGAGAAAATCTCCGAGCTGTGCGCCGACGGGGTGATGGACGCCAAGTTCATCAAGGTGGAGAGCGAGCACTCGGCGATGGCGGCGTGCATCGGGGCGTCGGCGGCGGGGGCGCGCGCCTTCACCGCCACCAGCGCCCAGGGCCTGGCCCTCATGGACGAGATGCTCCACTGGGCGGCCCACGCCCGGTTGCCCGTCGTCCTGGCCAACATCAACCGCTCCATGGCCCCGCCCTGGACCATCTGGACCGACCAGAACGACACCATCTCCCGGCGGGACGCGGGCTGGATCCAGTTCTACTGCGAGTCGAACCAGGAGGTCACCGACTCGGTCATCCAGGCCTTCAAGGTGGCCGAACAGGTGGAGCTGCCGGCGATGCTGGTCCTGGACAGCTTCTACCTCTCCCACACCTCGGAGCCGGTGGACCTGGCGGACATCGCCCTGGTGGATAAATATCTGCCGAAGTACCAGGCCAAGCACGACTTGGATCCGGCTAAGGGCCACCCGGCCTACGGGGCGCTCTGCAACGACGAGTGGTACTTCGAGCTGCAGATCAAGATGCAGTGGGCGATGGAGAAGGCGCTGGACGTGATAATCGCCGAGGACGCGCTCTTCGGCGAGATGTTCGGCCGCAGCTACCCCGTCGTCGAGGGCTACCGCGCCGACGACGCCGAGTACCTCGTCTTCGTGTCCTCGACCATCGCCTCCACGGCCAAGGACGCGGTGGACCGGGCCCGGGCCGAGGGCATCAAGGCCGGCTCCGCCAAGGTGCGCCTCCTGCGCCCCTTCCCCAAGCCCCAGATAAAAGCGATAGCCAGGGGCAAGAAGCGGCTCGGGGTCATTGACCGCAACTTGAGCTACGGCTCCGAGGGCGCCTTCTTCACCGAAATAAAGAGCTGCCTGTACAGCGAGCCGGAGCGGCCGGAGGTCCACGGGTTCATAGCGGGCCTCGGCGGCCGTGACGTCACCGTGGACACGGTGTACGAGATGATCAAGATAACGGCGAGCCGGAGCCCCGAGACCGACATCAACTGGCAGGGGGCCAAGCTGGCGTAGCCGCCACCGGTCCGGACCGGTTGTCCCGCGCGGGGCGAAAGGATTTTTGATGAAATACTCGATTCCCACCGAGGAGTACGTTACCAGCGGAACCGTGGCGTGCCAGGGTTGCGGGGCGGTGCTGGCGTTGCGCTACGCGCTCAAGGCCCTGGGACCGGACACGGTCCTCTCCGTCCCGGCCTGCTGCTGGAGCGTGATTGACGGGCCCTTCCCGTACTCGTCCACGCTGGTGCCGCTCTTCCACACGGCCTTCGAGACCGCGGCGGCGGCCGCCTCGGGAATCCGCAACGGCTTCGCCATCCGGGGCAACGACCACACGACCGTGATGGCCTGGGCCGGCGACGGCGGCACCGTGGACATCGGCATCCAGGCCCTCTCCGGCGCCGTCGAGCGCGACGAGGACATCATCTACGTCTGCTACGACAACGAGGCCTACATGAACACCGGCATCCAGCGCTCCGGCTCCACCCCCTGGGGCGCCTGGACCACCACCACCCCCGTCCGCCACTTCAAGAAGGAAGAGAAGAAGGACATGGTGGAGATCATGGTGGCCCACGGCATCCGCTACACCGCGACCGCCTGCGTGAGCCACGCCGAGGACTTCGTCAAGAAGATGAAGAAGGCCAAGGACATCCGGGGGACGAAGTACATCCAGGTCTTCGCCAGTTGCCCGCCGGGCTGGAAGATGCAGTCGGACGACTCGATCAAGGCCCTGCGCTTGGGCGTGCAGACCGGCATCGTGCCCCTCTACGAGGTGGAGAACGGCGTGTACAAGATAAATTACAGGCCCAAGGAGTTCAAGCCGGTGGAGGAGTACCTGAAGCTCCAGGGGCGCTTCCGGCACCTGAAACCGGAGGACGTGGAGCACGTGACCCGGTGGCGCGACCGCCGCTGGAAGCTCCTGGAAGCCAAGGTGGCCATGACCCGGGAGCTTTACGGGGCGGACGCGGCCGAGGGATAGATGCCGATAACCCATACGGGCCGACTGTTTGTTCGGCCCGTTTTATTATACGGAAGCCCTCACTCCTAACCCCTCTCCCACCGGGAGAGGGGGACGCGGACCGCCGCGAATTGCTATTAGCGGCTCGTGAAGGGCGGGGATTTTAATCCCCGCCGTTCGCACGCTTTACCCTCACCCTAACCCTCTCCCTAAAAGGGAGAGGGGATAGCTGCACCCCCCTTCCCAACCTTCCCCCCAGAGGGGGGAAGGGGCATACGGCAGCCCTCACCCCCGGCCCCGTAGGCGTCCCTCTCCCACGAGAGGAGGGGCACACGGGCGACCGTGGAGGACTCGTCCTACCGGTCGCCCCTACGGGTCGGATTTATGTTGGATAGACGTAGGGG
>MFAF01000145.1:6395-7764 GCA_001774505.1 Candidatus Coatesbacteria bacterium RBG_13_66_14 | reverse complement strand
TCCCCTCTCCCCAGAGGGGCGAGGGGGGCCGCGGCAACCCTCACCCCGGCCCGGGCCTCGCCGCCGCGACGCCCCTTTTTTAGCCGCATTGGTGCTACAATGGACCAGCCTTAATCCCCCGTCTCACCATGAACGACCCCCGTCCAGCCCCGCCCCGGAACCCCATCGGCAGCCAGATAGCCGTCGGGCTGCTGCTGGCTCTCCTGGCGGTCAAGGTGGTGGACCTCCAGGTGACGCAGGCCGGGGAGCTGGCCGCGGCCAGCGAACAGAACCGCCTGCGCCGGGTGCGCATCCCGCCGCCGCGGGGGGAGATCTACGACCGCCGCGGCGAGGTCCTGGCGACCAACGAGGCGGCCTACGCCGTGGGGATCCTCTCGCCGCCCGACCGTCCGCCGGAAGGCGACCGGCTCCAACGGCTGTGCGACCTTCTAGGCCTCGACCCGGAGACGCTCCTGGACCGCTTCGAGAACGAGCGGAGCTACCCCTTCGAGCCGGCGGTCCTCGTCCCCGACGCCGATGCCGCCCTGGTCACCCGGGTGGCCGAGGCCGACCTGGACGAGCTGGTCATCGTGGACCGGCCCCGGCGGGTGTATCCCCAGGGCGAGACGCTCTGCCACGTCCTGGGCTACACCGACGAGGTCCGCCCCGAGGAGATCTCGCCCCGCTACCGCATGGGGGACCTGATCGGGCGCAAGGGGCTGGAGGCCTCCTACGAGCCGGAGCTCTCCGGGCGGCCCGGCGTCCGCTACATCGAGGTCAACGCCCTGGAACGCCGCATCGGCGCCGCCTCGCACACCACCTTCCCCGAGCCGGGAAACAGCCTGGTGCTGTCCATAGACCTGGGGCTCCAGCGCCGCGCCGAGGAAATCCTCGACACCCTCACCTACCGGCGGCCGTACGACTGGTCGGGCGAGCGGCCCTGGGTCGAGCCGGAGCCGGGGCTGCGCGGCTCGATAATCCTGATGGACGTGCGCACGGGGGAGGTTTACGCCCTGGCCGCGAGGCCGGGCTACGACCCGAACCGGGTGGGCGCCCGGGCCGATCCCGGCTACTGGGGAAAACTCCTGACCGACCCCGAAAAGCCCCTCCTGGCCCGGGCCTACCAGTCCACCTACCCCCCGGGCTCCACCTTCAAACTGGTGGACGCCACGGCGGGCCTGCTGCTGGGGAAAGTGACCTCCGACGTGGCGGAGAACCCCGCCGATACGCGGAAGAAGGAGGAGCGGCCCTCGAGCTACATGGACCAGCCCTGCGGCGGCGTCTTCCGCCTGGGCGACACGCCTTTCCACTGCTGGGGGCACATCGGCCACGGACGCCTGACGCTCTCCGAGGCCATCGGCTGGAGCTGCAACGTCTACTTCTACCAGCT
>MFAF01000145.1:709-6379 GCA_001774505.1 Candidatus Coatesbacteria bacterium RBG_13_66_14 | reverse complement strand
ATCGAGGGCATAGCCGAGTACGGGCGCCTCTACGGCCTGGACGAGCCGACGGGGGTGGACCTGCCCCACGAGCGCGCCGGCCAGCTCCCCTCCATTGAGCGGCTCGAGGCGCGCTGGGGGAAGAACTGGCCCCGGGGGCAGATCTGCAACAACGCCATCGGGCAGGGCGACGTCCTGGTCAGCCCCCTGGAGCTTTTGACGGCCTACGCCGCCGTCGCCAACGGCGGCCGTCTCCTGGAGCCGCGCGTCGTCCGGCGCATCTTCTCCCCCGACGGCACCCGTCTGCGGGACGTGCCGCCCCGCGTCCGCCGAGACCTGGGGCTGCCGGGGTGGGTCCGGGAGACGCTCATCCAGGGGTTCCGCAACGTCCTGAAGCGTTTCGGGGCCAATACGTATGACCTGTGCGGGAAGACCGGCACCTCGGAGAACCCGCACGGCGAGCCCCACGCGTGGTTCTGCGGCTTCGCGCCCTCAAACGACCCGCGGGTGGCCGTGGTGATAATGATCGAGAACGGCGGCTTCGGCGAGAGTTACATCAAGTACGCCAAGGAGCTGGTGGGCTACGTGCTGGACGAGGGCCTGGACGAGCGCGGCGCGGTCTCCTGCCTCGACTTCGAGGCGCTCAAGCTGGCCCGCCGCCTGAACGGGGGCGGAAATTGAGGGGCCCGACCGCGAGAAGGGTCCAGCCGGATTGGCTGATGCTGGGGGCGGCGCTGGCCCTCTCGATGTGCGGCGTGCTGGTCAACGCCTCGGCGGGGGGCGAGGCGGCCCTGGGGATACCCCGCTGGGCGGTGCAGCTCGCGTGGGCCCTTCTCGGGGCCGGCGCGGCGACGGCGGCCCTCCTCTTCGACCACCGCAGGCTGGCCGGGGCCGCGCCCTTCCTCTACGCCGCCGCCCTGGTCCTCCTGGCGGCCGTGCTGGTCATCCCCGGAGGCGGGGGGGAGGCGAGGCGCTGGCTGACCCTGGGGCCGGTGAACCTCCAGCCCGCGGAGCCGGCCAAGCTGGCCTTCGTCCTCGCCGGGGCGGCCTACCTGGCCCGGCGGGAGGAGAAGCCGGGGCCGAGGCGGGTCCTCACGCTGGCCCTGCTGGCGCTCGTGCCCACGGCGCTCGTCGCCGTCCAGCCCGACCTCGGCACCGCCTTCGTCTTCGTCCCGCTGACCCTGGCGCTCCTCTACTGGGGCGGGGTGCCGGGCTGGAAGATGCTCTGCCTCCTGGCGCCCCTGGCGGCGGCGCTGGCGGCCTTCACCGAGGCGCCGGACTGGGTCGCCGGCGCGGTGGATCCGAGCCTCCTCGACTCGCCGGTGGGGGCGGTCTTCCGGCCGTGGTGGTGGCTGGGGATGGGGGCGCTGGCCGCGGCCTGGCTCATCGGCCGGCGCAGGAAGGAACCTTTCTTCGGCTTCCTGCTCCTGGCGGCCGGGGCGGCGAGCGTCGTCCTCCCCCTGGGTTGGAACCTCTTGAAAGCCTACCAGCAGCGGCGGGTGCTGATGTTCCTCGACCCCACCGCGGACCCCAAGGGGGCGGGGTACAACCTCATCCAGAGCCGGATAGCCGTGGGCTCCGGCGGCGTCTGGGGCAAGGGCTTCGGCCAGGGGACCCAGGGGCAGCTCGCCTTCCTGCCCGAGCGCCACACAGACTTCGCCTTCAGCGTCTGGGCCGAGGAGTGGGGTCTGGTCGGGAGCCTGGTGGTGATCCTGTTGTTCGCGCTCCTCCTGGGGCGGATGCTCCGGGCGGCGGGGCGGGCCGCCGACCGTTTCGGCTCCCTGGCGGTTTACGGGGCGACTGTGGTGCTCGCCTTCCACGCCGTCTTCAACGTGGGGATGTGCCTGGGCCTCTTCCCGGTGGCCGGCCTGCCGCTGCCGTTTTTGAGCTACGGGGGCAGCTTCGCCCTGGTCTCGTGGCTGGCGGTGGGGCTGGCGGCGGGGGTGGAGCGCCGGGCCCGGCTGTCAATTTTCTAGGAGAAAAAATGAACCGAGCCGTCGTCGTGGTCGCCGGCCTGGACACATCGGGCGGGGCGGGGCTGGCCGCCGACCTGCGCACCGCCGCCGCGCTCCGCGTGCCCTGCGCCGCGGTCCTCGCCGCCGTGGCCGTCCAGGACTCGGACGGCGTCCACACCGTGTTCCCGACGCCGGAGGAGGCCTTCACCGCCCAGTTGGGCGCCGTGCCCTGGAAAAAAACCGGCGCCTGCAAGCTGGGGATGGTCTACCTCCCCGAGCTGCTGGACCTTCTCCTCGACGCGCTGCCGGAGGGGATGCCCCTGGTGGTGGACCCGCTGCTCGGGGCCACGGCGGGGGGGGCGCTGGCCGCGCCGGGGCTGGAGGAGGCGCTCATCGAACGGGCCTTCCCCCGGGCGGCGCTGGTGACGCTCAACACCGTCGAGTGCGCGAGGCTCGCGGGGGAGGGCTTCAGCGACCTCGCCGCGGCGCGGGGACTGGCGCCCCGCCTGACGGAAAAGCTCGGCACCGCGGTGCTGTTGAAGGGCGGCCACCTGGGGGGCGCGCCCGTGGACGTATTAGCGGTGGGCGACCGCCTGTACGAGTTTTCCGGGCGGCGGGCGAAGGTCGCGCCCCGGGGGACCGGCTGCACGCTCTCCACGGCGGTGGCGGCGCACCTGGCCCAGGGGGAGGAGCTGCCGGCGGCGGTGGGGCTGGCCCGGGAGCTGGTGAACCGCGCGGTGGCGTCGGCCTACCCCGGCCCGGCGGGACCCGTTCCCGCGCCGTAAGGCGGTAGACAAGGGGCTTTAGCCCCTTGCCCAAGGAAAGGATCGGCCGGACCGACGACGACCTCGTACCCGCCGGAATTGGCAAAACGAATGCTCAAACCAACCCAAGGAGCGATCGTGCAACTCTCCGATTTCCCCGAGCTCAACGACGGCTTCGTCGGGTTCTACCGGCGTGTGTTCAGCGACGGCGCCCTGGACAAAAAAACCAAGGAGATGCTCGCCGTGGCCTTCTCCTACGGCAACGGCTGCGCGTCGTGCGTGCGCACCCACGAGGCCAAGGCGCGCCGTCTCGGCATGACCGACGCCGAGTACCGCGAGCTCGTCGCCGTCTGCGAGGTCATCGCCGCCGGTGGGGTGCGCGAGCTGTTCGTCGAGAACGCGGGCTGAAACGGGCCGTATCAGCGAATCAGCATAAAAGAATAAACCGGGAAACGCCGCCCTTGACCGACCGCTACCGCTGTGCTAGGCTAATTGCCGAACGCAGCTAAATCTCCCACCGTGAGGAGGACGAATGGCTTCCGAGTTCATCGTGACCGGCACCGACGACAATTTCGCCGCCGAGGTGGAAAAGCACGACGGCGTGGCGATGGTGGATTTCTGGGCCGTCTGGTGCGGCCCCTGCCTGGCCGTCGCGCCCGCCGTGGAGGAGATAGCCGAGGAATACAAGGGCCGGCTCAAGGTCGTAAAGGTCAACGTGGACGAGAACCCCAACGTGGCCGCCAAGTTCGGCATCCGCGGCATCCCCACCCTCCTGTTCTTCAAAAAGGGCGAGGTGGTCCGCCAGGTGGTCGGGGCCCAGCCCAAGAAGCGGCTGGTCAAGACCGTAGACGAGGTGCTCTAGGCCGTGGCCGACGCGCTCATCGTCCTGGGGGTCGTCGTCGGTTGTTTCGTCCTGGCGCGGTGGGTGCTGCCGCGGCTCGGTGTGCATACCTGAGCGGCGAAGCGCCGCGGGCCCGCGGACGGGAATCAGCCCGTGAGAAATGAGCCCAACGTAGATTGACCGAATACTGGTAATAGGACATCGTGACAGACTCCGTATCCAAGAAACGACGCAGCGAAATCATGGGCCGCGTCAAGGGACGCGACACAAAACCAGAGATGCTTGTCAGGCGAATGGTTCATGGTCTCGGCTATCGTTACCGCCTTCATGCGCCCGATCTTCCAGGAAAACCGGACTTGGTTTTCCGTTCGCGGAAAAAAATTATTAATGTTCACGGTTGTTTTTGGCATAGACACAGGGGGTGTTCGTTGGCGAGAATGCCAAAAAGCCGGATTGGCTTTTGGCGTCCAAAGTTAGAGAAAAACGCCAAACGCGACCAACGAATAATAAGGGCGCTAAAAGGGGACGGTTGGCGAGTCTTGATCATATGGGAGTGTGAACTTGGCAACACGGAGCTACTTCGAGAACGCGTGTCCAAGTTTCTTGCCGAATAGCATTTGACGGAACAACGCATTTGATTAAAATGGTACAGTCTGGGATGGGTAGGTAACACAAATGCCGCTCAAATCTATCGAGTTATTCACTGGCGCCGGTGGCTTGGCGCTTGGCCTTCACTTTTCCGGATTTCATCATGTAGCATTAGTAGACTTTAACCGGGACGCCTGTCGAACGCTTGAACAAAACGCGGCGTCTGGACGCATCGGCGGTCTCGGTCAATGGAATATCATTCATGCGCCAATCCAGGACGTGAACCTTGGTGAATACTTCGGAGTTGATGTGGTGGCGGGAGGTCCGCCCTGCCAGCCGTTCAGCATCGGCGGCAAGCATCGCGGCATGAGCGATGAACGTAATATGATTCCGCAATTTATTCGCTCCGTCCGCGAGCTACAACCACGGGCCTTCATCATGGAAAACGTAAGAGGTTTACTTCGTAAATCATTTGCCACATACTTCCAATATATCCTATTACAACTCACATATCCTAGTGTTGAATTGAGAAAAGGAGACAATATCGGCCGGCACCTTGAACGGTTGGAGAAATTACATACAGCGGGCAAGGCGCCAGACCTCAAATACAATATTGTTTTTCGATTGGTCAATTCGGCCGATTATGGCGTTCCACAAAAACGGGAACGGATTTTCATTGTAGGTTTCCGTGACGATACTGGAATCGAGTGGGCGTTTCCCGAGCCTACACACAGTAAGGAAGCCCTGTTGCGGGACCAATGGGTAACTGGCGCGTACTGGCGGCGCCACGGCATCGAAGCGGTTGAAAAGCCTTCCATCGCTGGTCAGTCGTTAAATTTCGACTTACCAACTCGGCGTGGTTTACCCCCAAAACCCTGGCGCACAGTGCGGGATGCGCTCGCGGGTCTTCCAGATCCCCGCGATGTTCGGAGCGGCCGTTTTTACAACCACAAATACCAGCCCGGCGCCCGCGCCTACTATGGTCACTCTGGCAGCGATCCCGACCTTCCCGCCAAGACGTTGAAGGCCGGTGTTCATGGCGTCCCCGGAGGCGAGAACATGATAGCCTCCCCGAACCGCGTCCCTCGATATTTTACCGTACGCGAGGCGGCGCGAATTCAATCGTTCCCCGACGACTGGATTTTCGAGGGATCGTGGAGCGAGACCATGAGACAACTTGGCAACGCGGTCCCGGTTTTATTGGCGGAACGGATTTCACAAGAAGTGGCCCACTGTCTGGGGGCGCATGTTGCCTGATCTTTCCGAATACAATCCACTCGATTACGACAACCTTACTAGGAATCTCGTCCGCGAACTTATGTCACGCGGCCCATATTCGTTGCCGATCGAAGCGCCTTTCGATGGCGCGGGCGTTTACGCGCTTTTCTACAATGGCGATTTCAAACCCTATGACCGCGTTCGGTCACCCAAATCCACATCGCCGATATATGTCGGGAAGGCCATGCCTCCAGGCGGGAGGAAGGGTGCCAAAACCGAGGGCGCTAACCAAGCCCTTTACGGTAGGCTCGGCGAGCATGTTTCG
>MFAF01000145.1:344-584 GCA_001774505.1 Candidatus Coatesbacteria bacterium RBG_13_66_14 | reverse complement strand
CCCTCTGGGGAGCGGGGATGGGGGTGAGGGGCAAAGGAGGCAACCCACGGGGGACTCATCCCACGGAGCCGCCCGACTTGACCGCCCCGCCGGTCGAGTCTATAATTTTCCCCGCCGCAGCCACGCACCACGCCGTCGAACCCCCCTTTGCAAAAGGAACGGGGGCGGCGCCCGAGTTACCCGGCGCCTTGACGGGCCGCTGAACCGGCCGGAGAACCCTGCTCCCCCGCCGGACAAGCC
>MFAF01000145.1:0-246 GCA_001774505.1 Candidatus Coatesbacteria bacterium RBG_13_66_14 | reverse complement strand
TCGTCATGCTCCACGGCATGTTCGGATCCCCGGACAACTGGCTCCACCAGGTCGGGAACCTCTCCCGCTCCCACCGCATGATCGTCCTGGAGCTTCCCATCTTCGACCCGAAGTGGGACGATCCGTCCGTCGAGGGCCTCTCCCGCTACGCGCTGGAGTATCTGGACTGGGCCGGCTTCGACCGGGCGGCGTTCGTGGGGAACTCCCTGGGGGGGCACATCGCGCTCTACCTGGCCTGCCACCACC
>MFAF01000144.1:12201-13512 GCA_001774505.1 Candidatus Coatesbacteria bacterium RBG_13_66_14 | reverse complement strand
CCCGGCGCGTGGGTAGAATCCGGGCCGGTTTTTTTTAAAGAGCGAGGGATGAGCCCCATGGACGCGAGAATTTCCGAAATCGCCGGGCACGCGGGCGAGACCGTGACGCTGCGCGGCTGGGTCTGCGGCAGGCGCGAGAGCGGGAAGAAGCTCCTGTTCCTGCTGCTGCGCGACGGCTCGGGGCGCATCCAGGCGGTGGCCTCGGCGGACGACCTCCCGGAAGCGGAGTTCGCGGCGGCGTCGGGGGCCGACCTCGAATCGTCTTGTGAAGTCACCGGGACGGTCCGGGAGGATAAACGGGCCCCCGGCGGCTTCGAGCTCACGGTCACCGGCTTCACCTTGATCGGCCCGAGCTCGGCCGATTACCCCGTCCAGCCCAAGGGCCGGGGCGAGGAGGCCCACGGCGTGGACCACCTCCTCGAGCACCGCCACCTCTGGCTGCGCACCGAGCGCCAGTGGGCGATTCTGCGCCTGCGCGACCGGGCCATCCTCCACCTGCGCCTGTTTCTCGACGCCGAGGGCTACGCCTGCGTGGACTCGCCCATCATCACCGCCAACGCCTGCGAGGGGACCAGCACGCTTTTCAAATTGGAATATTTCGACCGGGCGGCGTACCTGTCGCAGTCCGGGCAGCTCTACTCGGAGGCCACCTGCCAGGCGCTGGGGCGGGTCTACTGCTTCGGGCCGACCTTCCGCGCGGAGAAATCCTTCACCCGCAAGCACCTCACCGAGTTCTGGATGCTGGAGCCCGAGGCGGCCTTCCTGACACACGACGAGAACGTCGCCCTCCAGGAGCGCATGGTCAAGCACGTGGCGGGGAAGGTGCTTGACCAGAGCGCGGATTTGATCGAGAAGATCCACGACCCCAAGGGGCTGGACTTCGCGAAAAGCGAGGAGACGGCGGCGGAGGTTTTCGGCCGTCTGGAGGCGGCGCGGGACAAGCCCTTCGCCCGGCTGACCTACGACGAGGCGCTGGAAAAATTGAAGGCGGCCGGGGAGCCGCTCGCGTGGGGGGAGGACTTCGGGGCGCCCCACGAAACGGCCCTGGGCGCCCTTTTCGACGTGCCGGTCTTCATCGAGCGCTGGCCCGCCGTGGCCAAGGCCTTTTACATGGAACCCGACCCCGACGACGACCGCTACGTCCAGTGCGACGACCTCATCGCCTCGGGCGGCTTCGGGGAGCTCATCGGCGGCAGCATCCGCGCCCACGACCCGGAGCTTCTGGAGAAAAGAATCGCCGAGCACGGCCTGGACCGCAAGGCGTTCGGCTGGTATCTGGACGTGCGGCGGTACGGGGCGGTGCCGCACGGG
>MFAF01000144.1:4958-11897 GCA_001774505.1 Candidatus Coatesbacteria bacterium RBG_13_66_14 | reverse complement strand
GCCCGTGTTACGCAAATTGCGATGCCGTAGGGGCGGGGCTCCGTCCCCGCCCGCGGGCGACCGCAGAGGGTCGCCCCTACGGTTACGAATTGCGCGATGACAACGCGGCGGCGGTGGCGGGGGAGGGCGGAATCGGTTACACTTAACGGGCATAATCGCGGAGGTGGGTGACATGGCGCGCGGAGAGGAGCTGGGGCAGCGGCTGCGGGAGATGCGTCAACTGCTGGAGGCCACGCGGGACCTGGCCGGCGAGCAGGACCTGGCGCACCTGGTGGGCCAGTTCTCGCGCCACGCCGCCGGGGCCGTGGACGCAGAAATGGTCCGCATCTGGTTCACCCGGGAGGCCCACGAGCGGGAGTGGTTCCACCTCCCGGTGGCGGCCGGGCACGTCCTGGACCAAGGTCAGGGCGGGTTTCTGGAAAAATTACTCGAAGACGGGACGCCGGTCTACTTCTCCCGCCGCGGCGCGGCGGCCGGGGAGCGCGCGCTCTTCGACGAGCCGGGCCTGCGCGTCAGGAACGCCCTCTTCTTCCCCCTCCGGGACCACCGGGGGCGGACCATCGGGGTCCTCGGGGCGCTGAACAAGCGCGAGGGCCGCTTCACCGCCCGCGACTCCGCGCTCCTGGGCCAGCTCATCGCCTACGGCGGGGTGACCCTGGCCAACGCCGCGGCGCACCAGCAGGCGCTGGCGATTCTCAAGCGGCAGGAAAACCTTCTGGACGTGGGCCGCGCCCTCTCCGGCGAGCGGGACCTGCGCTCGCTGTTGAAGCTCGCCGCCCGCGTCACCACCGAGGTCATGGACGCCGACCGCACCACCGTCTTTTTGATGGACGACGCCGCCGAAGAGCTGTGGAGCATCGTGGCCGAGGGGATGGCCGAGAACGAGATACGAATGCCCTCCGGCGTCGGCATCGCCGGCCACGTGGCCTCCTCCGGCGAGATAGCCAACGTCACCGACGCCTACGGCGACCCCCGCTTCAACCGGGAGGTGGACCGCCGGACCGGCTACCGGACGCGCAACATGCTGGTGATGCCGCTGAAGGGCCGCGAGGGGCGCGCGCTCGGCGTCCTCCAGGTGCTCAACAAGCGCGAGGGCCCCTTCACCTTCGACGACGAGGAGCAGCTCCGCGTCATCGCCAGCTTCACCTCGGTGGCGGTCTCCAACGCCCTGATGGGCCGGGAGAACGACCGGCTCATGCACCGCCAGCGCGTGATTCTGGAGGCGGCGCAGGCCATCGGCCGCATCATGCCCCTCGCCGAGCTGTTGACCATCCTCGCCAAGCTCACCAGCGAGATTCTGGACGCCGACCGCTCCACCGTCTTCATCCACGACCGGGACCGGGGGGAGCTCTGGAGCATGGTCGCCGAGGGCGAGCGGGAGATACGCTTCCCGGCGTCCAAGGGCATCGCCGGCGCCGTGGCCGTCACCGGGAAGACCCTCAACATCCCCGAAGCCTACGACGACCCCCGCTTCAACAAGGAGATAGACCGCCAGACCGGCTACCGCACCAAGTCCATGCTCTCCATGCCCATGCTCGACAAGCGGGGCGAGGTGATGGGCGTGTTCCAGGTCCTGAACAAGAAGGCGCCCTCGGGAAGGCTCGAGGACAGCCTCCCCTTCGACGCCGACGACGTGAAGCTCCTGACCATGCTGGCGGCCCAGGCGGCCATCTCCATCGAGAACAACCTCCTCTACCGCCAGCGCCAGGAGATGTTCTCCAGCTTCATCGAGACGCTTTCGGGCGCCATAGACGCCCGGGACAAGATAACCTCGAACCACGTCAACAACGTCACCCGCTTCACCCTGGGCATCGCCGCCGAGATGGGCCTGCCGCCGGTGGAGCGGGAGGTGCTGCGGGTGGCGGCGCTGCTGCACGACTTCGGCAAAATCGGCATCCGCGACTGCATCCTGTGCAAGCCGGGGCGCTTCACCCCCGACGAGTACGAGGAGATGAAGACCCACGCCGCCATCACGAGGGAGCTCCTGGACAAGATCACCTTCGAGCGGCCGCTGCGGGAGGTGCCGGCCATCGCCGCCGGACACCACGAGAAGCTCGACGGCACGGGCTACCCCGAAGCCCTCTGCGGGGACGAGATACCCCTGGGGGCGCGGATTATCGCCGTGGCGGACATCTTCGACGCCCTGACCCAGAAGCGGCACTACAAGGAGCCCATGAACACCGAGCGCGCCTTCGGCATCCTGCGCGATGAGGTGGAGAAGAACCACCTGGACGGGCGCTGCGTGGAGTCCTTCATCGCCTGGCACACCCGCGAGGAACAGGGGTAGAAAGGCATCCATCCACCTGTTTGAAAAAAACCTTGAAAATAGTTAACTTCCAGGTTAACCTTGGGGACGGTTGACGATGGGCGAGCTTACGGTTCTCTTCCACGAGGGAAGATATCGGAGCGCGTGGCTCTATGTGAGAGAGGATGGTGGAAATCCGGTGCGGGATTTCATTGAAACACATATACAAAGCCGTCCAAATGAGATGAACCGCTTGATAAGAACAATTAAGTTTATCTGTGATGACGAAAGGCCACATAGAGAAAAATTCCGTCATGAACAAAATGGTATATACGCCATCAAGGCCCATCAAGCCCGTGTTTATGGTTTCCAAGATGGCCATCGAGTTATCATGTGCCACGCGGTTTTCAAAAAGCGGGACAGGGCCGGGAAAGAGGATTTGAAAAAGACCGACCGAATACGTGATGAGTACAAACGACGCAAGGATGCATGGACATGAAAAGGGGACTTTATTACGAACTCGTCGAGCGTTTCGGCCTTGAGCGCCAGATGGCCGAGGAGGGGCTCATCCTCGACGTGAGCCAGCAGCTCTTCGAGGTCATGGAAAAGGACGGCGTCACCAAGGCGGAGCTGGCGAAAAGGCTCGACTGCTCCAAGGCGTACGTCACCAAGCTCCTGCGCGGACCCTCCAACATGACCCTGCGCAAGGTGGCCGAGGTGTTCCACGCCCTGGGCTGCGTCCTCAAGCTCAAGGCCGTGCCCAATGACGAGGAGACGGACTGGGAATGCGTCAAAACGCGGCCCGGCCGCCATCAACAGGGCGCCAAGGCGATCTCCGATGTATCGGCGTCCCACGCAGTCGAGGGGGGCCGCGGCCCGCGGAAGAAGGCCGCTTCGAGGGCGCGACCGCATTTGAAGACGCACGGGGCGGCCGCGTCGGCGGCGAAGAAAGGCGGGTAGGCGCCGAGTCCTCCATCGCCCGGTTCGCCCGCGAGGAACCGGGACAGCGCCCCCGCCGTACTGAAACTCTCAACCCCGAGGACAGCCCCATGCCCTGGCAGTACCTCATCGCCGCCGTCCCCATCCTCCTGTTCAGCCTCACGTTTCACGAGGCCGCGCACGCTTTCGTGGCCTACCGCCGCGGCGACGACACCGCCAAGCTCGCCGGAAGGCTCACCCTCAACCCCCTGCCCCACATAGACCCCATCGGCACCGTCATTCTGCCGCTGGTTTTAATTCTCTCCAACGCCGGGTTCATCATCGGGGCCGCCAAGCCGGTGCCGGTGGACTCCCGCAACCTGCGGAACCCCCGGGGGGACATGCTGGCGGTGGCGCTCTCGGGGCCGGCGTCCAACTTCCTCCTCGCCGCCGCCTTCTTCGTGCTGCTCCAGGTCACTTACCTCACCGGCATGGACCCCCTGGCCTTCAACCAGTTCACCTTCGAGCTCGACTTCGGGGTCGCCGGGTTCTTCTCGGCCATCCTCAAGCTGGGCGTCCTGTACAACCTCGTCCTGGGAGGGTTCAACCTCCTGCCCATCCCGCCGTTGGACGGCTCGAGCGTCCTGTTCCACTTCCTGCCGCTGAAGGCGAGCCGCTTCGCCGCCCGCGTCGCCCCCTACGGGTTCATCTTCATCATCGTGCTGTTGATGACGGGGGTCCTTTCGCCGTACTTCGGGCTGTTCTTTCGTCTGTTCTACGTGCTGGTCTCGCCGCTGTTCTAGGGCGGTCGGAGAGGTTCCCCTCTCCCCGTGGGAAAGGGGTAGGGGTGATGGCTACCATTGATAGAAAGCAGCGGGGATTGAAATCCCCGCCCTACAATTAGGAGATGCGCGCCGACGGGCCGGGGGTGAGGGTCGGGGTTTGTTGGTATAAGCGGCTACACCATCGCAACGGGCGGGGTACGGAGCCCCGCCCCTACGTTTCGAATCAGTCGTCAAACTTGTAAGCGCCGACCTTCAGGTCGGCCCGTTTTTTTATAAGGTAGCCCTCACCCTAGCCCTCTCCCACAGGGAGAGGGGACACGCGGCATCCATCACCCCAACCCCTAGACGGAGGCCGCCCCTCATTCGCATGACGACCGCGGCGCGCCGCAGGCCCGGATTGGTGTATAATACGGGGCACCCCGCGCAGCCGCGGAACCATCCCCCAAACCGCGCCGACAAATCGGGGCCCCGTGACCAGGCTCGAAAAGTTCCAGCTGCCGGCGGTGGCCGGGCTGTTCCTCATCTCCGGCGCCGCCGGCCTCGTGTACGAGGTGGTCTGGCTGCGCCAGCTCTCCTTCGTGTTCGGGGTGACGAGCCAGGCGGCGACGACGGTCCTGGCCGCTTTCATGGGGGGGATGGCGCTGGGGAGCTGGCTCCTGGGCCGCGTGGCCGACCGGATGCGGCGGCCGCTCTTCTTCTACGCCCTCCTCCAGGCCGGGGTGGCCGCCACCGGGCTCCTCGTCCCGCTATTACTCCAACTCGCTCAACTCGTCTACGTCCCGCTCTACGGCGCCACCGGGGGCTCCGGGTTCCTCTTCACCGCGGTGCGGGCCGCCCTGGCGTTCCTGGTTTTACTACCCGTCACCACGCTCATGGGGGCCACGCTCCCCGCCCTGGCCCGGCACACCGGCCGTACCCGGGAGGCCGTCGGCCGCCGCACCGGCCTCCTCTACACCCTCAACACCGCGGGGGCCGTGGTCGGGACGCTGGCGGCTGGCTTCTTTTTAATCGAGCATCTGGGCCTCTGGGGCTCGACCATGATGGCTGCTGGCATCAACCTGGCGGCGGCGGGCGGGGCCTTCGCCCTGTCGCGCATGGCCTCGGCGGAGACGAAGCCCCGGAAAGCCGAGAGCGCGAGCCCGCCGGGCAAGAGGGGGCGGCTCCTCCTCTGGCTCTACGCCATTTCCGGCTTCGCCGCCCTCGGCCTGGAGCTGGTGTGGAACCGGATGCTCATCCTGTGGTTCTCCAACGTCACCTACACCTTCTCGGCCATGCTGGCGGTGTACCTGGTGGGGCTGGCGCTGGGGGGGGCCTTCGGCTCCTGGCTGGTCAAGCGGCTCAAGAAACCGCAGCGGGCCTTCGTCTGGGGGGAGATCGGGGTGGGCCTCGCCGCCCTGGCGACGACGGGGCTGGCGCTCAACTGGCCCCTGGAGCTGGGCCGCGCGAGCCAGGCCGTCGTCGGGGGGCTCGCCGGATGGGGCTCCCTGGTGGCCAGCTCCCTGGTGCTGACCCTGGCGGTCATGCTCCTGCCGACGTTCCTTCTGGGGATGCTCTTCCCCATTGCGGTGCGCCTCTACGCCCGGGAGTCGGGCGGGGTGGGCCGGCGGGTGGGCGAGCTCTGCGCCGCCAACTCGGCGGGGACCATCCTGGGCGCCGCGGCGACCGGCTTCGTGCTCATACCGCTGTTGGGGTTCCAGGGGAGCCTGCTCTTGCTGACGGGGCTGTCGGTGCTGGTGGCCGCCGCCGCGGCGTGGCGCTGGCTCGAGAAGAAGACCCTGGCCCTGACCTCCTGCGCCGCCACCCTCGCCTTCGGCGCGCTCTGGCTCCCCTTCGACCGCCTGGGTGAGAATTTCCTCCGGGAAGGCGAGACGCTCCTCTACTACGACGAGAGCGAGTCCGGGACCGTGGAGGTGCGCGAGCGCGCCGACGACCCGGCCAACGGCGGCGTGACCACCCGCCGGCTGGTGATTGACGGGAACCAGGCCACCTACACCGCCGTGAGCGACATGCGCAAGAACCGGATGCTGGCCCACCTGCCCATGCTGGTCCACCCGGACCCCAGGGACGTGCTGGTCATCTGCTTCGGGTCGGGGTCCACCTTCGGCGCCCTGGCGGTGTACGACACGGTGGAGCGGGTGGACTGCGTGGAGATAGCGCCGGCGGTGCTGGAGTGCGCCCCGTTCTTCTCCGAATTCAACCTGGACGTCCTGGCCAACCCCCTGGCCCGGGTGATCGTGGACGACGGGCGGAACTACCTGTTGTGCACGGACCGGCGCTACGACGTGATAACCGCCGAGCCGATGCCGCCGGCCGTGGCCGGTGTGGTGAACCTGTACACGGTGGAGTACTACGAGCTGTGCCGGCGGGCGCTCAAGCCGGGCGGGGTCGTCGCCCAGTGGATACCGCTCTACCAGCTCGCCGTGCGCGACGTGCGGATGCTGGCCGCGAGCTTCGCCCGGGCCTTCCCCCACGCCCAGCTCTGGCTCACCGGGGACGACATCGTCCTTCTGGGCTCCGACGGGCCGCTTTCCGTGGATGAGTCCCGTTTCGCCGCGGCGGCGCGCGACCCGGACATCGTGCGCACCCTGGCCGAGGTCGGGGTTCCGGGGCCCATGGCGCTCCTGGACCGGCTGGCCCTGGACGACGCCGCCTTCCGCTCCTACGCGCGGGGCTTCGAGCCGGTCACCGACGACCGGCCCGTCATCGAGTACTCCGCCCCGCGCAACTACCGCGCCCCGGCCACCGTCCACGACAACCTGCGCGCCATCGAGGCGTTCCGCCCCTGATGCCGGACCGCTGTGAATCGAGGGGCGCCGGACGGTCAATCGGCGGGGTTCACCGCGGTGGAGGAAAGGATGAGGCGGCTCCTGGTCAGCCTCGCCCTCCTGCTGCTGGCCTGCGGTTCGCCGACGGACGGGGATGGCGGCCCCGGGCCCGGGATGGTCTACATGACCATCACCAATGGGCTCTGGGAATACGGCATCACCGACA
>MFAF01000144.1:0-4911 GCA_001774505.1 Candidatus Coatesbacteria bacterium RBG_13_66_14 | reverse complement strand
AAGCCGCCCTCTACGCCCGCGGCTCGAAGGACCTCCTCGGCGTGAGCTGCGAGAGCCGACCGCGGGCCATGGGGGAGCGCGCCGAGGCCGCCGGCGAGACGGTCGTCCCGGATAAGGTTGATGAGCCGGCGAGCCACTTCGGCTTTTCTGTGCTATATTTATAGGGTTAGACATTACGAAAGCCCCGGGCAGGTGACCCCCATGAAGCTTGCCGATCTGTTGAACGACTTCGCCCTGGCCACCCGCACCCAGCTCGTCGTCCTCACCAAGGCCGGCATCGAGCGTCTCGGCTCCCCCAAGGACCACTGCCCCACGTTCTCCGACCGGGCGGATGCGCCCTGCCTGGAGCAGCTCACCAAGTCCCACGACCGGGTCATAGACTGCGGCGGGGGGAGCGAGGCGATCAGCATCCACCCCGAAGTCCCGGGGCTGATGCAGGTGATAATCTGCCGCCGGGGGGACGGCGCGAAGGCGGACCTCGGCGTCCTCTCCCGTCTCCTCCGGCTCCAGCTCGTACCCTACGCGGAGCTCGGCGTCGCCGCCCCGGATAAAAACCCGCTCAACACCAACCTGCGCCTGGAGCTGGCCGCCCTCACCGGGCTGCGGGAGATGGAGAACCGGCTCGGGGCCGCGCTGGACCCCGAAACCTTCTTCGGCGACCTGGTCGCCTACCTGGGCGAGCTCTACGACACCGACGCCGCGGTCGCCCTCTGGCGCCGGCCTGACGGCGACCTGGGGGCCCGCGCCGAGGGGGTCAAGCTCCCCGGGCGCCGGGGGCTCGAGGAGGCCTTCGACAAGCTGGGCAAGCTCCCCACCCGCCACACCCCGATCAAGCCCATGCAGAACAAGCACTTCCTGCGCTTCGAGGCGAGCTTCGACCTGAAGCCCGACTCCGGCGTGGGGATGGCCTTCGGCGAGGTCCCCTTCCCCTACCACGTCTTTTTAGTCTGGAAGCGCCCCGAGGCGGCGGCGGAGTTTCTCGAGCGGCTGGAGACCATCCACGGCCAGCTCGCGGTCTTCGTGGAGCGCCTGGCCCGCCACTCGACCGTGGACAGCTCTTATCTGGCCACGGTGCGCACCATGGTCAACGCCCTGGAGGCCCGGGACCCCTACCACCGGGGGCACTCGGACCGGGTGATGCGCTACGCCGTGCGCCTGGGCCGGGCTCGGGGCCTCGGGCACGAGGAGCTGACCTCCCTCTCCTTCGCCGCGGTCCTGCACGACATCGGCAAGGTCGGCCTGGCCGAGGAGATAATCGGCAAGGACACCCCGCTGGACGAGGCGGAGTGGGTCGTGGTGCGGCGGCACCCCATCGTCGGCGAGGCGCTCGTGGGGGGCGTCCCCTACCTGGAGGAGGCGGCCCGCACCATCCGCCACCACCACGAGCGCTGGGACGGCGAGGGCTACCCCAACCGGCTGGCCGGCGAGGAGATCCCCCTCCCGGCCCGCATCCTAGCCATCGCCGAGTCCTACGACGCCATGACCTCGGAGCGGCCCTACCGCCACCCCCTGACCACCGAGCGGGCGCTCCTCGAGCTGGAGGGCAACGCCGGGGAACAGTTCGATCCGGAACTGGTGCCGCTCTTCATCGAAAACCGCTGCTACGAGGAGCCGTAGCGCCGCCCGGGACGGGAGAGCGCCGGAGAGCGCCGGAATTGGCGCAGCTACAACGACATCGGTCCTATTAAGTCTTGACAAACGGCCGACGGAGTCATTTAATAATAGGTGTTTAAGGAAGATAAGGGGTATGCCCAAGCCCGGCGGAGAGGTTCGCCGTGCCGGGAGGGAGATAACCCCTTGCTTCGAGTGCGCCATCGGCTGACCATACCAGGGGGCCCCTATGGGAAAGAAAGAAAAACCCGCGGAAAAGCCCGAGCAGTGGGAAGAAAACCTCATATCGAGCCTGTCGCTTTCCCAGTCCAAGGGGGATGACAAGCAGTTCCTGCAGATCCGCGACAAGCTCACCGAGCTCTTCACCAGGGCCGACGGCGTCCTGCGGGACCTCGCGGGCGAGACCAAGCGGACGGCCGAGAACCTCGACCTCGTCAAGAAGAAGGGCAAGGAGATCCAGGAGCTGACCGACGGCCTGCGCGAGGTCTCCGGGTCCCGGGAACAGATCGCCGCCGACCTGGACGAGATCCGCCTCACCTCGAAGGTCATCGAGAAGTCCAAGAAGCGCGTGCGGGACGTGGCGGGCAAGCTGGACACCGTCATCGCCGACACCGAGGAGAAGCTGCGGGGCTTCGAGAACAACCTGGCCGGCTACCGGAGCGAGCTCGACCGTCTCATGAAGAGCGAGACGGGGGTCGTCAAGGCCAACCAGGAGCTGGCGAAAGTCTCCAGCCGGCTGGACCAACTGGACGCCAAGGCCGCCGAGGTCGCCGAAAACCTGGCCGACCTGAAGCGCGAGGGCGAGGAGATCACCAAGCTCCAGGCCCGCCTGGAAGAGTCCGCCAAAAAGATTGACGGCATCACGGAGAGCCTGAGCGTCGTGGACAGCCGGACGGAGGGCTTCGTCGCCAAGCTCAACGAGCTGACCGCGGAGCTGAACACCACCCGGGACTCCACGAAGAAGATCTCCGATGACCTGGCCGAGATAGGCACCTACCAGAAAAAGGCCGACGAGCTCAAGCAGTCCGTCGAGTTCATCAAGAACAAGTTCAAGAGCCTGGACCGGGAGCGCGAGATAGTCGAGAAGGTGGCCGCGGAACAGGCCCGGATCAACGTGGTCTTCTGGGACATCGAGGCCCAGGTCAACAAGATCAACCAGCAGATGACCCAGGTCGCGGAGACGCGCCAGGCCATAGACGCGCTGGAACAGCGGATGCAGTCCATCCTGGCCGCCAAGGCCGATGTGGACGCCGCGCTGGCGGCCACGAAAACGGCCCAGGCCGAGGGCGCCAAGGCCCGGGAGCTGGCCGAGCAGTTCAAGCTGTCCCTGGGGGAGATGGAACAGGGCCGCCGCGAGCTCGCCAGCCAGCACCACCAGCTCGCCTCCCAGGCCACAAAGCTCGACGAGATAGACGTCCGCGTCAACACCCTCCGGGACAGGCTGACCGAGGTCGGCCAGTTCGAGGAGAAGCTGAACAGGCTCCGCCTCGAGTCCGCCTCCTTCGACGACCGGCTGCAGGGCCTCTTCGACAAGCGCTCCGCCATGGAGGACGCCCTGGCGACCGCGGGTCGGCTGGGCGAGGAGCTCGAGCGCGTGCAGAGCGTGGAGAACCACCTCAGTTCCTTCCGCGACCGCCTCGAGGCGTTGAGCGCCCGCCTGGGGCCCGCCGAGGCCCGTCTCTCCGAGGTCGGCGCCCAGGAGGGCCGCATCCAGGGCCTGCGCGGGGCGGTGTCGGAACTCGAGGGGCGCCTGTCGGGGGTGACCGAGGCGTCCAAGGCCGCCCTGGACGGCCTCGCCACCATCACCAACTCCCGCCAGCGGGTCGAAAGCCTCGCCGAGCGCCTGGACCGCCTCGACGAGCGGGAGCGCCTCGTCGGGGACCACCTGGCCACCGTCGAGCAGCGCTTCCAGACGGTCAAGACCCTCGAGGGCAAGATCGCCGACCTCAACCGGATGATTGACGACCTGGACGCCCGGTCCAAGGCCCAGCTCGAGCAGCGGGCCAAGGCGGACGAGCTGGACGCCAAGCTCGCCGACCTCACCATCTCCCTGGAGCGGTGCCGCGTCGCCGGCGACGAGGTCCGCCACACCAAGGGCGAGGTGGACACCGTGGGGGCCAAGGTCGAGTCCCTCCTGGCCAAGACCGCCGAGCTGGACGGCGCGGCCAGGGAGATCGAGGGGCTCGGCGAGCGGCTGGAATCCAGCCGCAAGGAGTCCCTGAAGGGCGTGAAGGACACCGAGCGCCTCGCCGCCGCCAACACCGAGCGGCTGGAGCAGCTCCGGGAGGCGGGGGACAAGATCGGCGCGCGCCAGGAGGAGATCCGCAAGGCCGCCGAGGCCGCCGAGGCCTACGAGGCCCGCCTCGAGGGATTCAAGGCCCGTCTGGCCGAGCTCGACAAAAACCTCGACCAGACCGACAGGGGCGTCGCCGAGAAGGGCACCCGACTGGCCGAGATTGACTCCAGGATAAAGACCCTCTCCAACGCCACCGAGCGCTCCGTCAAGCTCGACAGCGACCTCTCGGTGCTGGAGAACCGGGTCGAGGCCTTCAAGAAGCTGGAGAAAAAGCTCTCCGAGGTCGAGGAGCGGGCCAAGGCCACCACGGAGCTTGTCACCTCCACCAGCGACAAGCACCACCCGATCCTGGCGCAGCTCAAGCAGGACTCCGCCGACCTCTCGAACAGCCTGGACGCGCTGGGGAGCTCCCTGGGCGGCCTCGCCGAGAGCTTCAAGGATATGGAGTCGCAGGCCAAGCTGGCCGACAAGCTGGGCAAGAAGATGAAGGAGTTCTCGGTCCAGCTCGAGGACTTCGATGTCCGCCAGAAGAACCTGGAGCAGGAGCTGGAGTCCCGGGAGGAGATGGCCAACGATATAGAGCGGCTCCAGAGGCTCTTGAAGGAAGCCGAGACCAAGCTGAAGAAGCTCAGCTCCTCGTAACGGCACGCCTCGGCGAAAGGGGCCGGAGGGTGCGGCGGCGTCAGTTTCAGTTGGGCGCGTATCATGCGTTTAGCCGCTTAAAACGCGCATCGCAGGGGAGCCAAAGCGGCTCCCCTTTTCACGAAGAGGCCGTCCGGAATACGGGCAATCGGCGGCGCCCTCAAGCCCGCGCTCTACCTCTCCCCCGGCGAGGGGAGGGGGAACGCCCGACCGTAACGGAGGGACCCATGCCCAAGATTTTCAACCTGGCCGCGGTTCCGAAAGATTTTATGGACGACCCCGCCTTCGTCGGCGCCATGCAGACGCTCTACCTGGGCGCCGCCGCGGGGAGCCGAAAAATTTACGTGAACGTGGACCGCCTC
>MFAF01000143.1:18470-18714 GCA_001774505.1 Candidatus Coatesbacteria bacterium RBG_13_66_14 | reverse complement strand
TGGCTGGTTTCCACCTCTCGTGCATTACAAATTTAGCTAAATGATAATACATCCTTTCGTAGTTTGCCATATCATCTCTCCCTATTCGTTTATGACGACTATCCTGTGTATCCCATACTATAATATCAACGCGTGTATTACCTGAGTTAATTTGAGAGAGATAGAACTGAAAAAATTTATCTGCGCAAAATCTATATTTCGCACTTCTTAAGTTTGTCCAACGAAATTCATCTAAATTAGAACT
>MFAF01000143.1:13601-18404 GCA_001774505.1 Candidatus Coatesbacteria bacterium RBG_13_66_14 | reverse complement strand
GATGCTCCTATATCTACCCGTACACCAATTTGATTCATCTGAATAGCCATGCATCATATCTATTATACCTTGTTTATCTTCACTCCACCGCGGTGGAAAACTGCTTCAAAGACCCCGGGGTCATGTGGGAGACGGTGTCGCCGAGCTTCTCCAGAATCATCTCCACGGCCGAGGCGGGGAGGAACCGGCAGCAGGCCGCCAGGGGCCGCGGCAGGTTCTCGAAGGCCGGCCGCGTGACTTCGGCCACCACTCTCTCCCAGTGGTCGTCGGGCGCGACGATGTACACGGGCGCGTTGAACGACTTTCTGTGGTTCACCAGGTCCGCCAGGCGCAGGAGGCCCTCGGAGAACCCCTCGACCGGCTCCACCTCGAAGAGGGCGGCGATCTTTTTCCCCTCGAACCAGATGACGTCCACGTCGGCCAGCAGGCGGTCGGTGAAGTCGTCGTAACGCACCGGGGGCTCGTCGAGGACGCGCTCCAGCTTTTTGAAGTCCTTGCGGCGGCGGAGGCTCTTCACCTCGGGCCCCCCGGCCCACACGCCGAGGCCCATCCGGTCGCCCAGTTCCAGGAGCGCGAGCCGGATGCCGGCGGGGCTCTCCGTCCGGCGCCTCTGCTCGGCCTCGGCGAAGAGCTTCGCCAGCGACTCCCGCTCCTCGTCCTGGGCCTCGTAGGCGGCGAAGTAGAGGAAGAAGTCCACGTCGTAGAGGGTCCGGAATACGGGCTCCACCTCGTTGAGCCGCTCGCGGAGCCGGTTTATCTCCGTGCAGTAGGCGACGTACTCGGCGCCGGTGATCTGCCCGTGGGTCACCAGGGGCAGCTCCTCGGCCCGAAGGCGGAAGAGGCCCTTGCGGCTGGAGATGTTGCGCACGGCGTACCTTTCCGGCTCGTTCACCGACAACAGCTCGGAGATGGCCGCCGTGTCGAACCGGATGGGGGAGCCGAAGAGGCGATCGTAGCGCAGGACGATGTCGTCGGTCCCGTACAATAGGTCGTGGAGCTGTTTCCTGACTTCGGGCAGCCCGACGGCCAGGGCGCTCTCCAGGATGAAGTCCGCGTTGCGCCAGAAGCGGAAGGACCACAGGGTGCCGATGAGCGCCTGGAGCGCCGTGCGGTCGAGGCGGGCCAGACGGTCCTTCTTGACCAGGGAGCGGACGAGGCGGAGGTGGGTTTCGCGGCTGTCGTGGAGGCCGGCGCGGTGCACGTCGGCCACCCGGAGGAACTGCTCCAGGAGGCGCTTGACCTTGGCGGGGCTTAGCTTTACCAGCGAGCTCACGCTAGGCTTCCCGGTGGATGGAGTCCACCACGCCGACGATGACCTGGCGGGCGGGGATATCCTCGCGGCCCGTAATCTGCCGCGCGGCGTTCCCCTCGTTCTGGACGATGACCAGGTCGCCGGGTCCGGCGCGGACGATGTCCACGGCGACCAGCTCCGGCCCGCCGTTCTCGGGGGCGACGCGCAGGAGGCGGCAGCCGGTCAGGGCCGGGTGCTTGATGGTGCAGAAGACGTTGCCGACGACGCGGGCCAGAATCATTTATCTGCCCCCTCTCCCTGTGGGAGAGGCGCGCCTACGGGGATGGCGGTGAGGGCTTCCTTACTTAACCATCCAGACGGATTGGGTGAGGATCAGTCCTCTTCCCAGGATTGCTCGTCGAGGACGCCGACCACGGCCAGGTCCACGGGGGCGAAGTTTTTGCCCTCGGGCATGGCCAGGGACGCCTCGCGGCCGTCGGCCAGGAGGACCTCGTCGCCGACGCCGGCCTCCACCACCTCCACGGCCACCTCCTCGCGGTCGGCCAGGCGGCCGTCGGGACCGCGGCGGCGGACCAGCGCCAGCCGGACGCCCTCGAGGACCTCCACCCGGCGGGTGGCCCAGACGCTGCCCGTGACCTTGCCCCGCTGCATGGCCTACTTCACCCCGTCCGGTTTGCCGTGCTTGCGGAAGACGACGCGGCCGTCGCGCTCGATGGAGTCCACGATGCCGCAGACGACGGCGTCCACGGGGCGGTTGCGGGTGGGCTCGGTCTGGCGCGCCGAGGAGCCCCGGGCGATGAAGCACAGCTCCCCGCGCCCGGCGCCCACGGCGTCCACGCAGACCAGCTCGTCCCCGGTCGGCTTCCCGTCGGCGCCGGCCGGCCGGCACAGCAGGAGCTTGAACCCCGTCAGCCCCGCGTCCTTGACCGTGGAGACCACGTTGCCCGTGACGAGAACCAGGTCCATAGCCACCCCAGCCTTGGATTGCGGACGCTTTCGAGTTTAGCGCCTGACGGGGCGTTGAGTCAAGCGGCGCGCGCGGGCGGGACTGGTCGGCGGCCGGACGGACGTGGTATCATCGCCCCATGCTCCGACCGGTCAAAATAGTCATCATTATCGCCGCCCTGTGCGCCCTGGCGGGGTGCGGGCGGAAGGCCACGCCCCCCGGCGACCGGGCCCTCGAGGGCGGCATGCCGCCCCGGATGGTCTTCTTCCGCCTCCTCGACAGCCGTCACATCCAGCTCGAGTTCGACCGCGCCCTGGACCCCGCGCCGCTCAAGGACACGGGCAACTTCACCCTCACGGGCGGCGGGGACGGCGAGGCCGCCGAGGTCGTCCTGGCCAAGCTGGATCAGGCCACCGGGCGCCGGCTGGTTCTGGACGTGGCCGGCCTGGAGCCGGGGGCGACCTACACCCTCTCGACCCGCAACCTGCGCTCGGGCGAGGGGCTCCCCCTGGAGCCGCTGGAGCGGGAGTTCATCGCCGACGCGCCCGCCGACGAGACGCCGCCCCGGGCGGTCTCCACCTTCCCCGAGGAGAGGGCGCCGGACCAGCCCGCAATCTACGCCTGGTTCTCCGAGGCGGTGAGGCTCGCGCCCGAGGCGACCGCCTCCCTGGCCGAAATCCTGCCCGCCGCCGAGACGGCGACACCGGACGAGGGGGAAACGCCGGAGGAAACCCCTCCTTCAGAGGAAGAGGCCGCGCTCGGTCCCGAGACGGCCCTGGTTCCCCGCGCGGAGGGAGATAGGGTGTTCCTCGACCTCCCCGCGCCGCTCGCGCCGGGGACGCGCTACCGGGTGGCACTGGACGGCGTGGTGGACCTGGGGGGCAACGCCACCGAGGAGCCGGTGACGTGGAGCTTCGGCGTCATCCCGGCGGAGGAGGGCGTTACCGTGTCGGGGGAGGTTTTCTGCGCCGACGGCACGCCGCTCCCGCCGGACCTCGCGGTGACGGTTTCCAAGGACCCGGCGGGTGAATTACCTTTAGCCCGGGCGGCCCTCGACTCCGGGGCCTTCGAGGTTCGGGGGCTCGCCCCGACGGACGCCCGCGGCTCGCCCTACGTGACCGCGGTGAGCGCCGCCGGGGGCTGGAGCTACGAGGGCGCTTACGACGAGGACTCGGACGGGACCGCCGACCGCCTGGGCGCCGCCGACGCCGGGGAGCTGAAAACCGTCCGGCTGGCCCTGCGCCGCCGCGACGTCCAGGGGCCCGCGCTGGGGCTGGAGAAAACCGGCCCCTCCACGGGAGCCGCCACGGCCGTGACCGTGACCGCCGTGGACGACACCGGGGTGGCGCTGGTGGAGGCTTTCCTCGACTCGCCGGGCAACGACGGCGCGGGGACGACGTTCACCGTCCCGCCCTGGCTCGGCCTGCCCGGCGACCGCCGCCTCGCCGCCTGCCTGGCCGTGCCCACCGCCGACTGGGGACCGGGGGAGACGCACACCCTCCTCGTCCACGCCCGGGATACCGAGGGGAACTGGAGCGGATTCTCCGCAATCGCGCTCGTCAAGGGAGCAGAGGAACCGGTGCTGACCGGGAAGGCGGTGTTTCAGGGCGAGCCGGTGGAGGGGGCCGCCGTCGCCCTGGTCAGCGACCCGCCCGGAAGGCCGCTGGCCTTCGACACGACCGACCCCTACGGCCGCTTCACCCTGCCGACGGTGCCGGGTGGCGTCCAAATTGTCGTCTGGAAACAGGACGACGGGCTGCTCCTCGGCCGGGGGGGAACCGAGCGGGAGGGGGAGGAGGCGCCGGTCGTGGAGCTGGAGCCCTGGCCGGTGATTTCCGAGGCCGCCTGCTCCCTCGTCCGCTACGCGCCGACGGCGGGGCTGGCGCTGCCCGGCGACCACCTCCTCGTCGAGGCGCGGCTGGAAATCCCGACGGTGGAGGGCCGGAGCTGGACCTACGCCCTCAAGCTCGGGGAGGCGACCCACCCGGTGGGGCCGCCCCTGGCGGGGAAAATCCTGACCTACCTGGACCGGGCCTCGGTCGAGCTCCCGGCGGAGACCGCGCCGCGGCTCCTGGTCACGCCGGTGGACGCCGTAACCGGGGAGCCCCTCGGGGAGCCGCTACCCTGGCGTTCGAGCGGGATGGACCTGGCCGAGCTCCCCTACACCGCGGTCGCCGCCGCGGACGAGGGCACGACCGTGCGGATAAGCTGGGAGCCGCTCTACGGCGTCGCCGGGTACTACGCGGCCGTGGTGCCGATTAAAGCGTTCGACGCCGAGACCCTGCCGGACGACGGGGTCTGGCGGACCTATCCCGAGCTGGTGCGCGCCGGGGAGCTGGTGATTCCCGAGGGGGATTTGGCCGAATACTGGGGCGTGCCGGGCGGGACGCGGTACGTGGTGGCGGTGTGCGCGGTGTGGACGGACGGGGGCGACCGGAGCTGGAGCTTCGGCGAGCTGGTGCATCCGTAGGGTAAATGGCGGCCGATTCCCTCTCCCAGTGGGAGAGGGCTAGGGTGAGGGCTACCATTGAAAATAAGCGGCGGGGACTGAAGTCCCCGCCCTACATCATCGCAAAACGCTACGGCCCGCGGTCCCCCTCTCCCT
>MFAF01000143.1:11664-13517 GCA_001774505.1 Candidatus Coatesbacteria bacterium RBG_13_66_14 | reverse complement strand
AGGACCGCGCTCACAGCAGGTCGAAGCGCTGGCCCTCGCGCACCGCCGTTGTCTCCGGGAAAATCTTCCTCGCCTGCGCCTCCAGCTCCAGGATCTGGTCGTCGGTGTGCCGCGGGTCGTGGTGGATGAGCCCGAGCTGCTTCACCCCGGCCGCCAGGGCTGTCTCGGCGGCCATCCGCGGCGTCGAATGCCCGAAGCCCTGCACCGCCCCGGAGGCGTACTCCTCGTCGGTGTACTGGACGTCGTGGGTGAGGAGGTCCGCCCCCTTGGCGAACCGGACCAGCCGCGCGTCGCCCCCGTAGTAGCCCTCGGTGTCGGTCCCGTGGACGAACTTCCTCCCGCGGTAGGTGAACTTGTAGATGACGTTCCCGCCCTGGGGGTGGGCGTAGGAGCGGTAGTTCTCGATCACCAGGACGCCGTCGCCCAGGCCGGAGAGGTCGTCTTTCCTGTGGCGCACGAGCGGCGGATCCCCCGGCGCGTCGAACACGATGACGTCGGAGTCCTTGACGTTCTGGATGACCTTCACCGAGCCCATGTCCTCGAGCTGCACCGGAAAGAAGGGCGGCAGCATGGACATGGACATGATCTCCTCGAGGTCGTGGGCGAACATGCGGGGCCCGAGGATGTGGACGGTGGTGGAGATGCTGAACGCGGGCGCGAAGAAGCCGAAGCCCAGCGTGTGGTCGTGGTGGGTGTGGGTCATCAGAAGGTTGACCTCCAGGCCGTCTCTGCGCTCTTCCTTGGGCTTGGCGTGGTGCTCGGAGAGCATCTTCTGGCCCAGCTTGATGATGCCGGTGCCGGCGTCCACGATGACCCGGTTACCACCGGCGACCACCTCGACGCAGGAGGTGTTGCCGCCGAACTCCAGCTTGTCCGCGTCGGCCACCGGGTAGCTCCCCCGCACCCCCCAGAACTTCACGTAGAACTCGTCGGCCATCGAGAATACCCCTCCGGTTCGTCGTCCACCCCGTTTGCGCGGGGCGCATTATACCCCATCCCCCCGGGGCGCGCCGACCGCGGCGGGGGTCGCCCACTCTCCACACCCCGATTATAGCAGGACGCCCGTCGGGGGACCACCGCTTGCCGGTTCGGTCCGGGTTTATTATACTGACCCGGCTCGAACGGAGCGGGAGGATTCATGGGTCAGAAAAAGAGCGGAGCGAGGTACAAGCGCGGCGCCCTGGCCGGGATCATCGCCGGGGCGGTCATGGCGCTGGCCTACATCCTGGTGGACGTCCTTTCCAAGGGCGCGGCGGCGGGGACCGAGGTGGCCACGAAGGACTTCGGCTTCACCTACTTCCTGGCCCGCATCGGCGCGGGCGTGATCATCGGCGCCATCTGGGGCCTCTTCTACGCCGCCATCGAGGAGCGCGTCTGGGGCGTGGGCTTTTTGAAGGGCATCGTCTTCGGCGCCGCCGTATGGCTCCTGGGCGGCCTCCCCACCGCCCTGAACAACTACCTCGCCTTCGAGTTCCGGGGCCTGACCGGCCTGTGGGCCTTCGGCGGCCTCGGGGTCTGCATCGTGGGCGGCGTCGTGGTGAGCCTGGTGTACGGCCGCGTGGGGTACGACGACGCGAAGCGCGAGCCGGTGAAGGTGACCGCCACCATCACCGGCGGCGAGAGAGCCCCCGAGCCCCCGGAGCGGGACATGCTGCCCCCCGGCGCCTGACCCCCCCGGTGAGAGTTTCAGCCCAATCGCAGGGCGGGGGCTCCGTACCCCGCCCGTATCACACTCCCGGACCGGGCTGCGATGACGTAGGGGCGGGTGTCTACACCCGCCCGCTAAATACCCCTCTCCCTAACCCTCCCCCCAGAGGGGGGAGGGGACATGCGGCAGCCCTCACCACGTTTTG
>MFAF01000143.1:11488-11637 GCA_001774505.1 Candidatus Coatesbacteria bacterium RBG_13_66_14 | reverse complement strand
GCCGCCGCGAATCGCCCCTCACCCTACCCCCCCCAACGGGGGGAGGGGGCTGATTCGTCCCTCACCACCGCCTGCGCCTCGCTGCGATGACGTAGGGCGGCCCCGTAGGACGAGTCCTCCGCGGACCGCCGCGTTTACGTCCCACCCCC
>MFAF01000143.1:11293-11447 GCA_001774505.1 Candidatus Coatesbacteria bacterium RBG_13_66_14 | reverse complement strand
GCCCCTCGACCCCGGGGTACGGCTCGCCGGGGGCCTGGCCCCAACCGGCCACGTTGAGCTCGACCCCCGTGCCGGTGTCGGCGCAGGCGCGGAAGACCGCCCGCAGTTCCTTCTCCCAGCGCCGGGCCTCGAAGGGTCCGTAGTAGAGCACCCC
>MFAF01000143.1:8440-10886 GCA_001774505.1 Candidatus Coatesbacteria bacterium RBG_13_66_14 | reverse complement strand
GGAGAACTTCAGGTGGACGTGGCCGAAGAGGACCGCGGCCAGGCGTTGCTCCGTGTCGAAGAGCCTGCCGAAACGCGCCGAGCCCGCGTAGGCCAGGAAGAAATCCCAGGGCAGCCGCCCGGGGGGCCGGATGACGTCGTAGGGCATGTGGTGCGAGCAGCCCACCACGGCGCGCACGTCCCACCGCGCCACCTCGGCCAGGTGGTCCGAGAGCCGCCCCTCGAGCAGCCGGCAGACGCCCTCGTCGGAGAGCCGCTCCCCGTCGCCGTCGGTGAAGAGGGCGTAGACGGCGTCCCCCCAGCGCCAGCGCCGGAAGAACTTGCGCCGGTAGACGTCCATGGAAATCTCGCCGTCCCGCGCGCGGTTGCGCAGCGAGTAGTCGTACCAGCCGACGCCCCCCACGAAGCCCACGTCCCCCACCCGCGCCGGTCCGCCGTCCAGGTAGCCCCAGCCGTGGCGCGCGCACATCTCCGGCAGCAGGCGGTCCAGGCGGTCGTAGCTCGTCTCGCCCTGGGACTGCCAGTTGAGCGGAACCCACACGTCGTGGTTCCCGGCGACGAAGAGGCCGGGGCAGGGCAGCTCGCCGATTTCGGCGAAGGACTCCTCCAGGACCTCCAGGTGCCCCGCAAGGTCGCCCAAAAGCACGAAGACGTCGGGGGAAAGGGCGCGCAGGCGGTCCCCGAGGAGCCTGGGCACCCTCCGGGCCGCCTCCGAGTTGTCGGCGTGGATGTCCGATGTGAAGGCTACGCGCAACCGCCACCCCTGCTCGGGGCAAGGGGCTTTAGCCCCTCGCAAACCCGACCACCCGCCGGTCGAGGGGGAAATGGGGATTTTACCGGAGTCCCACCCCGGTGCGCAAGCCGCGCTAAAAAAAGGGCGGGATCGGCAAGTCCCGCCCGTCGGGCAAACATTCCCCGCGCTCACCGGTCTCGGCGGACGCCGCCGGACACGCCGGGTTCCCCCGACCCGACCCGTCCGACGGTCAGGCCCGCGCGTCTACTTGCTCAGGGCCACCACGCCCAGGATGCTCTTCAAGGCGTTCTGGACCGAGGTCTTCTGCGCCGTGGGGACCTTGGCGTAGAACATCACCCCGCAGGTGCCGGTGCCGGAAACGCCCACGAAGTACACGTTGCCGCCCGACTCGTAACTGCGCAGCGCGTAGGTGACGCCCGCGGAGTTCTTGTCCACCACGACCTTCGTGCCCGTGGTCGCCGCGTTGGCCTTCTCCGCCAGCTTGTCCTTGCAGAGCGCGTCCATGTCGGTCGTGTCCAGGCCCACGGCGGAGGTCAGCGGGGTGACGGTGATGATGACGCTGCTCGGCCCGTTGATGGTGAACTTGTTGAGGGAGACGGTTCCCTTGCTCCAATCCTCGTTGGGCAGGACGACGTCCACCGCGACGCCGCCGATGGTGGCCGAGAATGTGGGGCCGGTGGCGCCGCCGCCCGTGGTGGTCGCCGACGCCGCCAGGACCAGGGCGGAGAGGATGAGGAGTGCCTTGCGCATGACGAAACCTCCCGGAAAAAAGTAAGGCCAGAATTGGATAATTATAACCGGACTCGGGGGGGTTGACAAGTGCGTCCCGGACTCAACCCGACGGGCGGAAATCCAGCGCGCAGAGGGCCTCCACCGCCTCGGACCGCGGGGCCGTGGCGGCGAAGTCCACCACGAAACACCCGGCGGACGTGGAATAAACCCCGACCACCCGGCAGGTGTAGAAGCCGCCCTTGGGGTAGACCTCCAGCCGGAAGAACCGCCCCCCCTCGCCGCCCGTGCGCGCGTCCACGAGCGACTCCGGCTTGAGCGAGGGGAACCGTTCGGTCAGGAGTACGGCCAGGTCCGCGGCGTTCGGGGCGACCTCGTAGTCCGGCCCCGCCTCCACCGCCCCCGAGGCGAACGGCTTGCCCGTTTCGGCGTAGGAGAGCTCCACGATGGCCAGCGCGTCGCCGTAGCCGGGGTAAAGCTCCGCGTCGAGACCCTCGGGCAGGACAAGGACCACCGAGGGGGAAAGCGCCACCTCCCCCGCCGGGGCGGGTATGAATAAAACGCAGCCGAGAATGACGACCAGCCCCCGCAACGGAAACCGCCTAACCGGCGAAAAAATCCTCGGCCAGGAGGCCCATCAGCACCACGTCGTGCCGGCGGCCGCCGTAGGAGTAAGCCCCGCGCAGCCGCCCCTCCTCCTTGAAGCCGCACCGGGCGTAGGCGCGGATGCCCGCCTCGTTGAACTCGTACACCCGCAGCCCGATGCGGTGGAGGTTCAGCTCCCCGAAGCCGTACTTCAAAGTGAGAGCGGTGGCCTCGGTGCCGTAGCCCTTCCCCCGGAGCTCGGGCGGGCCGATGAAAACGCCGAACTCGGCGGAGCGGTGGACGCGGTCTATGCCGTGCAGGCCCACGTTTCCCGCCAGGCGGTCGTCGGCGGCCAGGCGGACGGCCAGGACCACGTCGT
>MFAF01000143.1:4390-8409 GCA_001774505.1 Candidatus Coatesbacteria bacterium RBG_13_66_14 | reverse complement strand
CTCCTCCTGCCCCCGGGTCAGAGGCAGGCACATGGTGAGGTTGCGGCGGGTGTCGGCGTCGTTGAGCCAGCGGGCGTAGAGCGGGGCGTCCTCGAGGCGCACCGGCGAGAGGTACACCCGCTCCCCCGCGAGGAAAACGTCAGGCTTTTCGTCCATCACCGACCCTTGCCATTTGTTCCTATCTTCTCAATGCCCAACGCTACGCATCAGCGGCGCGGCTTGTCCGCGTCCGCTGAATGCTATTGTTGGCTCATTCAAATAAAGTTGCCTGTTTCGCCTCTGCATACTGTTCAAGACCTTCTGCCCGGACTAGGTCGTCTGGCAAAGGCAATCGCTCTAATGAACGAGGTTCAACCTTGATGGCATCTCCACCATAGGATTTTCCAACCTTCTTGAGATTGCTGATGGTCTCTGGGTTAGAGAGGACCTTCCAAAGATGTTCGATAAATTCAGGAGACGAGTGTCTTGGATAAACACACAACAGGCACGTCAGGGGAACGACGTCGGCCCGGTTCCTGATGAAACGCGCACTTCTTCTGCCGAGATATGCAAACAGGATTGGCGGAATCTTGCGAACCTCCATCCGATACCACGGCTTTCGCGTCTTGATTAGTGTTTTATTTGGTAGACCCTTTGCTTCGCCGTCCTCAAGATACTTCTGCACACGCATCGGAAGTTGATCAAACAATACCCCGTTGACGTTCAATAATCGGGTTGGTCTTCCCTTGTCGTCAAGTCGCTGAACATCCTCAGGATCGAAATACTCTCCTTGAACATCTCGCATTCTCCCCACAGCCTTTACCAGCAAAGTGTCGGGAATTCCTTGTTCCTTGGCGCGTGCAGATGTCATAAAGAAAAAATCATTGTTACCCGTGACAATGCCACGCATGACGGAGGCAAAGTCGCCAAGTGTGTATTGGTGTTTTGTATTGTCTGACGGTGGTCTTGACAACCCTGTTGCCAGAGCTTCAGACAACAATCGGCGGTGGACATGTATTCCTGTGTAGCTTTTCTGCTGTCGCTCCGAAACGAGTGCCGTCAACTCCCTTGAATCGCGATCAAGGCATTGCACCCAGTCAAAGTCAGCGGCCGGTCTTGCGTTGCGGATGAGAAGGACGAGTGCGTTGGTGTCAACATCGGGGAAGGGGGTGGCTTTTGACGCGAACGCGATGACCGCATCCAATCTGTATTGAGAACAAATCCACTGCCAAAGTGCATGAGCAAACACGCCCTCGCAGATGTCTGCCGAAACAATATAGGCAAGGCGCCCCTCCGGAGCCAATGACTGAAGCGCCCTGATGAGAAAATAGACATGCAATCCCGCCCGTCCATCAATACGCCGCCCTGTTGCCTTATGCGCAAACTCGCGCAGAAGCTCCTTTTGGGCCTGTGATAAACGGTGATGGCGAATATAGGGAGGGTTGGCAATTATGGCGGGGAAGAGTTCCGATGGCGGATCCAGAACGAAATCCCTGATCTCTACGTTTCGCAGGTCATCATCATTCAACCCGGACATTCTGGCTTGGCCGATCACCTCTGGATCAATATCGCGTCCGAACAGCTCGAGGTCAAAGTCGTGTAACCGCGCATAGCGTTTTGCGGCACGAAAAAAGACACCCACGCCTAAAGCAGGGTCAAGCAGACGTAATGGCTTATCCTGTAATACATAGGCCGTCATGATGTCCGCCGTCCAATCGGGCGTCCAGAACTGCCCTTTCTTGCGCAGGGCTTCCCTTTCAAGTCCAGCACGAGGAAGTTTGTATGGCTGTGTTGTGGGCATGTTCATTTACTTGAGCGAGTCCAGGACGGACAATGCCTCCGCAGACAGTCGAGATTCTCCGCCAACAAAGCGAACGTATGGGAGGATATGTCCATTCTTGTCCGTTATGGAATCTGCTACCAATTGTGGTTCTTCGACCGTTGCGGCTAATGGATAGCCGTATCTGTAGTAAATTTTGTAAATTACCTTCTTTGTCGTGGCACCACCCGGAGCCTGAAACACCTGCTCGGTTGGTTGGATGTCACCCCGCGAAAAGAGTCTCTCTGCGTCCGCGAGTGATATACCGAACGCCTCGTCAAAAAACGCGTGCCAGACGTGAATCGGTATCTTTCTCTTACTCTGCCATTTCTTCAAGGGCGCTCTGTCTTCCTCTTTGATGATGATCGTTGGAAGGACAGCCGCTTTCTTAAGGCCATCCCGTCCGCCAAGTCGCTTTTGCGGTGTAAACGGTGTTGCGTAATTCGGCATCTGCTTGGCACGCCAAAGACTGTTCTCACATTCAACGGCAATGACGGCGTGTTCCAGCAGGTCTTGCATCTTCGGGTCGTCTTCGGTCGTGAAGGGCAATTCACTCAGTCCGTTCAATCCCTTTACCGCAGAGTCAACCTTGGCCCTATCTTTCACCCGATAAATCAATAGATCGGGCCGTTTGATATTACCAAGTCCGGCTTTATCCAGTCGCTCGAAATAGAGCTCAAAAGCCCGGACATCGTTGTCCGGAGCGGTTCCGCTCGGACCATATGGAAGTGCGAAATACTTGCCGGTCGCGTTTACCGCTTGGGTCAACCGTTCTTCACTCCACACACCCTGTGACCAGCGCATGAGAAAGTCGCTTCCGCGAAGGCGTCGTGGGTTGAGCAAGAAATCCGCCCAAGGTGCGTTGCCCATCGCCCGAAGTGTCATGCGAATGTCTTCCATCGAGACCGATAAGACCTTCTCGAATGGGTGTTCTGAATGCTTAATCATGTTGTCTTTTCCTTTTCTTGAGCCAACGACCAAAGCTCAGCCGCGCCTCTCCCACGGGGAGAGAGGGGGCTACCCCTCGGTGTTGCAAACCGCCTCGATGGCCTCCGGGATGGCCTCCAGGATATCCTCGGGCGAGACGCTCCAGTCGCCGGCCGATTCCGCCGCCAGCTCCCCGGCCGACCCGTGGAGCTGCGCCCCGGCCACGGCGGCCGAGAAAGGCTCCACCCCCCGGGCCAAGAGCGCCCCGATGATTCCGGCCAGCACGTCCCCCGAGCCGCCCACCGCCATGCGCCAATCCCCGGCGGGGATGAAGCAGGCCGTGCCGTCGCCGGAAGCGACCACGGTGCGGTAGCCCTTCAGGAGGCAGACGCCGCCCACCTCGGCGGCCAGCTTCCGCGCGGCGCCCAGGCGGTCCGCGTTGACCTCCTCGGCGGAGGAGCCCAGCAGCCGACCCGCCTCCCCGGGGTGCGGGGTCAGCACGAGCGGGGCCTGCACCCGCTTCAGCACGTCCAGGCCGGTGGTGTTCAGCCCGTCGGCGTCCACGACCAGGGGCACGCGAATAGCGGGCAGGATGGCCTCGAGGGTCCGCCCGACGCACCCGTCGGCGCCCAGGCCCGGACCGACCACCGCCGCGTCCCCGGAGTTGAGCCGCGTCAGGGCCTGCTGCGCCCCGTAGTGGGAGACGAAACCGGCCTCGTCGGGCAGCTCCACCGAGGTGACCCCCAGCATGGCCGGCTTTACCAGAAGGAGCGTGGAGGCGGTGGCGCAGAGCGTGACCAGTCCCGCCCCGGTCCGGCAGGCCGCCAGGCAGGCGAGCCCCGCCGCCCCCGAGTAGTCCCGACAGCCGGCCAGGACGTTCACCGTCCCGCGCCCGCCCTTGTGCGTGTCCGGGGGAGGGGGCTCGAAGTAGGGGGCGACGTCGCCGGGCTCGGCGTAAAAAGTCCGCAGACCGGCGAACCGCTCGGGGTTGACGCCGATGGGCGCGGTGACGACCTCCCCGGCCGCGAGGTATCCCGGCGGGAGGAAGAGGCCGGTCTTGGGGCAGGCCAGGGTCACGGTGAGGTCGGCCCAAACCGCCAGCCCCGCGGCGCCGGTGGTCGCATCCAGCCCCGAGGGGACGTCCACCGCGACGACGAAGGCGGAACCGTCGTTGAGGGCTCGGATGACCGGGGCGAAAAGCCCCCGAGGCTCGCCGGTCACCCCCGTGCCCAGGAGGGCGTCCACCACGACCACGGCGCGCTCCAGGGCGAGGGCCAGCTCGGCCACGTCCTGT
>MFAF01000143.1:711-4365 GCA_001774505.1 Candidatus Coatesbacteria bacterium RBG_13_66_14 | reverse complement strand
CGGGGAAGCGGGAGAGAATCTCCCGGACGACGCCGCGCCCGGCGTTCTCCATCAGGGCCGCCCCGGGTAGGCCGTCGCCCTCGATGGTCGCGCTGTCTATCAGTCTCATCTCGTCGGTGGTGGCCACCGGTCGCATGTCGCTCCTCCGGGGGTGGATGGGGGAAAATCTCCCCCAGTTTACCAGATTCGTGCCCTCGGCGGAACGGGTGACCGTGGACGGTCGCCCCTACGGATGGGATTCGCGCGTGATGGACGTAGGGGCGGGTGTCCACACCCGCCCGTTTAAGCTGCACCCCCCTTCCTAACCTTCCCCCCAGAGGGGGGAAGGGACATCGCATCCTCCCCGGCTCGGCAGCCCCAATCGGCATCACGCCAACAAAAAAGCCGCCCGGGGGCGGCGCCGCGTACAGGTTTCCCCAGTCGGTGAAAATTATTCCGCCTTCCCCCTATCCCGGCGCCCCCCCCACACCGCGCTCGGGCGCCTCTTCGTTAGAAGAAATAGGCCACACCGGCGCCCAGGGTTATCCCGGAGAACCGCTCCTCCTCGGGGGTAAAGGGGTGGATGTAGTGGCAGCCGATCTCGACGATGAGCGACGGCTGGAGGAGAAATTCGGCCCCCACCTCGACGAAGACGGCGAAGTCCTGGGCGTTCTGGAGGTAACTGAACGGTTCCCCGCTCCCCCGCTCGACGTCCAGGGAGGTCGTCCGAAGCGTGTACGCGGGCCCGGCCCCGAAGAAAGGCGAGATCCACGTGGTGGGCGAGAAGGTGATGCGCGGGGAGATGCCGAAGGTCATCAGGTTGCCGGTCGGGTTCGGGTCCAGGCGTGACCAGAGGTCGGTCATCTGGAGGCTGGTGTACTCGAAGAAGCCGTAGAGTTCGAGCTCTCCGCCCTTGAAGCGGTACCCGACGCGGAGGGACCCGCCGTAGCCGTCGTGGAAGAAATAGGAGGGCCCGGAGTAAATCCAGTAGCCGCCGAATACCCCGACCGCGAACCCGGAGATGGGCTTGCGCGGCGCCTCGGCGAGAGCCGCCACCGTCAACAGCAACAGCAGGACCACGAGGGCTTTGCGCAAGGCTCTCTCCCGGCGGGGACCCTATTTTCTCGGCAGTATAGCAGGCCTATCGGATAAGTGTCAACGAACACAACATCTTGGGGAGCAAAAAGCGAGCCAGGGAACCGGACGGGTCTTTTCCCGGTCCCGACGCCGCCGTCCGCCGCGTCAACCGGCGGCGCGGGATTACCCCAGCCGCTCCTTCAGCAGGCCCGGCAGCTGGCTGGGCAGGTCGGCCACGGGGACCCCGGCAGCGGTCAGCGCCTCGATCTTGCTCTGGGCCGTCCCCTTGCCCCCGGCGATGATGGCCCCGGCGTGCCCCATCCGCTTGCCCTTGGGGGCGGTGCGCCCGGCGATGAAGCTCACCACCGGCTTCGTCAGGTTTTTTTGGATGAACTCCGCCGCCTCCTCCTCGTCGGTGCCGCCTATCTCGCCGATCATCACCACCCCGACGGTCTCGGGGTCGGCCTCGAAGGCCGCCAGGGCGTCCATGAAATTGGTCCCGATGACCGGGTCCCCGCCGATGCCCATGCAGGTGGACTGCCCCAGCCCGGCCGCGGTCAGCGACCACACCACCTCGTAGGTCAGCGTCCCCGAGCGGCTCACCAGCCCCACGCCACCCGGCCGGTGGATGTGCCCCGGCATGATGCCCAATTTGGCCTTGCCCGGAGAGATGATGCCGGGGCAGTTGGGGCCGATGAAACGGAGCCCCCGCGCCCGGTAGTAGTGGTAGGCGCGCAGGACGTCCAGGGTGGGGAGCCCCTCGGAGATGCAAACGGCGAGCTTGATCCCGGCGTCGGCGGCCTCGAAGAGCGCGTCGGCGGCGAAGCGCGCCGGGACGTAGATCACGCTCGCGTCCGCCCCGGTGGCCTCCACCGCCGCGGCCACCGTGTCGAAGACCGGGATGCCGTGGACCTTCTGGCCCCCCTTGCCCGGCGTGACCCCGGCAACCACCTTGGTCCCGTACTCGGCCATCTGGGCGGCGTGGAAGGAGCCGTCCCGGCCGGTTATGCCCTGGACGACCACGCGGGTCTTCTCGTCCACGTAAATGCTCATCGTCCCTCCCTCGCGGCGGCGACGGCCTTCTGGACCGCCTCGTCCAGGTTCACCCCGGCGGTGATGCCCGCCTCGGCCAGCATCGCCCGCCCCCGGTCCTCGTTGGTCCCGGTGAGCCGGACGACGAGCGGAATCTCCAGCGGCCTCTTTTTCAGGGCCGCCAGGAGCCCCGCGGCGATGTCGTCGCAGCGCGTGATGCCCCCGAAGATGTTCAAAAGAATCGCCCGCACGTCCGGGTCGGCGGTGACTATCTCCATGGCGACCAGGACCTTGGCGGGGTCGGAGGAGCCGCCCACGTCGAGGAAGTTGGCCGGCTCGGAGCCGAAGTGCTTTATCAGGTCCATGGTGGTCATGGCCAGCCCGGCGCCGTTGACGATGCACCCCACGTCGCCGGAGAGCTTGACGTAGGAGAGACCGGCGTCCTTGGCCTTGAGCTCCAGGGGGTCCTCGGCGCTCAAATCGCGCATGGCCTCCACGTCGGGCTGGCGGAAGAGGGCGTTGTCGTCGAAATTTATCTTGGCATCTATGGCCGTCGCCCGGCCGTCGGAGGTGATGACGCAGGGGTTTATCTCGGCCAGGGAGGCGTCGGTGGCGATGAAGAGCCGATAGAGCTTTTCCAGGAAATCGGCGAGCTGCTTCTGAATGCCGGGGTCCTCGGAGAGGAAACCGGCCAGCCGCCGCCCGTGGTGCGGCCAGAACCCGACCGCCGGGTCCACGGGGAGCATCAAAATCTTCTCCGGCGTCTTCGCCGCCACCTCCTCGATGTCCACCCCGCCCGCCGCCGAGACCATGAACACCGGGTACTTCGACGCCCGGTCCAGGATGACGCCCAGGTACAGCTCGCGGGCGATGTCCACCGCCTCGTCAACCAGCACCCGCTCCACGACGAGGCCCTTGATGTCCATGCCGAGGATGGCGCCGGCGTGCCGCTTCAGCTCTTCCTCATTCTTGGCGAGCTTGACGCCGCCGGCCTTCCCCCGGCCGCCCACATGGACCTGGGCCTTGACCACGCAGGGGTAGCCCACCTCCGCCGCCGCCTCGGGAGCCCGGCCCGGGTCGGTCACCATCACGCCCTTGCTCGTGGGGATGCCGAACTTGCGGAAGAGCTCCTTGGCCTGGTACTCGTGTATCTTCACCCGTCGTTCCCCTTTCACCGAAGATAAAGACCGGTGCATTTTATCACCGGCCGGACCCGCCCGCAAGGAAATGGGACGATTGCGCTTCGGTCCCGAATATGCCAAGATGACATTGGACTTAAGCGACAAATTAATCCGAGGAGGGGATATGCGCGTCATTCTTGCGGTATCACTCGTGCTGACCGGCGCCGCCCTCGCCGCCGAGGTAACCCTCGAGCCCCACCGCGACGACAACAACGACGCCACCGTCTGCCAGAACGCCCCCGACTACGCCTACGGCAGCGAGTGGCAGCTCTGGGTAGGCCACTGGCTGGGCCACGTGGACTTCCTCATCCAGTTCTTCGAGCTCGACGACTACCTGGACGTGGACCTCGTGAGCGCGACGCTGAAGCTCTACAACGACCGCTTC
>MFAF01000143.1:0-692 GCA_001774505.1 Candidatus Coatesbacteria bacterium RBG_13_66_14 | reverse complement strand
AGGCGGTCGTCTACCGCGTCAAGACGGAGTGGGACGAGGCCGACGTCACCTGGAACACGAACCCCGGCTTCGACGCCGACATCAGTGATAGCTTCAACATCACCGCCGACAACTTCTGGTACGACGTGGACGTCACCGACATCGTGCAGAGCTGGATAGACGGGGACATGGACCACCACGGCTTCTACATCCGCAACAGCGTCCAGGAGGAGAAGGTGGCCTACATCATGAGCGGGGATTACTTCCTGGACTACGAGCTCGCCCCGAAGCTGAAGCTCGAGTATGACGACTCGGATGTGCGCGAGGCGAGCTGGGGGGAGATCAAGGTGGAATTCTAGCGGCGCGGGCCTGTTCATGCATTTCGTAGGGGCCGACCTTCAGGTCGGCCCTCGATTTTCCTCCCCCATTCGGGGAGAGGCGCGCACCGGGCTAGGGTGAGGGGGGTGGAACGCGGCGGGCCGGCCAAGCCCCGCCCTGCATAAGACAAGGGGCTTTAGCCCCTTGCACATAAACAAGGGGTTGTAAATGGACCCCCCGGAAAAACCCCTTGTCTTGTTCTTTGTCTCATCCGAGTTAAAACGTAGGGGCGATGAGTCCACGGTCGCCCGCGGGCGGACCTAAAGGTCCGCCCCTACATCATCGCAACAAGGCGCGAGCCGGGGTGAGGGGCATGCGATGCCCCCTCCCCCCTT
>MFAF01000142.1 GCA_001774505.1 Candidatus Coatesbacteria bacterium RBG_13_66_14 | reverse complement strand
TGACCGCGGCCCGGGACGCCGTCCTGGCGGCGTTGAAAGAAGGCGGCCTGGAGCGCGATTCGCTCCGCCGCCACGTTCTGCGAGTGTGGCTCTTCAAGCTGGCCCTGGGCCTGCCGCTGCCCGGTTTCAGCGATTACGACCGCGCCTTCGGGGAACTCTGTCTGCGCCTGGGGCTGGACCCTCTCGAACGGAGGCGGCTCTTGGACGACCCGCCCGACGTCTCGGTCTGCGGGTCAGCCGAGCACCGGTCCCTCATGGACGGCGCCCTGCGCTAACCCGGCGGCGTCCACTCCCCGGCACCTGCCGATTCCCGCATCCGCTCATCCAGGGCCATCTTCCTCCCGATGACCAGCTCCCAGTCCTGCTCCGTGGCCCACTGCCGCGCCCCTTCGCCCAAACTTTTCAGAAGGTCCGGGTCGCGCCAGAGGCGCAGGATTTTCTCCGCCAGGTCGTCCGGGTCCCACGGGTCGCACAACAGGCCCGTCTCCCCGTCGCGCACCGCGTCGGGGATGCCCCCCGACCGGCCGCCGATCTGCGGCGTACCCGCCGCCCCGGCCTCCATGAAAACGATGCCGAACCCCTCGAAGGAGCCCGGCGGGTCGTCCCGGCTGGGCATCACGTACAGGTCGGCCAGGTGGTAGCAGGCCGCCAGCTCCTCGTCGGGGATTTTTCCCAGGAGGCGCACCGCGTCCGTCAGGCCCAGCTCGACGACCATTTGGCGGATGCGCGGGAGGTAGAAGCCGTCGCCGCCCAGGAGGAGCACGGTTTCAGGGAATTCTTTCAAAACCCGGGGCAGGGCCTTGAGAACGGTGTCGAACCCCTTGAGCGGGATCACGCGGCCGACGATGAAGAGCACCCTCGCGCCGGGCGGGATGCGGTGGCGCCGGCGGAGCGCGTCGAGGAGGCCCTCGACCGGCGGGGCGGCGAAATGGGCGAAGTCCACGCCGGGGTGGATGATGTGGATTCTCTCCGGGGGCACGCCGTGGCCCTTCTCGACTATCTCGGCGCAGTAATGGGCGTTGGCCAGCACCGCCGCCGCGGCGCGGTAACTTTTATCAAAGAAAGGCGCCAGGCGCTTGTCCTTGGTGAAGCGCAGGGTCTCGGTGCCGTGGGCGTATATGAGAAAGGGCCAGCCGCCGATCGCCGCCAGGAGCATCGCCACCATGGAATCCGGGTGGCAGTACCCCGCGTGGACCGTGTCCGGCGTGCCTTCGGCGATGAGCCGGCAGGCGGCCTCGAAGTTCGCTAAAAACTCGGCGGTTTTCCCCGCGGTGCAGGCGGCGAGATATTTCCCGACCGTCCCTATAATTTCCTCGGATGGCGGCCGTCCGGGGAGGAGGCTTGCGCTCTCGGCGGCCCGGAGCGCCAATCTGCGGTACTCGCCCAGCCGGAAGCGCCTCCCGGTATAGACGCGGCGGACGGGCACCGGGCTGTCCGCGTCGTAGTTACGCCAGCCGGCGCGGTAGCCGTCGAGAACGCGGACGGGGAGGCCGCGTTTGGCGAAACCCTCGGCGGCGTGGACCATCGAGGTCTGGATTCCCCCCGCGGAGGGCGGGTACGAGTGGGCCAAGAGGAGCACGCCCCCGACTATGGGCGGAGCGCCGTGGGGGACGGTCGCCCGGAGTTTTCGGGTGAATTCCCGCGCCGCCACGCGGGACGGGATTTTCCGAAAAAAGGGCAGCGTCCAGAGGAGCCCGCCCTTGGTGATGCGCTGGACCGGCGTGACGAGCGGGACAAACCAGACCGCCTCGCCCAGGTAAAGGGCTGCGAGGAGGAGCCAGTTTTTCACGTGGCGCTGGTCCTTGCACGCGAGGTAGACGCGCCGGTAGTGCGGGAATTTCGCCGCGGCGCGCACCGCCTGGAACAGGCCGAACCCCCCCGACCGCGGGAGGTCGTCGAGGCGGATGAGCTCGCCGGCCGGGGGCCACTGGGCCCCCTCGGGATAGTTGACGTCTATGACGAGGTCGCGCATCAGCGGTACTCTAAAAGGAGTGTCTCGGCCGCGGCCCAGCCCTCGGTCAGGGAGAGGAGGGCGATTTCGTGGATGTTCTCCGTCGTGCCGCTCTCCACCTGTTCGTAACCGCCGGCTTCCACGCGGTACAACAGGCCGCCCACGCCGCCCGCAAAGCACGTTCCGTCGTCCACGGCGTCAAGACCGAAGAGGCTGCAACCGGTTTCGGCGACGGTCGTGAGCTCGCCGTCCGACAGATAGAGCACCACGCCGTCCACCGCGAGGAGCCAGGCGTCGCCGGAATCCAGGAGCTTCACGTCTTCCAGCCGTCCGCAACCGCAGCTTTGGAGGTCCTTCACTTCGCCGTTCACTATCCAGGCGTAGATGCCCTTTCCGTCATCGTCACCCCCGACGACGAGGCTCCGGTCCGCCCCCGCGCTCACCGCCCGCCAGAGGAGGGCGGCATTACCGAAAATTCGCTCCCAGTCGCCGCGTGACGGTTCCCACCGCCAAACCTCGCCCCCGGAGCCCACCGCGAAAACCCTCCCGCCCGGTTCCCGCTCCACGTCGGCCAGGAAGGACGGCGTTTCTGGCATGTCCTCTTCACTCCAGCCGTCGTCGGGGTCGTACCGGATGATTCGTCCCAGCTCATCCGAGTCGGCGCCCACCGCCCAGCAGCCGCCGTCCTCGTCCGGGGCTACGCCGGTCAGCTCATAGTCGTTGAAACCGCTGGATTTTTCCTCCCAGGACTCACCGTCGCAGTGCCACGCCTCGCCGCCACGGCCAACGACCCACACCTCACCTGACGGCGAGGCTGCTATGTCCCACAGGCCCTGCGCCGGGTCGCCCGGCAGGGCGTGCTCGACCCAGACGGGCCCCAGGTCTATGTCTGAACAGACCGCCGCCAGGAGAAGCGCGGCGGTCATTGGAATCATTTTTTTGCGCATGGTAAAAAAGACAAGGGGTTTAAACCCCTTGTCACCTTATAGGGTCAATTGAAAAGGACGCTGATCGAGAGGTCGTAGTGCGTCCGGCGGATGGCCTCCCCCATGAGCTTGGCCACGCTGATGGTCCGGATGATTCCGGGCCCGCCGGGGCGCAGGGGGATGGAGTCGGTGACGATGAACTCGGTGAAGACGGAATCGGCGAGCTTCTCGTAGGCCTTCCCGGCGAACACTCCGTGGGTCACCGCGGCGCGCACGCTCTTGGCCCCCCGCTCGGACAACAGCCGCGCGGCGTTGACCATGGTCCCGCCCGTGGACACGATGTCGTCAATGATGAAGCAGTGCCTGCCCTCGACCTCGCCGATGAGGGTCAGCGCCTTGGAGGCGTCGGTGGAGTAGCGGCTTTTGTCCACGATGGCGAAGCCGCAGTCCAGCCGGTCGGCGTAGGAGCGGTTTATCTTGGCCGATCCGGCGTCGGGGGCGACGATGACCAGCTCGGCGGGGTCGAAGTTGTTCAACTCGCGCAGGAATAGGGGGCGCGGCAGGAGGTTGTCCACCGGGATGTCGAAGTAGCCCTGGATCTGGCCGGCGTGGAGGTCCAGGGTCAACAGGCGGTCCAGGCCGGCCCGCGTCAGGAGGTTGGCCACCAGCTTGGCGGTTATGGGGACGCGGGGCTTGTCCTTGCGGTCCTGCCGGGCGTAGCCAAAGTAGGGGACGACGGCGGTGACGCGGCGGGCGCTGGCCCGGCGCAGGGCGTCCACCATCGTCAACAGCTCCATCAGGTTGTCGTTGACGGTGGCCGAGGGCGAGCCGCAGGTGGGTTGTATGACGAAGCAGTCTCGCCCGCGGACGTTCTCGCCTATCTCCACCCGTATCTCGCCGTCGGCGAAGCGGTCCAGAATCCGCCTGCGCAGCGGAGAGTGCAGGTAGGCGGCGATGTCCTCGGCCAGACGGGGGTGGGCGTTGCCGGAAAAGATGAACAGGTCGAGCATGGCGTGACTCCCGGGAGTCGGTCGAGTGTGGGCGACGATTTTTCCCGACCTTCATTCTACCACAGCCGCCCCGGTCGCCGGGCGTCGGCGGTGCGTAAAAGGGGATGGCTTTTCGCCATCCCCGTATGGAACAAGGGGTTTAAACCCCTTGTCTCCCCTTGTCTTGCCGTCGCCGGTTCAGCGGACGATGACCAGCCGGCGGCAGACCGTCGTCTCGTCACCGGCGAGTTTTGCCAGGTACACCCCCGGGGCCGCGGCCGAGGAATCCCACACCACGCGGCCCTGCTCCGGCGTCACCGTCGCGGAGAATACCTCCCGGCCGGCAAGGTCGTAAACGGCGAAGCTGGCCTCCCCGTCGCCGGGGACGGTGAACTCGAAGGCCACCCGGTCGGTGGAGGGCGAGGGGTAGGGCGCGCTCAGGGTGAGCTTCGTTTCTTCAGGCTCGGCGGGACCCACCTCCACCGGTCCGAGGCGCGTCCGCAGACCGGAGAGGTCCGTTACTTCGAGAATGTAGGAGCAGCCGGCAACCGGGGCCTCCCGGTCGAGGAAGCGGCCCTCGGTGGAGTCCAGCCGGGCCACCGGGGTCTCCCCCGCCCCGGCCTCGCGCAGCAGGACGACCGTCCGCGCCTCGGATATGTTCCACCGTGCCAGGACGCCGTCCCCGGTGCGCGCTGCGTCGAATTCCGCGTCACCGACGCCGGTCTCGCTCACGTCGGCCCAATAATCGTACGTACCGGGCCCCGCCGCGGTGGGCCTCGTCGTCGCGAGCACCACCCGGTTGTGGACGTATGGGAACTCCGGCGCGTCGAACGCGGACCAGTTCTCCGAGTCCAGGTCGAGCCGCACGACCTCGGTGGCCGACTCGTCGTCCGAGGCGATGCGCAGGACGTCCACGGTGAAGTCGGAGGCGTCCTGGCCGTCGAAGTGCCCGTAGAGCCACTCGGTCATCTCCTCGCCGCGCCCGGGGTCCACGAAGAGCACGTACTCTCCGGCGTAGCGGGAGAGGCTGTTGGAGCCCGAAGCGGGGTAGTGGTTGTGGATCGAGGCGGGGGTGAAGAGCGGCAGGTCCTCGCCGAAATAGCTGTACAGACCGTCGAAGAGGTCCTCGTCCTCGAGGTCGAGGAAGTTCGCCGCGACCCAGTCGGGCAGAATCTCCTCGAAGGTGGTCCCGGCGTCCACGGTGTCCAGGGCGTTGTTCACCCCGGTGATGGAGTTCGCCTGCTCATGGACCAGCTCCCAGATGAGGTCCGTCGGATCGGCGGAGCCCTCGCCGTAGTGCTCGTAGAGGTAGAGCGTCCAGAGGTAGGTCTTGATGTAGTCGGCCCAGTTGCCGTTCCAGCTCGTCAGGTCGTTGTCCGAATTGCCGTTGAAGCCGCTGATGGTGTCGGGGTGCCCGTAGAGGAACATGGCCAGCTCGGCGCAGCCCTCGTCCACCCAGAGGTCTTCGTTGTCGTCCTGGTACCAGTGGAGCATGTGCTCGCACTCGTGGGCGGCCACGGCGATCATGTAGTCCCCGCCGGGATCGTTGTCCGAGCTGTTCAGGTAGACTATCTCCCGCTCGTTGGAACGCCACTCGTAGTCGCCGTCGGGGTACTCGTCGTAGAACATCCAGAAGCCGTCGGCGGAGATGTCCAGGTCGTAGTAGAAGAGGAACACGCGCGGGTCCCCGTCAATCTCGTCGGGGCACGGCCCGAAGGTCGTGGTGTTTATCTCGTAGATGCCGTCGCCGGGACGGGGGCCGTCCGAGGAGTTCTCCCAGGCCTCGAGAATCTGGTTGACGTCTGTCTGGTTCACCTGGCTTCCCCAGACCGCGTCGTCCACGACGACGTAGCCGTGGGCGCTCTTGCCGCGGATGGTGCAGTCCACGAGGTCCTGGGTCGGGTAGCCTGAAAGGTTCCACTTCCAGAGCTGGAGGTGGTCTCCCACGCCGTACTCGTCGGTTCCGGGCGGCGCGGGGCCCACCCGGGGCGCCTGGGCCTCGGCCCGCTGCATCTCGTATAGGTAGAGCGGGGGCTCGGTGATGGCCAGGGCCGCGGCGGCGAATGTCAAAAGCAACGCGATGGCGGTTCTCATGATTACTCCTCGATTGTCCGCCCGCGTCGCCGGTCGAATCCGGCCTCGGCGCGGGGTGGGTTCTTCGTGAGAGGGGTACGGGAGTCGGGAACGGTCGGCGCGGGGCTGCACCCCTTAGACAATCTCAGGCTTACAGGGAGGTCTAATGGTCTCGTGATTTTATTGCCTTGGACGGAACGCGCCAATTATAGACCTCAATATCATGAATTTCTAATAAAGGAAAACAGGTGTCGTTACAAAAGGGTTTGAGGCCGAGAAGGAGAATCTACCCGATGTTCACGAGGCGGGGCATGGCCGGGAAGTTCAGCTATACGAGCGGGAGAGAGAGGTTGTGGAGTGAATCCAGGGCCTACTCTTCCGCGACGTTGAAGCGGTCGTGGTTGAAGTCGGCTTCCTCGGCGCGCACCAGCCCGGCGTTGTCCATGGCGCACTCGATGTGCCCCTGGTCGTTGGAGTAGGCGTAGTGGTAGCCGGGCGCCGAGCCATCCTCCCCGGCCTCGGGGCAGGTGAGCATCCGGCGGATGTTCTCCGGGTTGGCCGAGTTGGCCATCAGCTCCTGGGCGTTGGGGTGGGCGTTGGGGTCGGAGAGTCGCGCCCCGGCCGGGCCGATGCGCGCACCGGGGTGGGTGGACTTGTACCGCGCTATCTCGACCTCGAGGTTCGACTGGTTGGTGATGCAGGCGGTGCGGTTGGCGTCGGAGATGTAGTCGACGATGTTCGGCACGGCGATGGCGATGAGAATCGCGATGATGGCCAGGACGATCATCAGCTCGATGAGGGTCAGGCCGCGATTGCCGAATATTTTCGCCAGCCGTTTCCGCAGTTGGTCTCCCGGGCTCTCCATGGGGCTCCTCGTCGGGAAAGATTTCTTCAAGTATACCGGCGGGCCGGTTGCCGGTCAAGGCGCTACATCAGTGAGACCGGGTCCACGTCCACGGTCAGCCGCACCGCGACGCCCGTGCCCATCCTCAAGGCCGTCTCCACACCCTGGGTGAGCGCCGCCCCGCTCGAGGCCTTTACCAGGAGCTGAAACCGCCAGCGGCCCGCAATCCGTTGCAACGGCGCCGCGGCCGGGCCGAGGAGCTGCACCGTCCGCTCGTCGTAGCCGCCTTCCCCGAGCGCGGACAGAACGGCTTGGCGAGTCTTCTCCGCCGCCAACCGGGCCGCGTCCGGTTTCTCCGCCGAGAAAATCAGGGAGGCCAGTCGGACGTAAGGGGGCCAGTTACCGATGCGGCGCTGCTTCAGCTCCTCGTTAAGGAAGAGGTCGTAATCGCCCAGAACCGCGGCCCGCACGGCGTAGTGCTCGGGCGCGTGGGCGGCCAGAATCGCCCTCCCCGGCCAGACCCCCCGCCCGGCCCGCCCGATGACCTGGGAGAGAAGGTCGAAGGTCCGCTCGGCGGCGCGGAAATCGGGGACGGCCAGACCGGCGTCGGCCCGCAGGACGCCCACCAGCGTCACTTTCGGGAAGTGCAGCCCCTTGGCCACCATCTGCGTGCCCAGCAGGATATC
>MFAF01000141.1:7620-7989 GCA_001774505.1 Candidatus Coatesbacteria bacterium RBG_13_66_14 | reverse complement strand
GGCCGGGGAGCGGGTGCGGCTCCTGACCGAGCTCGTCTGGAACGAGAAGACGGGGCCGTCGCTCTTCGGCTTCCAGGAAGAGGCGGAGCGGTCCGTGTTCCGGCTGCTGTTGTGCGGATCGGGGGTGGGGCCGAAGCTGGCGCTGGCGGCGCTGTCGGTCCTGGAACCGCCGGAGCTTTTGGGCGCGCTGGCCTCGGGCGACCTGGCGAAACTCTGCCGCGTGCCGGGCATCGGCCGGAAGCGGGCGGAGAGGCTCTGCGTGGAGCTGAAGGACCGGGCGGCGGAGCTGGCGGCGACCCTGGGCGTCCCGTCGGCCGCCCCCACGCGCTCGGACGCCGTGGCGGCCCTGGTCTCGCTGGGCTACCCGCA
>MFAF01000141.1:0-7589 GCA_001774505.1 Candidatus Coatesbacteria bacterium RBG_13_66_14 | reverse complement strand
GCCCGCGGGCCGACCTGAAGGTCGGCCCCTACGAGTCGGTTTCGTGAACAAAACACCAGGCGGGTTTCCACGCCCGCCCTATTTTTCGGAAACCAAATGTAGAGCGGGGACTTTAGTCCCCGCCTTTTTTACCCCTCACCCCAACCCTCCCCCCAGAGGGGGAGAGGGAAGAAGGCACCCCTCAACCGCAATAAAAAGCGGGTCTTGCGACCCGCCGTTTTCTCACCCGACCTCACCCCGCCTGACCCACACTGAAAGCGAGCCACCTGGCCCGCCTTTTATCCCTAACCCCGACTCCGCCCCTATAACGGGCTTACACGGAAACCCCCGGCGCTGGCGGAGAACAGGCGGTTGAAACGAAAAAGCAACCCCACCGACCGGCACCCGGGTGAAAACCCGTCCTAGTACCCGACGAAGGTGGACTTGATCCCGCCCCAGGTCGTGCCGACGGTGAAGCCCGCCGCGGCCAGGGCGGCGACGGCCAGCACCGCCAGAATCACGAGAACCAGGATGAGCCGCCTCTGCATAACGCCTCCTGTCACGCGCACGCTCGTATAATTAATAGCACGAAAAGCGGAATCGGTCAAGGCGGACCGTGTTTATTCAACGACGGCGCCCGTCGAAAGGTTCCCTAAAAGCGGCGCCGCCTCTTGGCAGCCACCTTCACCGTCTTCACGCAGTAGATGAGCGGCGTGAGCCGGCCCTCGCGCTTCTTGTTCAGCGCATCGGCCACCCCCTCGAGCACCGCCGCCAGGGGGATGCCCGCGTTGTACCACCGCATTATCTGTGCCACGTCCCGGGGCGAGAGCGACAGCGGGTAGCCGAACCGCTCGGCCAGCAGGCGGTTCACCGCGTTGAGGTAGACGTCTTCGGAGGGCAGGGAGTTTCTCATCGGACCCGACGGACGGATTTCCCAAAAAAGATAGCAGGGTCCGGCTTGTTTGTCGAGGGGGTCTCGTGCTAACGTAGGGCGGATATGGGGGGGGCGAGCGATGACCCGAAGACGCCTGGCCCGCGAGTCCGCGCTGCAGATGCTGTACCAGGCCGAGCTGGCGGGCGCCGACGGCGTGCGGGAAAGCTACTGGAGCACCCGCTTCCCCCACCCCGAGGTGGTGGAGTTCGCCGACCGCCTGGTGGAGCGGTACTTCGCCGACCCGGAGCGGATAGACGGCCTCGTCCGCGAAAATCTGGAGAACTACCGGCTCGAGCGCCTGGGTCACATCGAGCGGGCGCTTTTGCGCGCGGCGCTCGCCGAGATGCTCGAGGGGGAGACCCCGGCGCGGGTGGTCATAGACGAGGCGGTGGAAATCGGCCGGGACTACGCCGGTGAGGAGGCCGTGGCCATCGTCAATGCCGTCCTGGACCGGGCGGCCCGGAAGCTGGGGCTGCTGTGAAGGTTTTGCTCATCATCCTGGCGACGGCGCTCGCCGCGGCGGCCTTCGACGCCGAGGCGGCCTTCGGGCTCCTGGAGGAGCAGTGCGCCTTCGGCCCGCGCTTCCCCGGATCCGAGGGGCACGAGGCCTGCAAGTGGTGGCTCATCGGGGAGCTGGGGCGCCACTGCGACGCGCTCGCCCTGGACGCCTTCGATTACGTCTCCCCCGACGGGGCGTACGCCTTCCGGTTGACCAACATCATCGGTATCATCAATCCGGAGGCTGCCAAGCGCGTCATGCTGGGCGCGCACTGGGACACGCGGATCTTCGCCGACGAGGACCCTGACCCGGGGCGGCGGACCGAGCCCGTCCCCGGGGCCAACGACGGCGCCTCGGGGGTGGCGGTGATGCTGGAGCTGGCGCGCTGCCTCGCCGAGGACCCGCCCGACGTGGGGGTCATCTTCGTCCTCTTCGACGGCGAGGACCAGGGTCGCATCGGGGGGATGGACTTCTGTACCGGCTCGGACCACCTGGCGCGGCAGGGCTCCCTCTCCTACTCCGCCGGCATCGTGGCCGACATGATCGGCGACAGCGACCTCGCGGTCTTTCACGAGGGCAACTCGGTCCTCGACGCCCCCGACCTCACCCGGAGCGTCTGGGACACCGCGCGCGCGCTGGGCGAGGGGGCGTTCAAGCCCGGTTACGGCTCCACCCTCAACGACGACCACAAGGCGTTCCTGGTCCGGGGGCTGCCCACGGTCCTTTTGATTGATTTCGATTACGACGTCTGGCACACGACGGCCGACACGCCGGGGCACTGCTCGGCCGCAAGCCTGGGCGCGGTGGGGCGGGTCATCGAGGCCTTCGTCCGCGCCGGAGAGTTTTAGCCGTTCACACCATCGCCGGGGCGGCCGGCTTAAAAACCGTCCCGACACCCCGACCGCAAAGGAGAACCCATGCCCGAGATAAAAATCGTGCAACTCGAACCGATGCGCCTCGCCTACTTCCGCTCCCGGAAAGGCTACGACCCCGAGGGCGTTCAGGGCGCCTTCGGACGCCTGGGCGAATTTTTGGGCAAAAACCCGCCCGGCGAGAAAACGCTGGTCCTGGGGCTGTCCTGGGACGACCCGCAGACGACGCCCACCGAAAAGAGCCGCTACGACGCGGCCTACACCTTAACCGGCGAGGCGCCGACGGGCGTGGACGGCGTGCACGAGCTGGCCGCGGGGACCTTCGTCGAGTACCACCACGTCGGCCCGTACGACGAGCTGGGCAAGGCCTTCGGCGAGGCGCACCGTCAGCTCCACCTGCTGGGCGGGTACAAGATGCGCAAAGGGGCCTGCATCGAAATTTACCGCAACGATCCCGGCACCACGCCGCCCGCCGAGCTGGTGACCGACATCTACCTGCCGGTGGAAAAAAGCTAGGGATCGCGGATGAGGCCCCAGCCCGAAACCCTCAAAGACTACCAGCGGCGCCTGAACAAGGTAATCAGCCACCTTTGGCATCACCTCGACGAGGAGCACGACCTGGCTACGCTGGCCGGCATCGCCTGTTTCTCGCTTTTCCACTTCCACCGCATTTTCCGCGCCCTGGTGGGTGAGCCGGTGGGCGCGTACGTGAACCGCCTCAGGCTGGAGCGGGCCGCCCAGGAACTGGTGTCCGGCGGTCGGAGTGTGACCGACATCGGCCTGGACGCCGGCTTCCAGTCACCCGCCGCCTTCAGCCGCGCTTTTACCCGCCGCTTCGGCTCCTCGCCCACCGACTTCCGCAAACAGGGCAAAGCGAACCGCGCCGAACTAGTCCATCCTCCCCGTATCGTACTCACCACAAACGAGGAGGATGAAATGGAAGGCGTCCGGATAGTAGAGCTGGAGGCGATGACCATCGCCTACGCCCACTCGCCCCAGGGGTACCGCCAGGAGGGGATTAACGTGGCCTGGCAAAAACTGATGCCGTTCTACTGGAAACACCGTCCGACCAAGGTCGCGGAGGCCTGCCTGGGGTTATCCTGGGACGATCCAAAGGTGGTCGAGGTGGACAGGTGCCGCTACGAGGCGGCGATGGCGGTGGACGAGGGAACGAAGCCGGAGGGAGAGGTGGGCGTGCGGCGGCTGACCGGCGGAACTTTCGCCGTGTACCGCCACGTCGGCCCCTATTCGGGCCTTAGCGAAACCTACGACAGACTGATAAAGAATTGGCTGGCGGGTTCGGGTTATCAGATGCGCGACGAGCCGTGCCTCGAGTTCTACCGCAGCGATCCCGAGAACACGCCGCCCGAAGAGCTGGTGACCGACATCCACCTGCCGGTGGAGAAGGTATCGTAGTGATTCACCACCCGGTCGGCCCACGGCCCCCTCTCCCTGTGGGAGAGGGGATGGGGGTGAGGGACACATTGTAAAAACGGGCCGACCTAAAGGTCGGCCCCTACGTTATCGTAACTCAAGGGACAAACCAAGCTCAGGTCAGAAACTCGCCTTTATCTGCCCCCAGGTGGCCTCCCGCACGTCAATGCTCTTCAACTGCAGGGACCAGATCTCCACGGCCATGCGGTCGAGCCCCAGGTCGGACTCCTCGGCCAGGACGCTCCAGTACCAGTAACCTTCGTCCCCATCGCCGAAGATGTGGTCGAACCATGCGTCCGCGCCGCAGTCGAACTCCTCGGCGTCGGAAAGGTCGGGCTCGCGGCCGAGGAAGAAGGTGTAGGTGACCTCCCCGTGGCCCGAATACTCCGGCGCCTCCCAGGTGAAGTGAACGGTTTCCCCGGGCTCGAAGAGGCTCCCGTCGAGCGGCGTGAGGAGGTGGAACTCGGGGATGTAATCGTCCACGTATCGGGAATCCATGAACCGGACGGCGAAGGAGGCCTCGAGGTCGTCGTTGTAGGAGTACGCCGCGGCCTCGGTGCCGTCCCAGTTCTCCAGCCCCACCGTGGCGCTCTGCCCCAGGTTGATGCCCGAGGCCAGCACCGTCTGGTAGTGGAACTCGACCGTGTTGTTGATCCCCTCCACGGGCCGCTCGAAGATCTGCATCTGGAACCGGAAGGGCCCCACGGAGAGGTAGCGGTGCCAGGGATCGTAGCTCAAGACCCAGATGTCGAGGTCTCCGGTGGTGTCGAGGTAGCTGTAGAGGTGGTCCCCGGAGATACCGCGCAGGTCGTCCCAGGCGGCGGCTGCCAGGGCGTTGGGGGCGGCCGTGTTCGGGATGTCCTGGTTGGCGCCGGGGATGCCGGCGTTCCGGAAGGAGAGGGCGCCGTTGCAGCCCACGTAGACGGTGGAGCCGGCGGCGTAGTCGCGGTTGCAGAAGCGGATGAAGAAGGGGGTGGTCACGGTGAAGCTGGCCTCGTCGCCGGTGCCGAGGTCGGTGCCGCCGCTGGCGTCAATCCAGTCGTACACGGGCGCCCAGGTACCCGTCTCGTTGGAGTCCCAGAAGTAGTACCCGGCGCCGTCGCCCGCCACGAGCCGGCCGAAATCCACGGTCGTCGCACCGGGCGCGACCGCCGGAACCGTCCCGCCGGCCTCGATGGCGTAACCCCACGCGGCCGTCAGGACCGTCAAGAGCAGCAGTATCTTACGCATGGCTCCTCCCCAAGTCTAAAGGCGCAACGGCCCCAATCTAACTCTGATAGTAATATATCACCTGGAGTGGCCGCTGTCAACCTTACCTGTGGGGTCTGCGAGCAATAACACGCGGATTATCAATAAGTAAAGGCGGCGGAAATTCCCACGGCCCGTGGGGCGACCGCCGGGGTCGTCCCGCCGGCCTCGATGGCGTAACCCCAGGCGGCCGTAAGGACGCACAGAACGGCGAATGCCTTTTTCATCACGACCTCCCCGCCTACTCGAATTGCGCCTTGATCAACCCCCAGGAGATCTCCTCCACACCGGGCCAGCCGCCCATCATGTACTTGATGGCGTTGTTGTACAGAATCCAGCCGTCGCCATCCCAGTAGTGGTAGTCGCCGGGGTATAGGTTTAAGCCGACCGCTTTCTCGTCGGCGCTAATCGCCGCGAGGACGAAGTTGTTGTCCAATTCGGCGAGCCAGGTGGCCCCGGATTCCTCGTTGATGTACTGCCAGTAGTAGATGCCCGTGATGCTCTCAACACCGTCCAGGATGGGATGGGTATCGTCGTAGTTGCCCATGTAGGTGTAGGCGAAGTATTCAGTGCCGCGGCCGACCGGGCAGTACGCCGCGTCGGAAGCGTAGCGGCCGCTCAGGCCATAGCCGTCGCTCGAATTGTGCGCGAAGCAGCAGGACACCACGCCGCCGCTGCCGCCGTCCATGTAATCGGCCAGGTTGTCGCCCATGCCCGTCGAGTTGTCGTATTCAAAGTTGCTCCAAGTGAACACGCAGTCGTAATCCTCCATCTCCGCCACTGTCGGGGTGTAGGAGGTGCAGTCCACGAAGTCCACCGTGTCGTAGTACGGGTCGTTGGCGATGTTGGTCACGACGTCCGAGATCCCGCCAGGGTCGCAGTGGCAAATAAGAAGGTCGTGCTGCCCCGCGAACGCGGCCGCGACCACTAACACCAGAAACAAGACAAGTTTCTTCATCTTTTTCTCCTTTGGGTTGAGAGGGGTAGACACACCTAGTTCATATTAGCATCATTTTAAAAGGTACGCTAGTTTTTTGGCATCATGCTATTTAATTGGACCGATTGAGGAGCGCATCCTGCAGGTAGTTCAGCACGTTAGGGTCATCGCGGCGGTTGAAGCGGAACTCCAGCTCCCCAATGAACAGGTGGAAGTTGCGTTTTAAGCCGTCGTAATACACCTTCAATCGGCGCTTGGCGTGGCTCCAGTAGTTTTCGATGCCGTTGATGTGGCAACGACCTTAAAAGGATTCGACGGCCTCGACGGCGTAACCCCAGGCGGCCGTCAGCGCGGCCAGCAAGAGCAGCATCGTCTTACGCATGGCTCCTCCCCAAGTCTAAAGGCGCAACGGCCCCAATCTAACTCTGATAGTAATATATCACCTGGAGTGGCCGCTGTCAACCTTACCTGTGGGGTCTGCGAGCAATAACACGCGGATTATCAATAAGTAAAGGCGGCGGAAATTCCCGCCGCCCGACTGATACGGGACCGGGGGTCCCTTTTTTAAAATTCGGCCTTGATGGTCCCCCAGCTCGACTCGACGATCACCGACGCGGAGACCTCCAGGGTGAAGACCCCCTCGCTCCAGCGGGTGAGGCCGAGGTCCGTCTCCCGGGCCATGACCTTCCACCAGTACGGACCGATCTCGCCGGTGCCGAAGATGTAGTCCATCCAAGCGTCGGCTCCGGTGTCGAAGACCCTGACATCGCCGAAATCCGGGTCGCGGGACAGGGAGAGGGCGTACAGCAACTGGCCGTGCCCGCCGTATTCCGAGGCCTCCCAGGAGAAGCGCACGGGCACGCCCGGTCCGACGACCGACCCGTCGTCGGGGGTCAGGAGGCCGAAGGCGCCCAGGTGGTCGTCCACGTAGCCCTGATCCACGAAGCGGACGGCGAACTCGTCGGGGATGACGGGCTGGTTGAAGGAGTAGCGCGCCGCCTCGAGGCCCGAGCCGTCCTCCAGTCCCACCGTGGCCGAGGCCCCGTGGTCCCGCCACGAATCGCCGTCCAGGTCCCGGTAGCGGAATTCGACGGTGTTGTTGACCCCGTCCGTGTCGGTCTCGTGGAAGACGATCTGGAACTCGATGGGGTCCAGCCAGGTGTGGTCGAAGTACCAGGGCGACCAGGTGATGTACCACCGCCTCTCGGGGGCCGTCCCGTCCAGGTCCAGGTAGATTTCACCGTCCGCCGAGCCGTGGAGGTTGTCCCACAGGGGGGCGATGACGCCGTTCGGCGGGGCGGGGTCCGGGATGCGCTGGTTGATCGGCTCCGCCATGCCCGGTTCGGTAAAGCCCACCGCGCCGTTGGAGCCCACGTACACGGTCGAGCCGGCAAGGTGGAGCTCGCCGCAGAAGCGGATGTCGAAGGGGGCGAGGGCGGACCAGCAGACGTCGTCGCCGCACCACCCCTGGGCGTCGGACGGGTTGAACCACTCGTACACCGGCGCCCACTCCCCCGCCTCCATGGAGTCCCAGAAGTAGTAGCCCGCGTCGGCGCCGCCGCGGGGCGGGATGAACGGCGCATCGGCCGACAGGAAGGGGGACCCGGACGCCGCGACGGCGAGGGCCGCGATTAACGACAGGCACAGGGTGAACCGCATTTTTCCTCCTCGATTACGCTTCGATTT
>MFAF01000140.1:10250-12171 GCA_001774505.1 Candidatus Coatesbacteria bacterium RBG_13_66_14 | reverse complement strand
GGGACATCTCCAGGCCGAACTCGTCGCGGATGCGCATGGCGGTGAGGATGTCGTCGGCGCGGTGGCAGTGGCAGCGCGCGGTGAGCTTGCCCTCCAGGACGGGCAGCAGCGCCTCGAGCTTCAGGTCCACCTCGAAGGGGGCCACCGGCTCGCGGTCCTCGGCGGACTTCTTCTCCTGGGTCATGACCTGGGCGCCGTAGTGGAGCATCTTGGCGGCGTAGTTCCGGGCTGCCTGGAGCGCGCCGCGCAGGACGGCGGCGTTGGCCATGCGCGTCGCCGGGCGCTTCTTCTGCTCCACGCCGTAGCTCACCTTGGGGTTGTACCCGAGCGCCATCTTCATCCCCACGGGGTAGGCGCGGATGAGCGCGTCAACTGTGGCGCCCTTGGTGCGGATGGCGGCGGCGGTCCCGCCGATGATGTTGGCCGAGCCGGGCATGGTGGCCACGGTGGTCACCCCGGCGGCCAGGACGTCGGGGAAGGCCACGGCGTCCGGGTTCAGGGCGTCAATCACCCGCAGCTCCGGGGTAACCGGGTCGGTCATCTCGTTGCCGTCCCAGTTGTCCTCGCCCTGGGCCTCGTTGAAGACGCCGATGTGGGCGTGGGCGTCAATGAGGCCGGGGACGAGGGTCATCCCCCGCGCCTCGATTCTCGCCGCGCCGTCGGGGACCTTCACCTTTTTTTCGGGCCCCACGGCGACGATCCTCTCCCCAGCTATTATCACGGTCCCCGGCTCGTGGACCGGGCCGGAAACGGTGCATACCCGGGCGCCGACGACGGCGGTCACTTTTTCCGCCATTTCTCCTCCTTGAACGGTTTCCCGCAGACGGATGCTCTCGCCCGCCCCGACAGGTTATTTATCAGTCCAGGACGCGACGGACGAGCGGCCGGGGCCTCGGCGGTTCGTCGCCCACGGCCACCCCGCCCGAGAGTTCCCCCAGCGCCGCGTGGAGCTTGTCCTCGGTGGAGGCGTGGACGGCGAGGAGCGGGTCGCCCTCGGCGACACGGTCCCCCGGCTTGGCGAAGAGCTCCACCCCGGCCTCGGGGTCCACCCGGTCCTCGATGGTGGAGCGCCCGGCCCCGGCTAGACGGACCGCCCGGCCGACGCACCGGGCGTCCAGGCGGCGCAGCCAGCCTGAGCGCGGCGATTTCAATTTCCCCACGACGGCTCCGCCCCGTTTCCTCCCGGCGAAGGCCTCCAGGTCTCCGCCCTGGGCGCGGACCATCCGCGCAAAAATCTCGCGCGCCGAACCATCGTCGAGCTTCCGTTCAGCCTTATCCCGAGCCTCAACCACATCCTCCGCCAGCCCCGCCGTCTTCAGCCCCCGGGCGACGAGCTCCAGAGACAGCTCCCGCACCTCGGGAACCGCCTCCCCACCCAGGACCGCCAGTGCCTCCTCGACCTCGAGGGCGTTGCCGACCTTTCTCCCCAGGGGGGAGCCCATCTCGCTCAGGAGGCAGACGCAGCGGCGCTCGGCCGTTTCCGCCGCCCGCTTGATCCAGCGCGCCAGGCGCAGGGCCCGCGGCTGGCTCGGAAAGAGCGCCCCCCGGCCGGTCTTCACGTCTATGACGAACGTGTCCGCGCCGGCGGCCAGCTTCTTGCCCACGATGCTCGCCGTCACCAGGGGGATGGAGTCCACCGTGGCGGTCACGTCGCGCAGGTGGTAGAGGCGGGCGTCGGCGGGGGCGATTTTTCCCGAGTGCCCGGCGATGAAACAGCCCGTGTCGGTGAGTATCCGCCGCAGCTCGTCGAGGCCGAGGTCGGCCAGAAATCCAGGAATCGCCTCGAGCTTGTCCAGGGTGCCGCCGGTGTGCCCCAGGGCCCGGCCGGAGAGCTTGGGCACCGCGGCCCCGCACGCGGCTAAAAGCGGTACGACCACCAGCGAGAGGTTGTCACCCACGCCCCCCGTGGAGTGCTTGTCCA
>MFAF01000140.1:9497-10244 GCA_001774505.1 Candidatus Coatesbacteria bacterium RBG_13_66_14 | reverse complement strand
GGCGCCCGACGTCCGGCCAGGCCAGCTTCTCGCCGGAATCGGCGATGGCCACGGTGAGGGCGAGGGTTTCGGAAAAATCCATCCCCCGCAGGTAGACGGCCATCAGCAGGGCGGCCGTCTGGTAATCGGGGAGGTCGCCCCGGGTGACCGCCCGGGCGAAGGCGCGCCAGTCGTCCGCTCCGAGCCGCCTCCCGTCACGCTTGGCGGCGATGAGCCGCTGGACGTCCAAGGCCTATTCCCCGGCCCCGGAGGGTTCCTTCTCCACCTTGGGCGGCGGCGGGGGAGGGGGCGGCTTGACGGAGAGATGCCCGCCGATGCGCCGGAGCTCCGGGACGAAAAGCTCCCGCGCGTCGGCGAAGCAGTAGCCGGTGAAAATGTGGGCCTCGCCCCCAACCAGGAACAGGGTGGCCTCGTTGTAGGCCGGTTCCTCGCCCCCTTCGGAATCGCGCTTGAGGTCGTGGTAAACGAGGGTGGCCGAGGGGTAGCCGTTCAGGCTCGGCAGCGACTGGTCGGAGAAGACCGGGTTCTCGGCGTGGTTTTCGACGAGCTCCCGCAGATCCACGGCCAGCGCCCCGGTCGGGTCCCCGCCCGCAGCGAGGGCGGCCGCCGTCCGTTCCGGGAGATCGGGCAGGCGGTACGCCTCCACGTAACCCAGCTCGGATTCGTCTGTCGGGTCGTCCAGGCGGACCAGGAAGAGGTTGCCGGCCAGGGAGCGGTTCAGCCAGGCGCCGTTGGGGGTGACTGTCG
>MFAF01000140.1:4742-9422 GCA_001774505.1 Candidatus Coatesbacteria bacterium RBG_13_66_14 | reverse complement strand
TTTCCGGGGGCTTTCCGGCGGCGTGGTCGCCCTCGAGCAGGCGGGCCAGCGGGTCTTCCTTCTTCGTGTCGCCGCATCCGGCGGTCAGCAGAAGGGCTATCAGGGGGGACAGTATGAGTCGTGTCCGAAGTTGGTCCATGTTCATCGTGGTGTTTGATGTTGGGGTTGCGGTTTGGTTCATTGCTGCCCGCCGGAAAAGACCCGGCGGCCGTCCACTGCAAGGCTTCCCTTCAGCCCCTCGTACTCCGGCGCCAGCTCCTCGGCCTTGTCGTCGTAGCAGTAGAAGGCCACGAGGTGCACCTCATCGCCGACCAGGACCAGGGAGACCTCGTTGTACGTTTTCGCCGGGGAATCGGCGTGGAGCTGCTCCTTGAGGTCGAGGAAGCGCCAGGAGACGGACAACGCCGGATCGGTCGCGGTGAGCGGTTGGGTGCCGATCCACTCCAGCTCCGGGCTCAGCCGGGTCAGCTCCAACCGGAGCAGGTCGGACAGGTCGGCGAGCACCCGCTCCTCGGCGCCTACGGAGCGTATCCAGTCCTCGGCGTCCAGGTAGCGGTCGTAGTACAGGCACTCCAGGTAGGCCAGCTCGTCCTCGCCCTCGGCGGAGTCGCGGCGGACGAAGAGCGCCGATTTCCCTTCGGGCACGGTTTCACCGTCCCCCGGGTCCCCGACGCCCCACGCGTCGTTGGGCGCCTCGACGGCGTACCTCCCCGCGACCAGGGGCCCGCCCGGCCCGAGCCCTGGCGCGCAGGCGCAGAGCGCCGCCAGAATCGGTAGTAGAACGCCCGGGATAAGGGCTTTTGCCGGGGGCATAGCTCGCTGCGCTCGGTTTGCCGGGGGCATAGCTCGCTTCACTCTGTTTGCGGGGGGCATAGCTCGCCTCTCTCGGTTGAACCCCCTGTCTCCTTGCAGCGGGGTTGACAAGGGGCTCGCCTTAGCCCGTAGGTCGTGCCCGGTGGGGAGATGGTAAGGAAGGCCGCCCCGCCGCGTATCTCTTGGCCCAACGGCCGTTCCCGGCGGGGAGATAGCCCCTTGTCCCTACTTCCTGCTTGGCGATCACCGTTAAAGGTTCCAGCCCTGGGGCATCTCGGTCAGCGACTCGATCTCCTCATCGCTCATCTCCCCGGCGGAGCCGTACGCGGAGCCGCCCTGGTCGCCTTCGGAAAAGCGGGGGAAGACGATGCCGGCCGCGAGGGCCTCGATCTCGGGGCGGACGAGATCCTCCTCCTCGGTCAGGCAGCCCGTGTCCAGGAACCAGTATCGGTTCTCCACGAAGTACAGCCGATCCATGTGGAACTGGGCCTCGCCCGAAGTCTCGTCGTGGTAGGTGTACTGGACGGCCAGGTAAGGCTCGGAGATGAGCGTCGGCTGGCCTTCCTCCAGGGCCGCCCGGGGCGAGATGCGGTCTATCTGCTCGCGCAACAGGTCGGAGGCCGATTCGAGGAACCGGGCCTCGGTGCCCGAGGAGCGAATGATGTACTCGTCCTCGAAGCCCTCGCCCGCGTAGTAGAGCTTGAACTCGCCCAGCAGGCTGCAGCGGTAGTAGCGGCGCAGGTACAGCGCGTCCTCGGCGGGGACGCGGACCCACTCGGCGTTGGGGGCGGTGGTCTGAACCAGACCCCAGGTCACCGTTTCGTCGCCGGGGAGCGGCTCGGCGGCGCAGCCCCACAACAGGAGCGCGCCCAACACCGCCGGTATCGTCGCGTAAAATCCCCTCATCGGCTCACGCTATTCCCCGTCGCCCGGCTCCTCGGGCATTTCCTCGTCGTAGCCCTCGATGAGATTCCAAAGATCGTCGTAGGCGCCGGCGCCCGGCGCGATGACCGTGCCCTCGGCCATTTTTACCACCACGGGGGCCATGCGGGCTTCGTAGGCCGCCGGAACCACGGCCTCGATGTAGTAGGACTGGCCCGCGACGATCTGCTGGGCGTCGTAGTGGTACTCCTCGCCCAGGCCCATGTCCACGTGGTAGGCCCACGCGGCGTAGGGGGATTCACCCTCCCGGGCGAAGCCGTCGCCGATGTATTTCACCTCGAACCCGGTGAAATACTCATCCAGGAACACGCGGAGCTCGTCCTTGAGCGTCGCGGCAGTTTTTTCGCCCTCGACGGGCTCGTTCACCCAGTAGAGCATCAGGTTGGCCATCTTGTCGAAGCCGTCGTAGGCGGTCAGGCTGGCGCTGCCGAAATCCTCCACGGCGATCCAGGGCCCGTCGCCCAGGGTGACGGTGAACCCGCCCAGGTCGGCGACCTCTCCGTCGGTGTACCGGTCGGCCTCCGACTCGGGCAGTTCCAAGTCGGAGAGAATCTCCAGCATGATCCCCTTGACCTCGTCGGCCTTATCCAGGACGGTGTAGAAGTTGGCGGCGAAGACGTGGTCCCCCCGCAGGTAGAACGCGTCCAGGTTGTAGAAGCGCTGCGCTTCTTCACCCTCGTCCCCCCAGCCGAAGGCCTCGTCGGTGTAGTACCGGCCGACCATCAGGTACGGCTCGGTTTGCCGGATGGCGTCGCCCAGCTCGATGACCAGGTAGTTGTCCTGGATGTTTTTGTCGAGGAGCCCGGCCAGGGCGTCCATGGTATCCGCCAGGTCGGCGCGACCCTCCGCCTCGGAGACGGGCGACACCTGGAAGGTGTAGACGGAGAGGCTGCCGAAGTCGAAGTCGGGGTCGTCGGGGTTCGGCCACCAGGCGTACAGCTCGTTCCCGTAATCCTCGTACTGCCACTCCGGTCCGGGAAGGGTCACCTTGACATCGCCCTCCCCGACCCGGTCTCCCAGCGCGAGGGTGAGGGTGGCCAGCACGAGCGCCAACAGCGTCACGACACGGATCATTTTTCCTCCCTTGGTCCTACCGAGTTTACGAGTTCGGTCAGCTCTTCGATCGTGCGGTCCGGCGAGTCCGCGGGACAGCCGGCGTCTATGAAATAGTAATCGTCGCCCACGGCCACGGCGGCGTCGCGGCGCCACACCGCCCGGCCGGAAATTTCCCCGCGGTAGCTCACGGCGGCGTAGGGGACCGGCGTCCGGCGGACCTCCACCGGACCCAGGTACTCCACCTCGCCGTAAAGGGCGTCTATCTCCCCCTTGAGCCCGAGGGAGAGGTCGGAGCCCTCGGCGCCCCCGGAGGCGGGACGGCGCACGTAGACGTCCACCAGGGGGAGGCCGTCCCGGGAGAGCAGCATATATTCGGTTGTCTCCTCGGCGGTCCACCCCTCGCCGGGAACGGTCAGGGTGATGTTACCGAAGTCCAGCCCCTGCCCCGGTTTCAATTTTAAAATCGTCGGCTTTTCCGGCTCGATGCGCGCCGAGTCCAGCAGGGCCTCGAGCTCGCCGGCCAGCTTCCCCTCCAGGTCGGCGTAGCAGGAGAGGTCCAGAAAGGCGTAGCGGCCGCCAACGTAGAAGACCGTGTCCCGGTTGTAGTAGCGGTCCGCCCCGAGCGCGGAACGGTACGAGTAGCCGGCGGCGAGGTACGGCTCCTCGCGGTAGTCCGGCCCGGAGATGAACTCCACGTCGGACCCGGCGGTGAGCTCGATCTGGTCCCGCAGGCCCCGCGCCAGCTCCTCCAGGAAAGTTTTCAGCTCGTCGGGGGACCTGTGCAGGGTCTCGGTGTCGTAGTCGTCCCGGCCGTTGAAGTAGAAGCGGGCCACGGCCTCGGGCGCCGCCTCGCCCCGCTTGAGGGTGAGCATGCTCGAGAGCTCGTCGTCCGAGTGCCACAGCACCGACGGCGGCGTCAGCGAAAGAGCCCCCAGAGTTACCACCCGCGGGGACGCGCCACCGTCATGGGCGGGTTCTGTGGACGGTCCTTCACCCTCGCCCGGCTCCCCGCCGCAACCGGCGACGTGGACGATCAGCAGGGTCGGAATCAACAACAAACGTATTCTTTGCATCGTGTTCAATCTACCGGAAGTACAGCTCCCCGACCAGGCGGTCCAGTTCCGCCCCCAGACGCCGGGCGACCTCCGGGGCGCAGGCCAGGTAGAGGAGGTACACGCCGTCGCGGGTGAGAAAGGCGTAGGCTCGCACCCGGCGCTCGCCGTCGGAACCGCGGGTCACGAAGAAGAGTGCCGCGGCCGGCTCCACCCCGTCGGCATCCTCGCGCTCCAGCCCGAAGACTTGGCCGTAGCGCGCCCGACATTCCCCGGCCAGGAAGCGGACCAGCTCCTCCTGGATTTCCTCCAGCTCGCCCCCGGCGGAGGCCGCGGCCAGTCCCGCGTCGGGCGCCTTGAGCAATAAATTTCCGGCGACGTCGCCCGCGTCCGACCGACCGTAGAGCGCCACCGCGCCTTCACCCTCGTTGACCGTCCAACTGCAAGTTACGCGGTCCGAGGGGGCGAAGAGGGTCAGCCCCCGCCAGACGTAGGCCTCGCCGTTTTGGAGCTCGACCGAGGCTGTCACCGCGCCGGCTGAAGCGAGCAGCCCCAGGAACAACCACCGAATACGGAACGGCGCCCCGTCGGACTTCAAAGCTCGACGTCCCCTTCCTCTACGGGGACGGACTCGTAGCGGCCCTTCTCATTTTTCCGCAGGCGGAAGAAGGGCGCCTCGGGATCGTGGCCGGCGATCATCACCCAGCCCAGCTTCCACCCCTGCTCCAGGTAGGTGTTTTTCTGGTTCATGGCCCGGACCGGGTCCAGGTCGTAGGCCATCACCCAGGGACCGGGGATGTGTGCCCGGGTGGGGCAT
>MFAF01000140.1:0-4718 GCA_001774505.1 Candidatus Coatesbacteria bacterium RBG_13_66_14 | reverse complement strand
GCCACTCCCGCTTCTGGACGATGTGGCGGGCGTTGGGGAAGCCGGGGACGAGCTTTCCGTCCGCGTCGCGCCGCGTGGCACCGCCGGCGTGGTCGAAGTGGAGGTGGGTAAAAATCACGTAGTCAATGGTGTCCGGTGCGAGCCCCTGGTCGGCCAGTGAGTTCAAAAGGGTCGGGGGCTGCTCCACGGCGAACATTTCCGCTTCGGCGCCCTTCCACTTGTCCCCCATCCCGGTCTCGATGAGGATGTTCTTCCCCCGGGTGCGGACCAGGGTGGAGGTGGCGGCGAGTTGGATGCGGTTGGATTCGTCGGCCGGCGCCGCGCGCGACCAGAGTACCTTGGGCACCACGCCGAACATGGCGCCGCCGTCCAGCTTGAAGCGGCCGTCTTGCAACAGGGTCAGCTCCACGGTCCTGCTCCAGAGTCGTATTTCGGAAGGGCGGACGAGTTCTAAAGTTCTCACCTTTGACTTCATCTCTTGGGGCAAAGGGTTTAACCGAGCGTGTAGGGGCGACCCTCTGTGGTCGCCCGCGGGCGGGGACAGAGCCCCGCCCCTATGCTCTTTCAGGCAGGCAAACCGAGCGAAGCGAGCTACGCCCCTGGCGAATTGTAGCCGCAGCGGGGGCGGTAGTCAAACCCGCCTTTTCCCGGAGCCGTCTCCGACGACGGTTGACCGGCCGGCCCTCCTTTTATACACTTCAACCCCGTGAGAGAGGACGTTTTACTACCGTTGAACGACGCCCGGCTCGACGGGCGGATCGGGCAAAGGCCCCTGGGTCTCTACCCCCGGATCGGCCTCGTCGCGCTCGGGGTGGCGCTCTACGTCCTCGGCTTCCCCAAGGCCGGGGTCTACGGCCTGGCCTGGTTCGCCCTGGTCCCGCTCTTCGTCGCCTCCCGGGATCTGACGCCGGGGCAGGGCTTCCGCCACTGGTTCGCATACTGCTTCCTCGTCAACGTCTTCGGCTTCTACTGGATGGCGCCCATCACCGTGCCGGGCTTCCTGTTGAGCGCGGTGCTGATGGCGCTCTACTCGGGGCTGGGCGGCGTGGTCCTGTCCCTGGCCCGTCGGAATGTCCCCCGCCTGCCGTACTGGGTCGCGGCCGCGCTGGCCTGGGGCGCCACGGAATACGTCAAGTGCCTCGGCTTTTACGCCTTCCCCTGGCTCGCCATCGGCTACTCCCAGGCGCGGAACCTCCTGGCGGTGCAGACCGCGGCGCTCTTCGGCGTGTACGGCGTCTCGGCCGTCATCATAGCGTTCAACGCCCTCGTGGCCGAGGCGGTGGAACGGCTGCGCCGTCGGAGTTGGCGGAAGGCTCTATTACCTTGGGGCGCCGCGGCCCTGGGCCTGGCGATGGTCATCCACCTGGGCGGATTGCTGGCCCTCGGCGAGCCGGGCTACACCGAGCGGCCCGTGCGGGCGGCGATTCTCCAGGGCGGCATCCCCCAGGACCTAAAGTGGGCCCCCTACTTCATCACCTCGGGCGAGACCTACCGCATCTACGAGCACCAGGTGGAGCGCGCCGTCGAGCGGGCCGGTCCCGATTATCTGGACCTCGTCATCTGGCCTGAATCGTCGGCCAACTGCTATCTGGAGCGCACGCCGATGTGGGCCACCAGGGTGCGGGGGATGGTGAATCGTTCGGGCTGCCGGCACCTGGTGGGGACGCAGGCGCTGGATTTCGAGGGCGAGGGCGGCGCCGGGCGCCACTTCAACGCCGCCGTCCTCCTCGAGCCGGGAAACCCCAGGGCCCTGGAACGGTACTACAAAATCCACCTCGTCCCCTTCTCCGAGACCATCCCCTTCGGCCGGGACTCGGAACTTTTCAAGGACCTGCTCAAGCGGGCGAGCAACTTCAACTTCGGCTGGCGCATGCCGCTGTTCGAGGTGACGCCCGGGCGGGGACCGGCGCCCCTGCCCGCGCCGGAGGCCTCGGTCGGTGACGACGACCCGACGACCTTCTCGCTCGACGAGCGCCCCGAGCTCACCGCGGAGCTGCTGCCGGTGCCGCCCGCGGCCGCGGGGCCCGTCCTGGCCCGCTTCGGCCTTTTAATCTGCTTCGAGAGCATCTACCCCGAGATGGGCCTGGACTACACCCGACGGGGCGCCGACTTCCTGGTGGTCATCACCAATGACGCCTGGTTCCGCCAGAGCGCCGCCCCGTACCAGCACGCCGAGGTTTCCGTCCTGCGCGCCGTGGAGAGCCGGGTCCCCGTGCTGCGGTCGGCCAACGCCGGGGTGAGCCTGTGGGTGGACCCCTGGGGACGCCCCCATGATGAAACCCTCCTGGACACCGAGGACGTAGTCTTGGTGAATATCCCCCGGGCCGAGGGGCCGACCCCCTACATGTTCTGGGGGGACGCCCTCCCGTGGGCCGAGCTGGGCGCCTTCGTCCTCCTGGCGCTTTACGCGGCCGTGGAGAGCTACCGGCGGCGCGGGAGGGGGCGGCGCCCGTGAACGTCACGGCGGCTTTATGATAATATCGGGACGGACGTCCCCCCGGTGCGGGGCGGCGTGGCTCCTCGGCGTCCTCGCGGTCGCGGCCGGATTTTTACTGCCCGGCTGCGGCGAGCTGGACGACGAGACGTACATCGCCGTCATGGTCGAGTACCTGCGCCTGGGGGCTGAGGAGGGTCTGCCGCAGCCCGAGGCGCTGGCCGAGGCCGCCCGGCTCCACGGCACCACCGCCCAGTCGGTCTACGAATACTCGCGGTGGCTCTTCCGCGACCGGGACACCGACGTGGAGGTGGCCGCCGAGATTGCGCGCCGGGGCCAAAGATACCTGTCCGTTCCACGGGAAGGATTGCCGAACCCCCATGAGCCGTAGACTTTTCTTCACCCTGATCCTCGCCGCCCTGACCCTCGGGGGGTGCGCCAGGGTGGTGGACGACGACCTCTTCGTCAAGGTCTCCATTGACCAGCTCCGCATCATGTTCGACGAGGGGCTGACCCCGGATGAGGCCCTCGAGAGGGCCGCCGAGTCCAACGACACCACGGTGGAGGATTTTCGCGCCTACCAGGCCGAGCTCGAGGGGGATCCCGACCACCTCCGCGCGGTGCAGGACCGGATCAACCGGGAGACCGAGGAGCTCTTCACCCCGTCACTTACGGATTGACCGGCCGGGCCGGTCGAACGTCCACGGGAGACTCAAGATGCGCACGCCCCTTTACCTCCTGCCGCTCCTCCTGCTGCTCCTCGCCGGCTGCGGCTCCGACATGGACGACGAGACCTACGTCTCCGTCATCCTGGCCAAAACCACCTACATGCTCGAGGACGAGCTGCCGGTGGACGAGGCGTTGGCGAAGGCGGCGGCCGATAACGGCGTCACGCCGGACGACGTCTACAAGTTCGAGGACACCCTGGCCAACGACCCCGAGCGTCTGGCGTCCGTCGTCGAGATGATCATGAACCGGAGCGGGGAGCTGCGGGAGAAATTCGCCGAGCTCTACTCCCAGGCGCTGCCCGAGCCGGCGCCCCCGATGGAGCCGACCCCTCCCGTGGAGCCAGCCCCGCCCTTGGAACCGACCCCGTCCGAGGAGACCCCATGAGAACCGCGTGTATCCTGACCGCCGCGCTGGCCCTCCTTCTCACCTTGGGCTGCGGCGGGGGCGAGATTACCGAGGAGCAGTACGTCGAGCTCATGAAGGACATCGCCCTGGCCGAGGCCCACGGTGAGCCGCTCCAGCCGGTGTACGAGAGCCACGGGATAGACCCGGAGCAGGTCCGCGATTTCGAGGCCGCCCGGACCCCCGAGGAACTGGCCGAGCTCACCGGCAGCTTCCACGCCTCCGACCGCTCCTCCGCCCCCCGCATGGACGAAGCGACCTACATCGAAATCTCGGTCCTCACCGTCCGGCTGGCAGCCGAGGGGCTGGACGAGGATAAAATCCAGAAGAGGATCGAGGATGAGGTTAATTCGCGTGGCTTCACCATGAACGACATGGACGCGTTCGCCACCTACGTGGCCGAGCACGCCGAGGTGCAGGAACGGGTGGAGAAGGCCCTCTCCGACGCCCTGGATGCCATGGGCAGCGGGGCCGCCGGCGCCGCGCGCCAAGGCCTCGAGGGACTGGATGGCCGCTAGAATCATCCCCCTCCTTTTCCTCCTCCTCGTCTCCTGCGGGGGGGAGCTGACCGTGCAGTCCTACACCGACCTCCTCGCCGCCCGCCTGGAGGCCGCCTCCCGCGGCGAAGACCCGGACGCGGTCCTGCGGGACGCGGGGGTCGAAAAAGAAGAGTACGAGCGGTTCGAGCTCGAGGTCTTCTCCGACCCCGACCTGGCCACCCGTGTCCTGGAGGCCATACAGCGCGACCACCCGGAGCTCGTTTCGCCCGCCGATGAGAAATAACGTCCTCGCCCTGGCTATCCTTCTCGCCGCGGCGCTCGTCCCCACGGGCTGCGCCGACGGCGGTTTCGACGACGGCGACTACGTCGGGCTCACCGTGGACCTGACGCTGGTGGGTACGCGACAGGGCCCGGGCGGCTCCATACCCTCCGATCCGGCCCTCCGGGCGCAGTGGCGCGAGGGAGAGGTGCAGAAGCTCCTGGACTTCTACGGCGTCACCGAGGAAGAGTACATCGCCTATTCGTTGAAGCTGCACGAGAACGAGGAACGGTACTCCCGAGTGCTCAACGACATCGCCCTGGATCTCCAGGAGCGCAACCAGAGCTTGCGCGACGAGGAGGCCCCCGAGGAGGTCAAGCCGCAGATCGGAAGA
>MFAF01000139.1:8261-18691 GCA_001774505.1 Candidatus Coatesbacteria bacterium RBG_13_66_14 | reverse complement strand
ATGAGGACGACGGGCGTCTGGTCCGTGGGGAGCGGGACGAGGGCGCCGGTGTCCCCGCCGCAGGCGGATACCGCGGCGAGGAGCAGGATTGACAACCGGATAAGGCGTTTCACGGGGGTCCTCTCCTTGGCAGGGGGTTTAACTGTGTAGGGGCGGCCTGTAACGAGTCCTCTGCGGTCGCCCGCGGGTGGGGACAGGGCCCCGCCCCTACTCCGGAAAACCGAGCTTTAGCGAGCTACGCCTTTTACGAAACCCTTTGTCCGAAACAGGGTTTGTCAACGACGCCCCATTTTACCACCCGTGGGGGTTCCGTGCCACCGTGTGGAGGCGGATCACGGCGGCCGTCAACCGGTGGGCTCCCGTCCCGGCGCCAGCCAGGCCTTCACCTCGGCGACCAGGCCCTGGAAGAGCCACCAGAGCGGGAAGTAGACCCGGGAGCGGAAGCCGAGGTTGAAGACGGTTCTCCCTATGGCCGCTCCGAGTAGGAAGACGACCGTCAGCGCGAGCGGCACTCGGTAGAACCATCCGCCCTCCCCGATCATGCCCAGGACTGAGCCGACCGTCAGGAGAGCCAGCCACAGGGCGGTCAGGTTGCCGAGGAGGTGGCGGACGAGCACCCTCGGGCTGAAGCGCCGCCGGGGGATGGAGCGGATGCCGCGCCGTTTCTCGGCGATTACCCGCGCGGTCAGCTCCGCCATGTTCTTCGGCGGGACGAGGCGCCCCACCAGCCCCCGTTTTCCGGGCAGAAAGACCGCCTTTTTGTGAGCGTTCGCCAGGGCGGATAGGTCCACCCCGCCCCCGTCGGCGAACTCCCGCCGCACCGCGTAGGGATGGCCGTCTAGGTCCGAGGGAACGCCCGAACCCGCCTCCCAGGCGGCCAGCCGCCAAGTCCAGCCGCGGTGGATGCTCTCCGCCTGGGCCAGCGCCGCCTCGCGCCCCCCCGTCCGGCCCGACTCCTCCACCTCCGGCGCCAAGAGCCGCCCCACCACCAGGGCGGTCCGTTCGTCGTCCAGCGGGGCGACGAGCCGCCGGACGCCGCCGTCGGTCAGCCTCCCCCCCCGACCCGGGGAGACGAGAATCGGCGCCTCGGCCCGGCTTTCCGGTTCTATCCCCTCGTACCGCAGTCGGCTTACGCCGGGTGTCGGTGCGGGACGTCTCGGCACGTCCACTTTTTTTGCGAAGATGGAGAGAGAGGCGCACAGGAGTGGATAAACCAGATGGGCCAGCGCCAGGGCGCCGGCGCCGACGGACATCAGTGTTTCGGGGAGGGTCATGGGACGTCGGGGGCGAGGGCGGCGGCCCGGGCCACCTCCGTCCGGGCCCGGGCGGAGTTGTGCTCGGCGAGGGTGCGGCTGAAGGTGTGCGTCCCGTCGCCGTTGGAGACGAAGAAGAGGTAGTCGTGCCCCTCGGGGGAGAGGGCGGCGGCGACGGCCGCGCGGCCCGGGTTGTCTATGGGACCCGGCGGCAGACCGGGGTGGAGGTAGGTGTTGTACGGGCTCTCAACCCTGAGGTCGGCGAACTCCAGCACCTGCTTGTGCTCCCCCAGGGCGTAGAGGACCGTGGCGCAGCTCTCCAGGTTCATGCCCCGCTCGAGGCGGTTGGCGAAAACGCCGGCGATGCGCGGGAACTCCCCGAAATCCGCCCCCTCTGCCTGGACGATGCTGGCCAGCGTCAGCGTCTCGTATCGGTCAACCCCCGTCCGCCCGCTTTTGGCGAGCTCCTCCTCCCACACCCGGTCTCCCCGGTCCAGGAGGAGCCCGGCGACCTCCTCGGCGGTGACGTCCACCGGCACCTCGTAGGTGTCGGGGAAGAGATAGCCCTCGGGCGAGTTGACCCTGTACCGCTCGAAGGCCGCCCGGGCGGCGGCGGAGAGGAACTCGCCGGCTCCGCAGATCCCCTCCCGTCCAAGCCGGAGGGCCATCTGTTCGGCGTCGAGCCCCTCGGGGAGGGTGAAGCGGACGGTAAGGACCTTACCGGCGACGAGGGTTTCAGCGGTGTCGAAGAAGCAGGCCGGGGCGTTCAATCGGTACGTCCCCGCCTTCAGCTCGGAGTCCCGACCGGTGAGGTAGAGGTAGAGGCGGAACAATCGGGGGTGCTCGGTCACACCGGCGGCGGCCAGGAGCTCCGCCACCCGGTCGGCCCCTACGCCCTCGGGTATCTCCACGACCACGCTTCCGGCGGCTTCCACCGAGCCGTAGGCCAGCGCGCAGTAGTAGATGGCCAGCCCCGCCGCGACGACCACGAACGCGCCGACGGAGATGAGCGTTACGACGAGTGTCTTTTTCTTCATTTCTGCCTCTGGCGGTGATTGTACCAGAATCCGCATGTCATTCTTCCCGACCCTTAGGGTAATGCGGGGGAGGGGAGTCAATGCGGGCGGGTCACCAGACCCGCCCCTGCGGGATATGTGTGAACCGTGCGCCATCCTCTATCTCATCGCAACCGGGGTGAGGTCGTCCGTCGAAAAAACGGCGGGGACTGAAGTCCCCGCCCTGCATTTTCGGAATCGAAGGCCGGCGGTCTAGGCCGTCTTCTTCTCCCTGGCTTCCCGGTCCCGCAGGCAGCCGGCCGAGCAGCTCTCCATGGAGAGGTCGTAGCGTTCCTTGAGCGTCATCTTCGCCGGGAGCTGGATGACGAGCCGCCCGTTGGGCCCCTCGTCCAGGGCCACACGGCTGCCCACTTTCATGCGGTGGTAGCACAGGGTGCAGCCGGCGACTTCGGCCAGCACCTCCCGCCCCGAGTCGAGCCGGACCTTCACCGGCAGGTTGGAGCACTGGCACTTCTCCTCGAGCGTGCTCTCGAAGCTGGTGATAGTGCCCTTCTTGCGCCTGAAGTACGAGGAGACGCGCCCGAAGATGTAGAAGAAGGTGATGACCAGGCACGTGGCCCAGAAGACGAACCCCGAATCCTCGTAGGTCGGCTCCAGGCTGATGTGCGCCGCGGCGGCGAGGGGGAAGAGGGCTATCAGGATGGCGGGGAGCCTGTGCATGATCGCGTCAATGTGAAAGGTTGTGAGGGGTGATTTTAGCCGATACCGCACCCCCGTGTCCAGCCGCCCCGATTATACACCTATATTGTGTAGAATAACCGATTTCTTGCACTCGGGCGCTTAATGGCAAACGGGCCTTCTCCGCCGAGAGCGCCGCTGCAAGCGTCTCCCGGGATGTCGTCGAGGCCGGTCACCGGCCGCCGACCGGGGAGGACATGTGGGAATCCCTTGGGGGGTAGCCTTTTCTAGGTCTTTTTGAACGGTCGGATTACATGTTTTCTTCAAAAAGGGTGTCTTTCTGCGCAGAAAACCCGGGGTCGAAGTCCCCGCGGGTGGGTCAACTAACTTCAGGGAAGCGGGACCTGGCCCTGCTATGGTAGAGGTTGGAGTGCGGAACATAAAGGAGAAAATATGAAAAAGCTCATCGTTCTCCTGGCGACAATGACCATGGCCGCCTTTGCCGGCCAGTACGACCTTCTTATCGGCCACAGCGATCCCGGCTCGACCTCGGGCGTCGAGGCCAACATCGCCGATGATCCTTTCTACTCCAGCGTCACCTTCGAGAACTGGAGCACGGCCACACCTACCCTGGAGCACCTCCTGAATTACGGCTGCGTCTATACCTGGAGCAACTACGATTTCGCCGATGGCACCACCCTGGGGGACAGGCTCGCCGACTACGTGGACCAGGGCGGCACCGTGGTCATCAGCAACTTCTGCTGGACCTCCAAATGGGGCCTCTACGGCCGGATCCAGACCGATCCCGACTACGCCCCGCTGGGACACAACGGCAACTGTGCTTACTCCTACACCGAGCTGGGCTCCTACGATCACGACCATCCTTTCATGGACGGCGTCTCGTCCATCACGAGAATCTACTACATGTCCTACGTGCTCAAGGAGCCGTCCGCGACCTGGATCGCCGACACCGCTTCGCTTTACCCTCTCTGCGCCGTCAACGCCGACTTCAACGTCGCCGGCGTAAACATGTTCCCCGGTGACGCGAGGCTCTGGACGGGCGACGGTTGGAAATTGTACAACAACGTCATCCAGGGCCTGATGATGAATTCCGTCGAGGATACGGTTCCGCCCACCGTGGCGGGCATGGACCCCGGCGACGGCGACACCGGCGTTCCGCTCGACTACACCGTCGTCTTTCACTGCGTGGATGACCAGACGCCGGTGGATACCGACACCGTCAGCCTGACCGTCCGGGATTCCAGCCTCGGCGGTGACAACGCGGTCCGCGCCGGTGCGGCTCTCGATGTTCGTTACGGCTCGAACCGCGCACTCGCCGGAGACCTGGACGTGGACGACACCGATCAGATGGACGTCGTTTGCACCTGGACCGGGGCCGATGACTTCCACGAGGGCGTCGCCGTCACCTGCACCGTGGACGGCGGCCTGGCCGACCGGCTCGGCAACGAGATGGGTGACGAGTTCGTCTGGACCTTCACCACCTCCGGCGCCCCCGTCGCCGAGACCACCTGGGGCGCCATCAAGGCCGGTTTCTGACCCCGCTGGAGGGGGACCCCGTCCGGGGTTCCCCTCCTCCATTTCGTTCGGCGGTGGCGGTGTCGGCAGAGGTTTAAATATCAAGGTTCGACGATAAACAGGTGCGCGGACCATAGAACACTCTCCGCAGCGGTCGCCCGGGAAAAAAGTCTTGCACTGCGTCTAAATTGTTGGTAAAGTGTACCTGTTGTCCTTTCCCCCCTAGACACGAAGGAGATAAAGATGAAGAAGCTTGTTATCCTGCTTGCGTTGATGGTCGTAGCGTCTTTCGCGGACCAGTACGACCTGATGATCGCCCACTGCGATCCAGGCTCGACCTCGGGCGTCACCACGAACATCGCCGGCGACCCCTTCTACGAAGATGTGTACTTCGTCAACTGCCAGTCCTACACCCCCACCGTGGCGGAGATGGCGGAGTACGGCTGCGTCTTCACCTGGAGTAACTACACCTACTCCAACCCGACGCAGATGGGCAACAACCTGGCCGACTACGTGGACGACGGCGGCACGGTCGTCATCAACGACTTCTCCTGGACCTCGGGCTGGGGCCTCCAGGGGCGGCTCATGACCGACGCCAACTACGCCCCCATGACCCACAACGGCTCCGGCGCGTACTCTAACACCAACCTGGGCTCCAAGGACGACGCCCACCCCTTCATGGACGGCGTTTCCTCCATCACGAACATCTACTACTGGACCTACGTGACCAAGGAATCCCCGGCCACCTGGGTCGCCGACAACACCACGAGCGTCATCTACTGCGCCGTCAACGCCGACTTCAACGTCGCGGGCGTGAACATGTACCCCGGCGACGCCAAACACTGGTCCGGCGACGGCTGGATACTGTTGAACAACATGATCCAGAACCTGATGGAAGGCCTGATCGAGGACTTCGACCCGCCGTATGTCAACGGGATGGATCCCGATGACGGCGAAGTGGACGTCCCGATTGACTCCACCGTCGTCTTCCACTGCGTGGACGACATCTCGAAGGTGGATACCGACACCATTGACTTCACGGTCAAGGACTCCACTCTGACCGGCAGCCGCACCGTGAGCGCCGGCGGCGCTTTGAGCGTCCTCGCCTCCCCGGCCCGGACCCTGCCCGGCGACCTGGACATTGACGACACCGACCCGGCTGACGTGGTCTGCACCTGGACCGGGGCCGATGACTTCTACGATGACGTGACCATCACCTGCACCGTGGACGGCATGCTGGCCGACAACCGCGGGAACGAGATGGGCGACGACTTCGTGTGGACCTTCGACACCGGCGCCGCCGTGGACATCACCACCTGGGGCGCCATCAAGGCCGACTTCTAGTCTCCCGTCGAGAGTATGTCTGGGGAACCCCGCTCGGGGTTCCCCTTTTTTGCTCGATGAAAAACGCGGCGCTCGACTAAAAACGGCCTTGGCCGGGGAATCCCGCGGGGTTCCCCTTTTTATGTCGTTGTTTATGTTTTTTTTAATAAGAACTGCAACCGCTGAATCCCCGGAAAAAAGGCTTGCGCGTGAGCGTTTTTTAAGTTAGTATTCCTACTGTGCCGATGATATTGGGAATTGGAATAAAGGCGACTAAAACCTAGACCGAACTGAAAGCGTCAGCGACGCAAGTTTGATATTTTTTTGACTGGCGCATGCGCAAAAACTTTGTTGAAAGAACTTTGGGTTCACACTAAAGTCAAGGAGGGTGAGATGAAAAAAGTAGCACTACTGCTTACTGTCCTGGTCGTAGCGGCCGCTTTCGCCCAGGATCCCGATGCCATCATCGTCAAGTACGACTCGACGTATGGCGGCAACTACCTCGCCGGCGCGTTGGGCAGCTTGTGGCCGGGCTGCTCCGTTACCTACTACGACGGCAACACTTGGCCCACCTTCATTACGGGCCTGACCGGTGGAACCTGGGATATGTGCATCGTCGCGGCGATAAACTACACCTCCTTCACCACCAGCGATTACACCGCTCTGACGACCTACTACACCGATTACGCGAAGCTGCACTATGTGAACTGGTACGCCCACGGCTCCTACGACTCCGGCCTTGAGACCGCCATGGGTGCCGGCAACCCGACCTCGATGGGCTTTACCTCGGCCCACTACGTCTGGGATGCTGGCCACGACATCGTCGATGGTATTGATCCCTGGACACTGGACATGCACGGCTGGGGCTTCGGCGGTTACCATCACCGCTACCCCTGGACCACGGCCAGCCCGGTGACCGGCTGGACCGCGACCGAGACGTCCGGCCAGGCGGGTCTCATGGAGGCCGAGAACGGCGAGGGCGTCATCACCGGTCTCTACGCGAGTTACATGGGCGGCGGCCAGGAGCAGGAACTCTGGGAGAACATCCTCGAGTTCATGTGGGGCGGCGAGCCCGACCTGGAACCGCCCTATGTTTACGGGATGGACCCCGACGACGGTGAGGTGGATGTGCCGCTCGACAGCAACATCATCTTCCACTGCAAGGACGACCTCTCCAAGGTTGACCTCACCACGATAGATTTCACCGCCCGCGACACCTCGCTTTCCGACGGCCGCGCCCTGAAATCCGGCGCCTCCGTCAGCGTCGCCTTCGACTCGACCCGCAGCATCGCCGGCGACCTGGACATAGACGACACCGATCCCAAGGACGTCCTCTGCACCTTCGACCCCGCCGATCCGATGCGCGAGGGTGATACCATCTCCTGCACCGTGGACGGCGGCCTGGCCGACGCCAAGGGCAACGAGATGGGCGACGACTTCGTCTGGACCTTCGACACCGAAGGTGCCGTTGCTGATACCACCTGGGGCGCCATCAAGGCCTCCGAGTTCTAATCACCGGTCCCGGTAAAGTTGGGGAACCCCGCGGGGTTCCCCTTTCTGTAAGTATGTCCCCTCTCCCTTTTAGGGAGCGGCGCACCGACGGATTAGGGTGAGGGTCGGGGCAGGGGGCGTGAAAGCGGCGGGGAAATGATTCCCCGCCCTATACGCATTGACCGATGTAGGGCGGCCCCTCTGCGGGCCGCCACGGGCCGACCTGAACGGCTCGCCGTCGGTCGGCCCCTACGTCATCGCAATCACGGATGAGGGCTGAAAGCGGCAGGGGATGGTATCTCCGCCCATTCAGGAGTATGGTGGCTAAAATGCACGGGCGGGTGTGGACACCCGCCCCTACGTCAAGACCGCCAACCCTACACGTAGGGGCGACCGTCCACGGTCGCCCGCAGGCGCGTCTGGACACCCGTCCATGCGTCCATCACACGAAAATGGCGCCGCCGCCCTTGAAGGAACCGCCGCGCCGGTGTATCCTTCCAGCGGAAAATCATCCCGGGGGTAACGATGTCGCGTCCGCCGCTCTCCAAACGGGCCGAGAGGATTCCGGCCAGCCCCATCCGCAAGCTCGTCCCCTACGCCCTCGCGGCCAAGCAGCGTGGGATCCACGTCTTCCATCTGAACATCGGCCAGCCGGACCTGCCCACCATCCCGGCGGGCCTGAAGGCGTTGCGCGATTACCAGCCGAAGGTCATCGAGTACGGCCTCTCCCAGGGCGATGCTGCGCTCACCGCGGCCCTGGTAAAATACTATGCCCCCCTGGGCCACCACTTCGAGCCGCACCACATCGTCACCACCACCGGCGGCTCGGAGGCCATCAGCTTCGCCATGATGGCCATCGGCGACGAGGACGACGAGTTCATCATCCCCGAGCCTTTCTACACCAACTACAACGGTTTCGCCGTCACCTCGGGGGTGCGGCTGGTGCCCATCACCACCTTCCCCGAGAACGGCTACCGCTGCCCCTCGGTGGAGCAGTTCGAGGAGCGGATCACCCCGCGCACGCGGGCCATCATCGTCAACTCGCCGGGCAACCCCACCGGGGCCGTGTACACCCGGGCGGAGATGGAGCGCGTCGCCTCCCTGGCCCAAAAGCACAACCTCTACGTCATCTCCGACGAGGTGTACCGCGAGTTCACCTTCGACGGGGTCGCCGCCGTCGGCATCCTGGACGTGGAGGGGATGGACGAGCGGGCGATAGTCATAGATTCGATCTCCAAGCGTTACTCGGCCTGCGGCGCCCGCATCGGCAGCGTCATCAGCCGCAACAACCGCCTGATGGAGGCGGTGCTGCGTTACGCCCAGGCGAGGCTCTGCCCGCCCGCCCTGGGGCAGGTGGTGGCCGCCGCCGCCTACTCCGACGAGTCGGACTACATCGCCCAGTCGCGCATCGAGTACCAGCGCCGCCGGGACGTCGTCTACGAAAGGATCCAGGAGATCGAGGGCGTGGTCTGCCAGAAGCCCCAGGGCGCCTTCTACGCCCTGGTGAAGATCCCGGTGGACGACGTGGAGAGCTTTGCCCAATGGCTGCTCACCGACTTTTCCGTGGAGGGCTTCACGGTGATGGTCGCTCCGGGGCCGGGGTTCTACGCCACGCCGGGGCTGGGCGGGCGGGAAATCCGCATCGCCTACGTCCTGAACTGCGATGAGCTGGAGCACGCCATGGACGTGCTGGTGGCCGGTATCGGGGCGTACAACCAGCGCGGCGCGCTGGACCCCAGTTCCGCGATTACAACCCCTGACCGATAAGATTCACACCCGCGAGCCAACCTTTTACGTCGTTAAAAACCAAAACGACCCCAAAAACATTCCGTGGGGGCGACCGTCCACGGTCGCCAAGTCGTTAAAAAAAACGGAGGGCCGACCCTCCGTTTCAATTTAACTCAAGGTCCGCTCAGGGCACGACCCAGTTGAAGCTCCCCTCGGCGACGGTCACGTAGGTCTGCCACATGTACCCGCCGCGCAGCGGGTCCCAGTCGTCCACCAGCTCGATGGCCACCCTGTACTCCACGGTGTGCGTGCCGTGGGCCCCGTCCGCTCCGTAGGAGTTCAGGTAGGATCCGAAGCGGTCGTCGTTGCTCAGAAGGGCGTAACCGGCGCACTGGTCCCTTTCCAGGGATGGGTCCGCCACCTCGACCCACCACTGGTTGTCGTCGTGGGGCCAATACGCCGCGGGGTCCAGGGTGATATTCACCAAGTGGACGAGGCCGAAGTACTGGGCGCCGGGGTGCAGCTCGTGGGCGTAGTCTATCCATTCCCCCATCGTGTGGCCGCCGTAGTAGCAGCGGCAGTTTATCTCGTCGTCCACGCCGTAGGTGAAGGTGCCCTTCAGGTTGTACGTGCTCTCCATGCCCTTTTCGGGGTAGTCGTTCTGGAACACTACCTCGCCCGGTTCAAGGGCCATCGCGGAGCATGACAGCGCCAGCAACACAATGACGCCCGGTTTTATCATCCCCAACCTCTCATGGCTTTCAGTGGTCGGTTGCTGAACGGCTATCAGCCCCGGTCGGTCAGGTGGTATACACCGATCGCGGCTCAGGGCACGATCCACTTGAAAGAGCCCTCGGCGACGGTCACGTCGGTCTGCCACATGTACTCGCCGCGCAGCGGGTCCCAGTCGTCCACCAGCTCGATGACCACCTTGTACTCCACGGTGTGCGTGCCGTGGGCCCCTTCCGCGCCGTAGGAGTTCAGGTCGGTTTCGAAACCGTAGATGTCGTCGCCGAACTCATTGGGCAGGAGCGAGTATCCGCCGCACTGGTCCCAGTCCAGGGAGGGGTCCGTCACCTCGGTCCACCACTGGTTGTCGTCGTGGGGCCAATCCGCCTTGGGGTCCAGGGTGAGGTTCACGATGTGGAAGTAGCCGGAGTACTGGGCGCCGGGGTGCAGCTCGTGGGCGTAGTCTATCCATTCCTCCAGCGTGTGGCCTCCGTAGTAGCAGCGGCAGTTTATCTCGTCGTCCACGCCGTAGGTGAAGGTGGTCTTCAGGTTGTACGAACTCTCCCCGCCCTTCTCGGGGTAGGCGTTCTGGAACACGACCTTCCCGGGGCTCAGGGCCGCGGCGGGAAGTATCAGGGCTAAAAACAGGAGAATCGTTGCCCTGCGCATCGGGGCC
>MFAF01000139.1:5619-8201 GCA_001774505.1 Candidatus Coatesbacteria bacterium RBG_13_66_14 | reverse complement strand
CCGGTCCCGGCGGAGGTCAAGGGATTCCTCGGCGGCCGGACCGCCCATGGAAAAGAGGCCCACCGGGCCTCTTTAATCTGCACGGGAAGGGTTTACGCAGGTTCAGCGGACTTCCACGAGGAACTCGTAGGTGACACAGATGCTCTTGGGTATGGCGAGGCCCGCCTCGGAGGCCGGTTCCCAGCGCGAGGACTCCGCGGCTGTCAGGGCGGCGAGGTCGGCCTCCGTCTTCCCGGAGGGGTGGATGACCCAGACCTTGAGGATCTCGCCCTTCTCGCTGATGTAGAGGCCGACGGTGCAGGAGCCGGACCAGCCAGCTTCCTTCAAGAGCTGCGGGTACTCGGGCTCCGGGGCGTGGACGGCCTTCGGCGGGGTGTACCCTAAAGTCGGGTCCGGGATGTTGACGTTGTGCTTGATGTCGGGCCAGAGGTCGGGGTCCGGCTCCACGGGGACGTACTCGATGGCGGGGGTCCGGTACGTGTCCACGGCGTCGGGTGAGTCGCTGAGCTCCGGCGCGGCCTGGACGGTCCGGGGCGGCGGCTTGACCTCGGGGACCTTAATCGTCAGGGGCGGCGGCTTGAGCACCTCGAGGTTGGCCAGCTCCTGGACGCCGCGCGCCGGGGCCAGGGGCGTGACCGACTCGGCGTAGTTGGCGATGACCATGACGATGGTCAGGTTCCCCAGAAGCGAGACGAGGAGGGCCTGGAGGAAGAGGTTTCGTTTTCCTTGTCGCATTAGAGCCTCCGTGAGCGGCGGGTGCCGACTAATACACGCGCGGCGTCGCCCCCCGGTTCCACGAAAAAACTCCCGTTTGACTCTCTCTGTGGGAGCGGTGTGCTGACTGGGTTATGGGTGGGGGCTGCCGCATGTCCCCTCTCCCCTTTGGGGAGAGGCTCGCCTATGGGCCAGGGTGAGGGCCGTTGCTATCCCCCTCTCCCTTTTAGGGAGAGGGTTGGTATGAGGGTCGGGGTAGGGAACGTGGAGACGGCGGCCCGCAGAGAACTTGTCCTACGGGGTCGCTCTACATCATCTCTATCTGCGAAACGCGGGCTGGAGTGAGGACTGCCATTGATAAAATGGTGGCGGGGTTGGAATCCCCGCCCTACATTGTGGCGCAAGGCGTAATAACCGCGGACATTAATCCGTGGACCTTCCCCGGTTCTAAAAAAACCGGACGGCTTCCCGTCCGGTTCGACATTCGGTGCACGCCCCCGCCGGGGTCGCGGTCCCACTAGTAGACGTCTATCTCGAACTCGTAGGTGATGGAAATTTTCTTGGCGATGGGGACGCCGTTCTGGGTGGCCGGCCTCCACTGGGAGGCCCAGGCGGCCTCGATCGCCGCCTGATCGGCCTCGGGCTTGCCGGTGCTGCGGATGACCCAGACCTTGCCGATGTTGCCCGCCTCGTCAATGTAGAGCCCGATGGAGCAGGAGCCGGACCAGCCCGCCTCCTTGAGCATGGGCGGGTACACGGGCTCCGGGGCGGATATCTTCTCGGGCGGCGTGAGCCCCCGTTCTTCGCCCACATCGTCGCCGCCGATGGGCCCCAGGTCGGAGAAAACGCTATGTCCGGAGTCCTCCACCACGACGTGCTCGAAGGTGGGGATGTCAATGGTCTCCGCGGCCTCCTCGTCCTCGGATATCTCGGGGGCGGCCTGGACGAGCTTGGGCGGCGGCTTGACCTCCGGGATCTGGATCGTCTTCGAGGGCGGCTTGATCACCTCGATGTTCTCCAACTGCTGCACGTTGCGCTGAAGCACGAAGGGTTGCACCGGCCCCACGAAGTTGCTCATCCCCAGGACGACCACCTGACAGCACAGGATGGACAACAGGAGCGCCTGGAGGAAGAGGCCGCGCTTGGCCTTCGCGTCGAAGAGGCGACCGCCGCTTTTATCTTCGTTTGCCATATTGAACCCCTTTTACTGGCCGGTTTTGATACGCCGGGGCTGCGGGGTTTGTTCCGGGATCGTCAGAGCCCTCCGGTTTCGAGCTCGGTGGAGAGGGATATCTTGTAGGCTCTCGATTTCTGGAGCTGCTGGAAGACTTCCATCAGCCGCCCGTACTCGGCGCCGCGGTCCGCCTTGAATATCACCGTCAGGTTCGGGTTCGCGGCGACCTCCTCGGTCATGATGTCGGGGAGGAGCTCCAGGGCGACGTATCGCCCGTCCACGTTGATGTTGCCGTTGCGGTCCACGTAGAGGGCGATGGTGTCCTTGCGCTTCGTTTTCTCCACCTTCTCGGCGGAGGGGAGTTTGATCTGCGGCCCCCGGTCCACGTTGAAAACCGTGGTGGTCATGAAGAAGATCAACAGCAGGAAGGCGATATCGGACATGGACGCCGCGGGGATCTCCGGTTTCGACTTGGTCTTCTTCTGCAGCTGCACGGCCGACCCCCTAACTTATCTTCAGCGCGATGCGCTGGAAGTTGGCCTTCTTTATCTCGTCGAAGACGTCTATCATCATCTCGTAGCTCGCCTTCTCGCTGACCTCGAAGATCAAGGCCAGTTCGCTGTCCTTGGCCAGACGTTTCTCGAGCTCGTCCTTCAACAAGCCCTTGCTCGGAATCGGCTTGGTGCCGTCGGGC
>MFAF01000139.1:2885-5609 GCA_001774505.1 Candidatus Coatesbacteria bacterium RBG_13_66_14 | reverse complement strand
AGATGGAGCCGTCCTCGGCGACCTGCACGGTGATGATGTGGGTCTGCTTTACCTTCAGCGACGGACCCTCGGCCGGCAGCACCAGTCGGATCCCCTTCTCCACGTTGAAGATGGTGGTGGTCATGAAGAAGATGAGCAGCAGGAAGGCGATGTCGGACATTGACGCCGCCGGTATCTCCGCTGACACCTTGCTTTTGCGTTTAAAGGCCATGGGTCACCCCCGTCAAGCCTGGGTGTCTTCGATGGCGTCTATGAGCTCGGTGGTGCTCTCCTCCATCTCCAGGACGAAGCGGTCTATGCGGCTGGTGAAGTAGTTGTACATGATGAGCACGGGGAAGGCGATGGCCAGCCCCGTCGCCGTGGTGATCAGGGCCTCGGAGATACCGGAGGCGACGATGGTGGGCTTGACCTCGCCGGCGCGGGCGATGCCCTCGAAGGCGCGGATCATCCCGGTGACGGTCCCGAGGAACCCGAGGATGGGCGCGATGGTGGAGGCGGAGGCCAGCACGATCAGGCCGCGTTCCAGGAACGCGAGCTCCACGGCGCCGGAGTTGGCGGCCGCTTTCTCCGCCGCAGCCACGCCGCGGTCGGCGCGCTCCAGGACGGCTTTGAACACGGCGGCGATGGGCCCGCGGGTCTTCTTGCACTCCTCGATGGCCTCGCCGCGCTTGCCGGCTTTGACCAGCTCGACGATCCGGTCGGTGAACTTGCGGGCGTCTATCTTGGCGAACTGGAAGGTGAACAGGCGCTCGATGATGTACGCGCCGGCCAGCACGGAGGTCAGCAGCAGCGGGTACATGACCGGGCCGCCCTTGGCGAAGTAGTCCTGAACCGACCCGGCTTCGCCCTCCTCTTCGGTGGGCGCGGCGGGAAGCTCTTCACCTTCGCCTTCGGCGGGCGGGGTTTCCCCTTCCCCCTCGGTGGTGGTCTCTTCACCCTCAGCCGCGGCCTCCTGGGCGAACACGATCGTGGCCGGAGCCAGCACGAAGAGCGTGGTCACCAACAGGGCGAACAGGCTGAGGCGTCTGACTTTTGCCATGGAGTGGTCCTCCCGGGTGCAGAAGTGGATTTGATTGGAGAAGGGCTAGTACTCGCCCCTCTCGGTCGACCATACGATCTCGTAGTTAGCGAAACCCGTCCGGTCCTCGAAGAGGAACTTCCGGGTGCTCGAATCCGAACTGGATGCGTAATAAATCCATAAAAGATGAGGCTTTTCCAGGTTCACGATGACGCCCATGAACTCGCCCACACTGGAGTCGGTCTGGCCCTCGTTGCCGCTGGCGGCCACCGCCGCTCCCTGGCGCCCGTCGAGGCTGAAGCTCCCCTCGAGCTCCGAGGCCTCGCCCCCCAGGTGCTCCGTGCCGGCGATGCCAGCGCCGAGGGGGTTCTCGACGATTTCGTCGGGAGGGCCGAACCTGACGTAGATGCGGCCCGGGTCTGTGTCCAGCCCGTCGGAGTAGCCGGTGGCGAAGTGCTCGCGCACGTAGGCCAGGCGGCGGTAGTACTCGATTTTGTATTCGTTCTCCGGCGTGGTCGGGTCCGAGTCCCTCACGGCCCAGAAATGGTCCACCAAGGTCCAGCGCCCCTCGGGCGGCGCCGCCTTGAGCCGGATTATTTCATCCTCGGCGGCGATTAAGCCGATTTCGTGAAGTATCTGCTCGAACTCGCGGTCGGTCATCGGGACGTCGGAGACGCGGGCAACCTCCGTCACCGTCTCGGGCGTCTCGGGGCCGATCCAGAAGAAAGATTCCCTCTCACCCACGACCGCCCCGGAAGCGTCGTTCGTCAGTCGGCCCCGGATGGTATACCTGCCCCGGGTCCAGTCCCCCGCGTTCACCGAGAAAACCGTGCCCGCGATGCCGCCCCCCGCGAAATCGGTTTCCCCGGAGTCCACGAGCCTGCCCGGGTCGTCGTATATCTCGTAGGCGAACGTGTGCTCACCCGGATCGGTGAGAAGCTCCATGAAGAAATAGAGGAGGTTGTCGCCGGGCGACACCTGACGCCGGCTGGCCAGGGGGGCGACGAAGTAGTCGTCCTTGACCAGCTCGGCCTTCCCCTTGAAATTCCCCTCGGCGTCGAAGTCCTCCGCGGTGAGCGTCCGGGCCCGGGAGGCGAGCTGGATGTCGCTGATGCCGGGCACCGATCTCAAGTTTATCTCCAGCGGCAGCACGGCCGCGCCCTCGAGCTTCGAGTTCGGGTCGCCGATGATCAGCCTGGCCTCGTAAAGATCGGGTTCCATCTCCACCCTGAACGCGTTGAGTGAGTAATAAGAATCGTGCAGCGTCTGTTCCTCGAGGTTCACCTCGACGTCGTTGGTGGCGGTCTTGCGGTAGATGACGTTCCCGTCGGGGTTGAGAATTTCCAACATGGTGATGTAGGTGGCCCACCAGGTCCCCTCGGTGGTGGGGGTGAATTTCAACGAGGTGTTCGGCACCTGGCAGTAAATTTCCAGGAGGGTTCCCCGAGTGCCGAAGAACTGGCGGCTGTCGGCGGTGAACACGATGTCGCCCACGGAGTCCGACGGTCCGAAATCGGCCGCGACCGGCGCCAGAAGGAGGAACAGCACCAGAAGAAATGTTATTTTCTTTTCCATCGCACAACCACCGTTTCCGGCTGGGGAGCTGCACCTCCTGTGTCGGGATCGGTGGCGCTCCCCTTTTTTCGCGGACTCCTGGCGTTTTAGTGAGCGCGGCGGTCTGCCCGCCGATTTCGGATCAACGCGCC
>MFAF01000139.1:623-2850 GCA_001774505.1 Candidatus Coatesbacteria bacterium RBG_13_66_14 | reverse complement strand
GGGCGTGTCCGGCCCCCCGCCTTGATTTTCGTGCGCCCTCTCTTCTTCTCAGAACGAGAATCCGAGGGCGAATCGCAGCGAGTAGCCGAGACGTCCCAGATCAGCGTAAGCGGCGTCCACGTGTATGTCGGAGGTCCGTCCGAGGCCGACCTTGAAGCCGACCCCGGCGGTGAGGCCCGGAACCAGGCTGTCGTCATCGGTGCCGGCGAAGAAGTCGTAGTTGAGCTCGTATCCCACGCGGAGGGCTACCAGGTTGAACATCCGGTACTCGAGGCCCACGTTGACGCGCTCCTCGGCGTCGTTGGGATGGATGGCGTCCAGACCGAGGGTGACGAAGTGGTCCTCACCCTCCAGCAGATCGTAGGCCAGACCTAGCCGGAAGGTCATGGGCAGCGAGTATTCGTTGAAGTCCGTGATGATGTACCCGCTCCCGTCACGCTCCAGCTCGCCGTAGGTGCCGTCGAAGCGCATATCCCCGCCGAAGTGCTGGATCGCCATCCCGATGCGCAGGCTCTTGAAGCCGGTGTCGTACAGGGTGCCGATGTCTATGCTCCAGCCCATGGAATCGTAGGTGTCAATGGTCTGCATGATGTACTGACCGCGCAAGCCGACGCTGAACCGGTCGGTGAACTTGCGGGCGTAGGCCACCCCCACCGCCAGGTCGGATGCCGTGAAGGTTCCCAGGGAACCGTCCTGGTCGTCCTGGGTCGTGCGGGTCATGTCGCCGTAGTCCAGGTAGGTGGCGGTCAGGCCGAACACGCCGATGTTGCCGAAGTTGTAGGCTCCGGCGAAGCTCATCAACCGCGTCTCGGCGACCCACTCGTTGTCCTCGAAGAAGACGTCACCGCCGGGGATGCGGCTGAGGCCCGCCGGGTTCCAGAACGCGATGGAGGCGTCCGCCGGGCCGGTTGCCACGCAGGCTCCCCCCATCCCCATCATCCGGGGGCCGATGCCGATTTTTAAGAACTGGGCACCCGCCGTCCCGGTTTTTTCCTGTGCCACGGCGGAAAAGACCAGCATCAGCACCAGGAGAAGCGTCAGGGTTTTAGCCTTCATCAGAACTAGCCCCCTCTCAGGTAAGCTGTATTATGTGTCTAAGGTTTCCTCGAAAGTGCGTCGGGGGGAGACGGGCTCCCCCCGTCTGTTACAGTCTCTCGCCCAAGATGACGGCGAACTTCCCTATCTTGGTGCCGAGGCCGGACTCGGTGGCGTCTATATGGTAGATGTAAACGCCGGACGCCACCTCCATGCTGTTGCGGGACTGGAGGTCCCACCACGCCGTGCCGGAGGTCTGGTTGTTGTGCTCGATGATGTCCACCAGGTCGCCGGAAATCGTGTAGATGCGGATGGTGCAGCGATCGGGCAGGTTGGTGAAGGCGAGCTTGCGCTCGACGATGCCCGTCACCGAACGGGTCTGCCAGTCAACCCCGCCAATGTAGGGGTTGGGCACCACCATCACTTCGTCCAGGTTGGTCTTGTTGCCGGTGGTCAGGGTCACCTGGACGTAGTTGGCACGCACGCCGCCCTCGAGCGCGGGGTAAGGATCCTCGCCGATCTGCTCGTTGTAGAAGGGGTGCGCGCCGAAGTCGAAGGAGACGACGGCGTAGTAGTAGGTGAAGTGGTTGCGCGGCGCGTCGGGCTCCGGGACGTCGTAGTCGTCGGCCCAGGTGTCGTCACCGCCACGGGAGGTGTAATCCACCCACTTGTCCCAGTTGGCGTAGTGGTCTCCGTCGTCAACGTACTCGTAGACGCGGTCGCCGGTGCCCGGGGCGTACTGGATGTCGTCCCAGTTGTTGAGCTGGTTGTACTCGTAGCGGACGGCGCGCAGGTCGGGGTCGGTGGGGGCGCCGGGGCCGTTGTAGCCCGGGGCCTTCCAGTATTCCCCGCCGTTTTTCCAGTCGTAACTATCCCCGGTGTCGTCGTCGTTGATGTCCTTGTCCCACCAGCTCAACAGGTCGCGCAGGTATACGGGCTGGTCCGTGCCCGAACTCTCATACCAGGGCTCGAGGTCGGCGTTATCGCCGAGCTGGTCCAGCGTCGCGGCGCGGTAGAGACGGTAGCCCTCGAAGTCTATCTGGTTGTTGGAGCTCACGTCGGGCAGAAGCTCGATGTTGTCGGTGAGGTTGATCACCGGGTCCCAGTGGAGAATGACGCTGCCGTCGCCGGCTCCGGCTGACAGAAGCGCGCTCTTGGGCGGCGAGAGGACGACGAAGTCGTCAACCTCGTC
>MFAF01000139.1:0-533 GCA_001774505.1 Candidatus Coatesbacteria bacterium RBG_13_66_14 | reverse complement strand
TCCGATGACGAGGCAATTGCGCACCTCGAGCACTTCTCCGGGCTGCATCCCCGCGCCGGCCATGTTCTCGAAGGGACCGACCGACGGGCAGACGCGCCAGTCGAAGGCGGTGGTGATCTCCTCGAAGGTCCCGACGTCCACCATGTAGGCGAATTTATAAGCGTCGTTCTCCGGGTCGTTGTTCCAGTCCCAGGAATGTGAGGCGGTGACGATGTACTCGCGCTCGGCCGGGCCGCCGGGGTCTATGCAGGCGCGCAGGAAACGCACGCCGATGAAACCGGGGTAGGGGCCGCCCGAATCCCACTCGGAATCGAACATGTAGCTCATCTTGCGCGGCGCGGCGTACTGGAAATTCGAATCACCGGCGAAGTGTTCCCAGTAGGGCTGGGTGGTCTCGTCTCCGTCAATCAGCATGGGGAAGTTGACGGAGTCGTACTCGTCGGGGATGCCGTCGCTGCCCGAGACCCAGGTGACGTTGTTGTAGAGGTCGCCGTCGCCGAAAGGCTCGCCGGAGCCTTGCCCGAGCTGGGAGC
>MFAF01000138.1:3289-5104 GCA_001774505.1 Candidatus Coatesbacteria bacterium RBG_13_66_14 | reverse complement strand
GGTGATGAAGCGGTCGGGGATGCCCAACCGCCGAACCCTGATTTTCCCCGAATCCAACAGACCGCGGTCCGCCAGAAGCTCCACCACGGCCGAGCCGAAGCCGCCCTCGAGGGAGTTCTCCTCCACGGTGAGGACGCGGCCGGTTCTCCCCGCCCACTCCACGATCAGATTCTCGTCCAGCGGCTTGAGCCACCGGGCGTTGATCACCGCGACGCTGCGCCCCTCTATCGCCAGCGCCTCCGCCGCCTCCACCGCCGTGACGACGGTGGAGCCCAGGGCCACGATCACGGCCTCGGCCCCCTCCCGGAGCAGCTCGCCCTTCCCGATGGGAATCTCGTGGAGCGGCCGCGTGCGGTCCACCCCGGTGCCCTTCCCCCGGGGGTAGCGCACGGCGAAGGGCCCGTCGTGCTTGTACCCGGTGTAGAGGAGGTGGCGCAGCTCGTCCTCGTCGGCCGGTGCGCAGACGGTCATGTTCGGGACGCTGCGCAGGTAGGTCAGGTCGAAGCACCCGTGGTGGGTCGGGCCGTCGGCGCCCACCAGGCCGCCCCGGTCCACGGCGAAGAGCACCGGCAGGTTCATCAGGCAGACATCCGTCACCAGCTGGTCGTAGGCCCGCTGGAGGAAAGTGGAGTAGATGGCCAGCACGGGCTTCATCCCCGAGATGGCCAACCCCCCGGCCAGGCTAACAGCGTGCTGCTCGGCGATGCCCACGTCTATGAACTGGTCGGGGAGGGCATCGGCCAGGATGTCCAGGCCGGTCCCGTCGGGCATGGCGGCGGTGATGCCCACCACCCTGGAGTCCTTGGCCGCCAGCTCGGTGACCGTGCAGCCGAAAATCTCCGTGTAGGTGGGCGTCGGTCCGCTCACGTGGCACACGCCGGTGGCGAGGTCGAACTTACCCAGGCCGTGGAACGTGGTGGCGTCGTTCTCCGCCGGTTCGTAGCCCTTGCCCTTGACCGTGATTACGTGGAGGAAGACCGGCTGGGCCAGGTCGCGCACCGTTTTCAGGACGCCGACGAGCTGTGGCAGGTCGTGGCCGTCTATGGGGCCGAAGTACAGAAAGCCCATCTCCTCGAAGAGCATCCCCGGCGTGACCATGTTTTTGAGCCCCTCCTCGATCTTGCGCGCCAGGGAGAAGATGCCCATCCCGATGCCGGGTATTTTCTTGACTATCTCCTGGACCTGCCTGCGCAGCGAGAGGTAGCTCCGGGTGGTGATCATCCGGTTGAGGTAGTTCGACAGGGCCCCCACGCTCTTGGAGATGCTCATCTTGTTGTCGTTGAGGACTACCAGGAATGGTATCTTGCAGCGTCCGGCATGGTTGAGGGCCTCGAAGGTCATGCCGCCGGTTAAGGAGCCGTCGCCGACCACGGCGCACACGCGGTGTTTTTCCCCGTTGTGCTCGCGGGTCAGGGCCATCCCCAGAGCGGCGGATATGGCCGTCGAGGCGTGCCCCACGGCGTAGGTGTCGTAGGGCGACTCCGAGGGCTTGGGGAAACCGGAGATGCCGCCGTACTGGCGCAGGGTGGGGAGGAGATCCCGCCGACCGGTGAGCACCTTGTGGGCGTATGCCTGGTGGCCCACGTCCCACACCAGCTTGTCGGCGGGCGTGTCCAGGGTGTAGTGGAGCGCGAGTGTGAGCTCGACGGCGCCCAGGCTGGGGGCCAGGTGGCCGCCGGTCTCGCTCACCGTCTCGATGATGTAGCGGCGCAGCTCGCCGGCCAGCTTAGCGAGGTCGAAAAGGTTGAGCCGCCGCAGGTCGGCCGGGTCGTCAATACGGTTGAGCAGTTTGTAGGAGGAATCCATCGGGCTCGA
>MFAF01000138.1:1679-3171 GCA_001774505.1 Candidatus Coatesbacteria bacterium RBG_13_66_14 | reverse complement strand
CGCCGGAGCATGCCGAGGAATATATCCTTTAGGTCCGCGAGCTCCGCGGAACGCATCGCCCAGGCGGCGAGGAAGAAGACGGCCGCGCCGGCGACTATGCCCCCCCCGCCAAGGGCGAGCTTGTCCAGGAAGGTGCTCGACTCGGCGGTGAATCCGTACCATTCCATCCCGAACCAGAGCGCCGCGCCCATCGCGCCCGCCGCGACGAGGAGCTTCAGCCCCGACTTGAGCACCTTCGAAAAGCCGATGGGCCCCACCCGGCGCCGCATGATGAAGAGCAGCAGCCCCAGGTTGACGTAGCTGGCGAAGGCGCTGGCCAGCGCCAGGCCGCCCTGTTTCAGCCAGTACATGAGCGAGAGGTCCCCGATGATGTTCACCGCCACGGCGATGGCGCCCACGATGACCGGGGTCTTCGTGTCCTTTTGGGCGTAAAAAACCGGCACCACGACCGACACGCCGATGTACCCCATGAGCCCGGAGGTGTAGAACAACAGGGCCCAGGAGGTGTTGTGGGTGGCCAGGGCGTCGAAGGCCCCGCGCTGGAAGAAGAGTGCCACCAGCGGCTCGCGCAGGATGATTATCCCGATCGTGGCCGGAATCGCCACGAACATCGCCATGCGCAGGGCGTAGTTCATGGTGTCCCGCAGCTCCGTCAGCTTCCCCTCGACGGAGAACGCCGATAGGGTCGGCAGGATGGCCGTGGAGATGGCCACCCCGAAGACGCCCATGGGGAATTGCAGCAGCCGCTCGGCGTAGTTCAGCGAGCTGATCATTCCCTCGCCCAGGAGGCTCGCCAGGGCGTTGTCCACCAGCAGGTTGATCCGGACGACCGCCAGACCGAAGAGGGCGGGCACCATCAGCTTCAGCACCCTCTTAAGGCCCGGCCCTTTCAGGTTGACGATGGGCTTCCACCGGCCGCCCAGCCGACGCACCCCGGCCCCCAGCACGACGAGCTGGCAGAATCCCCCGAGCACCACCACCAGCCCGACCCCGTAGATGAGCTCCATCGGCACTTTCCCGAAGAGCGGCACGAGGGTGTAGAGCCCGGTGATGAAGACGAAGTTGAGGATGATGGTCCCCGACGAGGGGAGGGCGAAGCGTTGGTAGGCGTTCAGTATCGCCATCAGGATCGCCGCCAGGGTCATGGTCACCGTGAAGGGGATCATGATCCGGGTCAGGTCCACGGCGAGCTCGAGGTTGCCGGTGCTGACGAAACCCGGCGCGATGAGCCGGAGGAGCTGGGGGGTGAAGATGGCCACGATTCCGGCCAGGATGCAGGTGAGGAGCCCCAGGGTGTTGAAGAGGTTGTTGGACAGGTACCAGGCTTTCTCCGGACCCTGGTTCTCCCGGATGTCCACGAAGGTGGGAAGGAAGTAGGCCGCCATGGCCCCCTCGCCCAGCACGCGCCGGAAGAAGTAGGGGATGCTGTAGGCGATGCGGAAGGCGTCGTTGACCGCCCCGGCGCCGAAGATGGAGGCGTAGAGTATCTCGC
>MFAF01000138.1:1394-1595 GCA_001774505.1 Candidatus Coatesbacteria bacterium RBG_13_66_14 | reverse complement strand
TAACATCCGCCCGCCGAATGAAAAACGTATTCGCGGTGAAAATATTGAATTATCGCCCGTTTTCGACCGTGTTTGCGAATTGAAAAAGGGGGACGGCCGCGCGCCGTCCCCGGTGCTCTTTATTTTAGGTCCTCACTCGGCGAGGTGCCACTTCGTCCCCTGGGGGGTGTCCTCCACGACCACGCCCAACGCCGCCAGCTC
>MFAF01000138.1:155-1359 GCA_001774505.1 Candidatus Coatesbacteria bacterium RBG_13_66_14 | reverse complement strand
CCCCCTTGGCCGCGGCGCGCTCGGCCAGCCTGGCCTCGACGAAGGCGGAGTCTACCTTTGCCCCCGCCGTTCCCCGACCCAGCCGCAGGCCCAGCACCGTATCGAAGCCCAGGAGCGTCTCCCGGGCCAGGTCAATTTCTTCCCGGCCGACCCGTCCCTCGTCGAGCATCCGATTGACCGCGCCCAGCATTTCGAAGACGGCGGCCAGGGCGACGGACATATTCAGGTCGTCGGCCAGCGCCGCGGCGAAGTTCTCCTTTGCCGTGCGGACGGCTCTGCCGGCCTCGCCCCCACCCTTTTCGGGATCCGCGACCGCCTCCGCCTCGCGGTCCAGGCGGCGCAGGAAGGCCTGGAGCTGCTTTAAATTGGTCTCCGCCCCGGCCAGCCCCTCGAAGGTGAAGTTCAGCGGTTTCCGGTAGTGGGTGGACTCCAGGAGCAGCCGGACGGCCAGGGGGTTGTGGCCCCGCGCCAGCACGTCGCGCAGGGTGTAGTAGTTCCCCTTGGACTTGGACATCTTCTCGCCGTCCACGACGAGATAGCCGCAGTGGAGCCAGTGGCGGACGAATTTCTTCCCCGACGCGCCCTCGCTCTGGGCTATCTCGTTCTCGTGGTGGGGGAAGATGTTGTCGTGCCCGCCCGAGTGGACGTCTATGGTTTCGCCGAGGTGCTTGGTGGCCATGGCGGAGCACTCGATGTGCCAGCCGGGGCGTCCCACGGGCAGGGGCGAGGCGGGGTCGTACCCCTTCGGGTCCCAGGTCGGCTCGCCGGGACGGGCTTTCTTCCACAGGGCGAAGTCGCGGGCGTCCTCCTTCTCGTACTCGTCGGAGGCGACGCGGGCCCCCACCCGCACGTCGCCCAGCTCGATCCCGGAGAGGAGGCCGTAGCGCGGGAATTTTTTTATGGCGAAATACCAGCTCCCGTCGTCGCCCATGTAGGCGTAGCCGTTGGCGGCCAGGGCGCCGATGAGGCGGACCATCTCGCCCACGTGCTCGGTGGCCCGGGGGTAGGCTTCCGCGCGCTTGACGTTCAGCACGTCTATGTCATCGAAGAAGGCCGCGATGTAGGGCGCCGTGAAGGCGTCGAGGCGCCGCCGCATCTCGTCGGCGGGGATCTCTTCCCGCGTGGGGTTGGCGCCCAGAATGGTCTTGTCGTCCACGTCGGTGAGGTTCATCACCTGGCGGACCTTCCACCCGAAATACTCCAG
>MFAF01000138.1:0-121 GCA_001774505.1 Candidatus Coatesbacteria bacterium RBG_13_66_14 | reverse complement strand
GCCGCTCACGTTTTAGAGGCGGCGCAGCCGTAACTGACCTTCACTGAAGGGAAAGATTTTTTGAAAGCGGCGGGTGCGGCTACCGAACGGTCGGCCGACCCGCCGGCCGACAGCCGCAGAG
>MFAF01000137.1:20585-20775 GCA_001774505.1 Candidatus Coatesbacteria bacterium RBG_13_66_14 | reverse complement strand
AGCTGGCCGAGTCCGGCGCGGCGGAGATGTCCTCGCAGGCGGCCCAATCCCTGCAAGTCGGCGAATCCCAACCGGCGCGGGGGATGCTGGGGCAGGCCTCCCAGTCTTTGAGCGAATTCCACCAGAGCCTCGCCGGGACCCTCGCCCAGCTAAGGTCGAGCCAGCACCGCAAGCTCCTGGAAATGATCGC
>MFAF01000137.1:19660-20522 GCA_001774505.1 Candidatus Coatesbacteria bacterium RBG_13_66_14 | reverse complement strand
GGGCCCCGGTTCCACGGAGCGGAGCGGGGAGATAGGTCGGCGGCTGGCTTCCATTTCCGCCGGGGTGCGCCGGGTGGCGGTGAACCTGGAGGAGGTCTACCGCCAGACCGTTTACCTGGACGCGGAGCTCCTGGACCGGTTGGAGCAGCTCGCGGTCAGCCTGGATTCCAGCGCGGCCGAAATCGCCGCCGGGGAGAGGCCCAACGCCTCCCTCGCCGGGCGCCAGCTCGCCACCCTCACGGCCGTCGGGCTCAGGCTCCTGGAGATACAGGGGCAGGCCATGAGCGCCGCAAGCTCCACGGGGATTAGCGAGCTGATGGCCGCCCTGGGGGAGCTGGCGGCCCAGCAGCAGGGGTTGAACCAGCAGACGATGCAGGGCGCGGGCGGGATGCCGATGCCCATGCCCGGCGGGCTCGACCCGGCGCAGCTCGCGGCCCGGCAGGCGGCCATCCGCCAGGGCCTCGAGGGGCTCGCCCAGAAGTACGGCGAGATGGAAGGCATGCTGGGCGATCTCGGCGAGATGGCGTCCCAGGCGGGGGGAATCGAAGAGCTTCTGCGCGAGGCCCGCCTCGGCGAGCCGACGCAGCAGGAGCAGCAGCAGCTTCTGCGGCGGATGCTCGACGCGCAGCGCTCGCTGAACGAGGAGGAGATGTCCCGGCGGAGGGAGTCGCAGCAGGCCAGGCCCTACACCGTCCAGCCGCCGCCCCCGCTCGAGGTTGAGCGGCCGGAGGATTTCGGCGAGCTGCGACCCGCCGATACCCGCCTGGAGATAGGGATGTTCCCGGCCGAGTACCGCCAGGCCATCGAGGAGTACCTGCGGCGGTTGGGGGAATAGCGGGCGCGATTCGTGACGTGGGGGCGG
>MFAF01000137.1:19428-19595 GCA_001774505.1 Candidatus Coatesbacteria bacterium RBG_13_66_14 | reverse complement strand
TTTCTAAAGGTAGCCCTCACCCCCATCCCCTCTCCTGGTGGGAGAGGGGGGTCGCGGGCCACCGCGTTTTCTACGTTACCACCCCCGACCCTCACCCTAACCCGTAGGCGAGCCTCTCCCTGAGAGAAAGAGGGGTTAGCGGGCCGACCGCATGTCGGCCCCTACGT
>MFAF01000137.1:8969-19379 GCA_001774505.1 Candidatus Coatesbacteria bacterium RBG_13_66_14 | reverse complement strand
CCCCTACGTATCTTTTTCACGTTTGCGTAAAGGCGGGTGCCCGCACCCGCCCATCTCTTCACCTCTCACCCGACCCCTCAGGCGTTGACCAGCCCCACGATCCACAGCGCCCAGAACGCCAGCAGCAGCCCGCCCCAAAAGAGCGCCTTCGGAGCGATGAACTTCACCTCGGGCGTCACGGCCCGGCGCAGGAATCCGAAGGCGCAGCCGATCCACCCCAGAAAACCGATCACCACGGCCGCCGACCAGAGGCTCATCCCTCACCCCCCGTCTCGCCGTCACCGTGTGCGGCGAAGATATCTATAAGCTCCCCGGCCGCCTCCGCGGAGACCCCGGTAAAATCGTCGTCGCTGAAGATCACAAGCAGCAGGTTTCCCGCGACGGTCCACCGCAGCGGGTGGCCGGCGACGCTATCCCAGTTCTCCCCGGCCTCCCGGGCCTTCGATTCGTCGTCGAAGGTCCAGAAGAAGAGGTCCAGCCCCACCAGGTCGCAGCGCAGCGCCCGACCGCCGTTGGCGCCGTACTGGTTGGGATCGGGATTGACGGTGGCCGCCAGGGGGTAGCGGGAATCCTCGAGCCGCTCCGCGGCCCGGTCCAGGTCGCGCTGCGAATCCCAGAGGTGGAGGGTCACCTCGGACGGAGCGGAGCCGGTCTGGGATCCGCCCTGGTTGACCAGCGGTTCATCCGCCGTGCACCCGGCGGCCAGGAGCCAAACAAAAAAAGTGGACGCGAGGAGCGTCGGGGTCGTGCGCCTGTGGAAACGACCGCCTACGGGCTCGGCCGACCCTTCTCGTACCCCTTTTTTTGATGCGGGTCGGTTCATGAGGGGGTGTGGATTTAGAAATCCTCCAGGCTGGGAACCAGAAGGATGGGGACGTTGGTCAGCCGCGACAGCTCCGTGATGACCTCGTCGGGGGCGTTGTCGTCGGGTCCCAGCCCGAGGGTGATGACGTCGGCCTCCTCCTCGGCGGCGACCTGGGCGATGACCTGGGGGGCGCGGCCGATGCGCAGAAGCGTGCGGACGTTTATCTTGGCCCCCTTGACGTCGTACAGGGAGAGGGCCCAGTCCCCGTCCTGCCAGCGGCTCTCGTCCTCGATGACGTGGAGGACCAGGAGCTCGGCGCCGAGATGCTCGGCCACATGGATGATGTAGGCTCCCTTGTGCCGCGCCGGGACGCTTCCCGAGGTGGTGGCCAGAATCCTCAAACGTCGGCCGCCCTTGCGACCGAAGATTCCAAGGATACCCTTTTTCAATGACCCTCCCCCTGGCGTTTTTGTGGAAAGGAGCCGTGACCGACCGCAAACCCATTATAGCCCAGTCGACCGCTGTTGGCAAACCCTAACGCTTGACAGGGGTGGGGCTCCGGGTTAATCTTTTTGCGTGGCAAAGGCTTGGCTCATCCGCTTTTGGACCCTCGGCTCCCTCTTTCTGGCGGCTCTCGGGGCCCTTCTGGGGCTCCTTCCCTTCACCACGGCCTGGGGCGTGGTCCTGTTAGCCGTTTCCTTGGTTTCCGGCGCCGTGCTTCTCGTATTGGGGAGGGGCCGCTTCGGGGAGGCCTGGCCCAAAGCCGCCCGGTTTTTCGGTTGGTGGAACGTGGCCCTCGCCGTCTTCGCCCTGGTGCTGACCCTGGTGCTCACCGGCGGCTTCGCCGGCTGCGAGCGCGAGGTCGAGGGCGCGGCCGAAGAGGCGCGGAGCCGTGAAATTGTGGGTGAGTGAGAGGAGGCTTCCGTGACGGGAGGGAATTTCACGACCCGGGCGCTCGGAACGGCCGCCCTCACCGCGGCGCTCATCGGCCTTCCCGCGGCCGCGAACTACCTGGTGCCGGTTTTCTTTGAGGTCTACCTCGAACCCTGGTTTTGGCCCGCCCTGGCCGCCGCCGTCACCCTCATCGCCCTCATCCGGCTTTTCACGCTCGCCCGGCGCTTCGGGGAGGCGAGACCCTTCCGCGCGGCGCTCCGGGGGATGATCTTCCTGGCGCCGAAAAATGCATCCGCGCGGTCCGTCCTGCCGGCCGTCGTCTGGCCGTTCTGGGCGGCGGCCCTCGTGATGGGTTTCCGCGCAGTGGGGCCGCTTTCGGTCTGGCCCGGCGCCGCCCTGACCCTCGGGGAGGAGGCCATTTCCCGCGTGGCCCAGCTCCGGTTCACCATACCTTTCGTCCTCTGGCCTTCTATCGGCCTGGCCCTGGGCGTCGCCGCGCTCGCGACCTCGCTTCGGGAGAGGCGTCCCGTCGTTTTGCCCCTCGTCGCCGTGGCTCTGTCCCTTCTCTTCATCGCCGGGGACTTCCTCCTGCGCGACCTGGGAACCCGAATCAACGCGAGCTCCGAGGAGATGCTCCAGGACGAGATACAACGGATGATCGAGGAGGCGAAGACGCAATGACGCAATCCATTGACAGTGAATCTATTCTACATTAAAATCTCTTTTGGATTGTCGGATTAATCCGCATCCGGTAGCCCGCAGGGGCGTCGCGGGGCGGCTCGGGTTCACATTAAGAACATTCGGGAACCGTGAAGAAGCTCAGCGTATTCATCGCCAAGGGCGGCACGGGCAAGACGACGACCGCGGTAAACCTGAGCGCCGGCCTGGCCGAGCGCGGCAAGCGTGTCGTCCTGGTGGACGCCGATCCGCAGGGTTGCGTCTCCTCCTATTTCAACATCGAGCCCACCGGCGGGCTGGCCGAGCTCATCCTCGGCGAGAAAATCAAGTTGGTGCGGCTGCGGAACAACTTCGTGGTGATGACCTCCGGCGGATCCCGCCTGTGGGACGTTACAGGCAAGCTCAGCCAGACCCCCGATCGCTACACCCACGTATCGAAGGCCTTCGCTCGGCTGCGCGATTGCGACTTCATCATCTTCGACTGCGCCCCGAGCCTGGATGTGCTGACCTACAACGTGCTCAACTACTCCGACAACGTGCTCGTACCGGTCTCGATGGACTATCTCTCCGCCCTGTCGGCGGTGGAGACGGTCAACGCCATTCACCGGTTCCGGGAGACGGGGAACGGCAGGGTTTTCGGCGTGCTCCCCACCTTCTACGACAAGCGCACCCGGATGTCCCGGATAATCCTGCGGATGATCAAGGATCACTTCGGCAAGCTGGTGACCGAGACCATCATCCGGACCAACACCCAGATAAACGAGGCCCCGAGCACCGGTTCCACCGTTTTCGAGCACGCGCCGTACTCGTACGGCGCCGCCGATTACCTGAACCTCGTGGACGAGGTGGACGCCCGGCTTTAGGAACCGGGCGGCGACGCTCGGGCGGGCGCGGCGGCACTCGGAGCGGAATCGGCGGGCGCACACCCTCGAAGCGCCCAACCCCCGTTGTGAGCGGTTTGCGCGGCCGACGACCGAGCGGCGGACCCGCTCCCGGTGGAATCCCCGGGGTACGGAAATTGCTGTTCACATCGGGCTGAAAAGCTGGTAATCTTTCCCCCGTGCATCCTGGTCCCGAGACGCCGGTGGAGCGTCGGGCGATCTGGAGGACCGGTCTTTAACAACCCGATTTTGCACACTCGATCCATACGGTCCGGACCCCGAGTGAAACAAGTGGTTTTACCGGGGGAATAGCTCGGTTCGCCGGGGGCGTAGCTCGGTTTGCCAGGGGCATAACTCGGTTTGCTTCGCATAGCTCGCTTCGCTTGGTTCGTTCGGTTCGCTCGGTTAAACCCCTTGCCTTACCCCTGCGGCAGGATTAAAAAAAGACGGACGCAACGTCCGGGACGGCCCGCGCCGGCCTAGGACTGAATCTCCTGGAGGTATAGATGGCCGCAGAAAAGGCCAAGAACGGTGAAGCCGTAATGGAGATGATCATCCTGAAGCGGCGGATGCACTGGTCGGAACGCGGCTTCAGCATCCTTTTCTCCTGGGTTATGATCGCGCTGGTCATCGCGGGGGGGTTCTTCACCTCGCGGATCATTGACCTGTTAGAGGGATACGGTATCTATCTGGACTTATCCATGGAGGTGTTCTGGATTCTCGTGATCCCGTTCATCGCCAATATATACGTCACGCGTCTGTCCCAACCTTTCTACGCCGTGACCGACACCCGGGTAGTCATGACGAAGTCGTACTCGAAGGATGTGGCCGTGGCCCTCCCCCTGCAGGAAATCGTCCGGGCGGAGATAGTCTCGAAGCGCGGCGGTTCCGGCAACGTGAACATCTACACCAGCGTGAACAGCGGTAACCGCCTCCTGATAACCAACGAAGGGGAGTTCGGCGTCGCTTCGATGGCGAACGTGGCCAAGCCGGAGAACTTCGTCAACACGCTCAACGCCGCCAGACGCAGCCTGAGCATGGGCGGCGAGTAGGGGTACCGTTCAGGGCCTGGGGTTTTCCATGGGACAAATCGAGTGTCCATCCTGCGGTCGGTCCATCTCCTCCGACTCCACCTCATGCAAATACTGCGGAGAACCGGTGAAGTCGGCGCAGGTCGCCGAGTCCACCCTTTCCAACACCGTCGCCTGTCCCGGTTGCGGTCAGTCCATCAAGTCCGCTCTGGAAGTCTGCCCCCACTGCGGTTTCGAACGGAAAGTCGCGAAGAAAAAGACCCCTCCGAAGGCGAAGCCGGAGAAGGCCCCGCCCCAGGTCATCGTCCCCCGGAAGAGGGTGGACGTAGAAGCGCCTCCGGCCGCTCATGCCGCCCCGCCTACCGTTGCCAAGATCGCCCCTCCCCCGGAAGCAAAAGCCGCCGAGCCGAATGTACCCCCCCCGGGCAAATCTGAGCCGGCCACCTCGACGAGGGAGCCCCGGACCCGGACCCCCGAGCCGCCGACGAAAATTGACCAGGAGCGCATAGACGCCACGAGGCACACTTCAACCACAACGGAGCTGCCGCCGCCTCCGGGTCTGGACTCCGACTACCTGCCGGAGCGTCCCGAGGGCTTGATCTCCGGCAAAATCCACGTCTTCCTCCGCGGTCTCCAACTCGCCGTCAAGCCCATGGACTACCCGACCCTCATCACCAACATCCGCTCCCACAAGGTCAAGCTCAACGATTTCATCTACGACGAGGCGCGGAGGGGCTGGCGGACTATCGCCGACATGTTCAACCTGCCCGAGATGGAGTGAGACCGAGGCTCGGCTTGGTTGCGCCGGCATCCTGAACTTCACCTTCTCACCGGGCCCGGCCCGGTTTTTCTAAACGGAGTGGCGCCCCCGGCGACACGGAGTAATGCCCCCGGCACAATGGAGTGGCGCCCCCGGCGACACGGAGTGATGCCCCGCTTTATCGGAAACGGCGCGACCGCAGATGGACTTTTCCCCATTCAGGACACCCCGGAGACTGGCGGTCTTCCTTCTCCTGACCGCTGCGGGACTGCTGGCGGCGGCGCACCTGACCGTCGGCTGGCTCTGGCCCGCCCAGGACGAGGCGCGGGAGCTCCGGGAGCACCTGCGGACCGCCGGCGTCGGCCTGAGCTGGGAGGCCGCCGGGCGCGACCTGGCGCTGAACCTGGTCCTGGACGGCGTCGAGGTGGGCGGGCTCCCCGCCGAGCGGCTGACCCTGGGAGCCGACAGGGTGGCCCTGGAGGGGGCGGCTCTCGGGGCGGACGAGCTGGCCTCGCTCGCCGTGACGGCCTGCGTGTTGGGGAAAAGCGGTCTGTCGCTCGGGGGTACCCTGGACCTGGGTCCGGATCTCTGTCTCCTCGGCGTGTGGAACGGCGTCGTCGCCGACGGACGGCTTTCGCTGGCCGGGGACGCCGTCCTCTCCCGCCGGGGGCGCGAGCTCGAGGCCCATACGTCATTTCACCTCATCCGTGGGGCGATTTGCCTCACCCTGGAGTCCGAGGGGAGCCTGGTCGTCGGTCGGCTCGACTCCGGGGGCTTTTTCTTCTCCCCCCGCCTGGATGCGGCCGAACTGACCGGGCTCTGGGGCAGCGACCCGGTTCAGGCTGGCGGAATCGTCTGCGCGATGGGCTGGCCCGGCGATAATCGCTGGCTCGTCTGGAGCTCCGGCTTCGGGCTGCGCCGGCGGGGGGCGCCCGAGGAGTTTTCCTGTGGACCATTCTTCTTCGAGTACGAAGGCGGGGGCTGGATCGCCTGGCTGGCCGGAACCGGAACGGCCCGCGGAACGGACGGCGGGCTCGCCGAGCTGTCCCTCGCCGCCGACCTGGACGTCCGACACCTGGCCCGGTCGGTGCTCCCCCTGGGCAGCACGGGGTCCGGCCGTGTCGGGTGCGAGGTCCTCTTCCACAGGCTGCGGGCGCCTCGGCTCTCACTCACCGCCGAGGGGGTCGCCCTGGACCTTCCCGACGGGACCCACCTGTCCCTCGAGGGCTCCATGTCCCTGACGGACGGCGTCCCCCGGGCCGACTGCCGCTTCGACACGGGGGGCGGCTGGCTGGATTACGGCATCGGCGAGGACGGGGTCGCGACTTTGTCCGGGGAGGGTGTGACGCTGGATTCCGCCTGGCGCGGCGGTCTGGAGCTGCGCGAGGTCATCCCCCCGCTGGGGTTGCTGGACTTCGAACCGCTCATCGCCCCCGCGAACTTGAGGTTGGAGCTCCCCGACTGCCGCTGGGGTGATTCGCCGCTGGGGCGGATCAGCGGCGTCGTCCGCCGGGGGGCCGGCGGTTGGACCGCCGACCTGACCCTGGAGACGGACGGAGGCCAAGCGCGGTGCGCCTGGCGCCTGGACCTTTTCGGCTTTCAGCGGATCCGGGGCACCTTCCGGGGCCTCCCCCTAACGCTCGTCCGCATCCTGGGGGCCGAAGAGGCCGGTCTCGCGCCCACCGACGGGCGGGTGGAGGGAAGCGTGGAGCTGACCCTGCGGGGAGCCGCGCCGGATTCCCTGGCCTTGAACCTTACGGCGACCGGGGTGGAGGCACCGCTGCCGCCGTTTCTGGCCTCCCTCTGGCGCTGGGCGGACACGGCGGCCGAAACGCCCGCGCTCACCGGGGCAAAGCTCGAGCTCGCCTGGGACCTCCGCGGCGGCGAGCCCGGTGAAATGGCCCTCCGCTTGACCTCCCCCGACCTGCGTGTTACTTTAAGCCCCGGTAGCCGGGCGGCCTGGGCGGGCGCCCTGGACATCTCCGGGCGCTTCGAGGTGCCGCCGGGGGTGGCCCGGCGGATGTCGGAGCGGGGCGTCCTGGTCTTCCGCACACCGAGCGGCTGGGGCGCCGTGCCCTTCCACCTGGGCGGGACCTGGACCGATCCCCAGCCCCGTCTCGACCTTGTGCAGTCCCGGTCCCTTGCCGCTTCCGAGCCGCCGCCCGGGACGGTGGGCTGGTAGGGCGGGAAGTTGCGAAAACTTCCCGTCGAGCCGACCGAGCCGGAGGGGTTGCCTTTGTTGCTCCGGAATGAATATGGCGGCCGAGCCTTGTGAACCCGGCACGGGAGTCGTCCAATGCCCTTCGGGGATAAAAGCCCAGTCGCGTCGGGAAAGGTGAACCTGGCGCCCGTCCTGGCCGAGGCGATAGACATCGCCCGGGAGGCGGGGGCGCTCCTGGGCGACCTCTTCTCCAAGCCCCGCGACATTGGGTACAAAGGGAAGATAGACCTCGTCACCGACGCCGACCGCGCCGCCGAGGATCTGATTCTGGGGCGTCTCGCCCGGGCCTTCCCCGACCACGCCTTCCTGGCCGAGGAGTCCTCCGGCGGCCGGGTATCCCGGCCCGATCCCATGCCTCGCTACCTGTGGCTGGTGGACCCCCTGGACGGCACGACCAACTACGCCCACGGGCTGCCCATCTACGCGGTTTCGATCGGCCTCCTCGTTGAGGGGGTGCCGGCCCTGGGCGTGGTTTACGACCCCTCCCGCGACGAGCTATTCCACGGCGGAGTCGGCCTGGGCGCCTATCTGAACGACCGGCCGGTCCGGGTCAGCGCCGAGGCCGACCTCGAGCGGTCCATCCTGGCCACCGGCTTCCCCTACGACCTGCGGGTCTCCGTGGACAACAACCTGGCCCACTTCACCCGGTTCAGCTACGCCACCCAGGCCATCCGGCGCCTGGGATCGGCGGCCCTGGATCTTTGCTACGTGGCCTGCGGCCGGCTCGACGGCTTCTGGGAGCTCAAGCTCCACCCCTGGGACACGGCGGCGGCGGCGGCCTTCATCCCCGAGGCGGGCGGGCGGGTCAGCGACTACGCCGGCGGCCCCTTCGACGTTTTCGGCCGCCAGGCCGTGGCCTCGAACGGGGCGCTCCACGAGCCTATACTCCGGGTCATCTCTGCGGACGAACCGTAAAGGAGCGGCCATGCGGCGGACGGCGCTTTTCCTCGTCTGGACGGCGGTCCTCATCGGAGCATCCTGCGATGGCGGGAAGGAACCCCCGGTCGGGGAGGTCCTCGACCTCACCGCGCCCCCGGACGGCGGGGCCGTCGTCCCCCCCGAGGTGCCAACCGCCGAGCGGTACGCCGAGGTGGCCGAGGGTCCGTTGAACCTGCGCGAGGAGCCCACCGTGGATTCGGCGGTCATCGTCCAGCTTCCCGCCCGGGCCCGGGTGGAGATTCTGAGCAAGGGGCGCGAGGAAACCATCGGGGAGGACACCGACCGCTGGTACGAGGTGCGCACCGCCGACGGAAAACACGGTTACGTCTTCGGGGCGTTTCTTACGCTGGGCGCTCCGGCGCCGGGCGAGGGGACACCCGCCCCCCCGACCACCCTGGAGCTGCCCGGCTCGGCGACCACGATTCCCGGGGGCCTCGGGCCCGTCGAGCTTCTGGGCCTGTCCGAGGAGGCGGAGACGGCGGGCCGGTTGACCGAGGCCGCGGATTACCTGGCCGCGGCGCTCACCGCCAACCCGGAGCACGTCAAGGGCTACTTCCACCTGAGCGACCTGTACTTCGAGCTGGAGCGCTACGCCGACGCCGCGACCGCTTTGGAGAATTTCATCGCTCACGAGCCCGACAGTTTCTGGGGGCACAACAACCTGGGCTTGGCCTGCATCCGGACCCAGAACTACCCCCGGGCCATCGCCGTGCTGGAGCGGGCGGTGCAGCTCCAGCCCGAAGGCCGCTCCGGGGAGGCCGGAGAAGAAGCGGTGCGGCTGGCCTACCGCAACCTCATCGCCGCCTACCAGGCCAACCGGGACACCGAAGGCGCCGAGCGGGCGCGTCGGCGGATGGACGCCCTGTAGCATGTCTAGCCTCGGCGATCGCTTTGCGTTCCTGCCGCGCTTCCGCTGCGAGGAGGAGCTCGCCGCGGGGGGGCGGGTGGAGCTCGTCGGCGAGGAGGCGCACCACGCCCTCCGGGTGCGGCGCCTGCGCCCCGGCGATGCCCTGGCTCTCGTAGACGGCCGGGGGACGACCGCCCGGGGTACGATCCTCCGCCTGACGGCGCACGGATTCTTCGTGGGGATTGAGGAGACGGCGGAGCGGCTGGGCGAGCTGCCCGTAAAAATCGTCCTCTACCAGGCCCTCGTCAAGCACCGCCGCTTCGAGGAGGCCCTGTACATGGCGGTCGAATTGGGCGTTTCCGCCGTCATTGGGCTGGTATCCGAGCGCAGCGTGGCGCGGCCGAACCCGGAGCGGCTGCCGGAGCTCCTGTCGCGTTGGCAAAAGATCGCCTGGGAGGAGACGAAGCTCTGCGAGCGCAGCGTGGTCCCGACGGTGGGGGCGCCGGTGGACCTCGCCACGGCGGTCAACTGCAGCGCCTGCAACCACAAGGTCATCCTCACGCCGCGCCGCGGAGCCCCGGCCCTGGACCGGCTGGTGGAAAACCTCGGCGCGCGCGAGGGGGAGCGCATCGCCCTGGTCGTCGGGCCCGAGGGCGATTTCACCGACGAGGAGCGCGCCTACGCCCTGGCCCACGGCTGCCGGGAGGCGAGCCTGGGCGACCGGCTCCTGCGGAGCGAGGTGGCGGGGGTGGCCGCCGTGACGGCGACCCTGGCGGGCCTGGGCGCCCTCGAGGAGTATAAAAGGTAAGCTGGGAGATTCCATGCGGGATTGCATCTTCTGCCGGATCGTCGCCGGGGAGATCCCCTCGACCAAGGTGTACGAGGACGAGCGCTACTACGCCTTTCGGGACATCAACCCCAAGGCGCCGGTGCACTTCCTGGTCGTCACCCGGGAGCACATCGGCGGGGTGGCCGACATGGAGGGGCGCGAGGAGCTTTTGGGCGGCCTGGTGACCACGGGGATCAGGATGGCCGCCGAGCTGGGGCTCGCCGACGCCGGTTACCGGCTGGTGCTGAATCAGGGGGCCGACGGGGGGCAGAGCGTGCCCCACGTCCACCTCCACGTCCTCGGCGGGCGCGCTCTGGCCTGGCCGCCGGGGTAATGGACGCGTTGCGAACGATATTGTCCCCGCCGGGCGACGCCCGGTGGAACATGGCCCTCGACGAGACCCTCCTCGCGGGGGTCGTCGGGGGCCGTGCCGGTCCGACGCTGCGGCTCTACTCCTGGCGGCCGCCGGGGATCAGCCTGGGGCATTTTCAGCCGGCGGGGATGGCGGACTTCGGGGCCTGCGCG
>MFAF01000137.1:4760-8779 GCA_001774505.1 Candidatus Coatesbacteria bacterium RBG_13_66_14 | reverse complement strand
CGGGGCGGGACGCCCATGAATAAAGGTTCAACCGATCGAACCGAGCGAGCTACGCCACCAGCGATACCTTTTGCCTTTGCCTTAAAGAGAGGTTCCATGAGGATTAGACCGGCCCTGCTCCTTTTAATACCACTCTTTCTGTCATGCGCCGACGGCTCCCCGATCGGGGACCAGGATTACATCGTCGCCCGCGTGGGCGACGCCGCCCTGACCCGCCGCGAGGCCGGCCGCCTGCAGATCGGGGCCAAGCAGGGCAGCCTGGTCTTCCCCACGGTGGAGAGTGTGGTGGAGAGCTGGATCCTGGATCAGCTCGCCTACCAGGAAGCCCAGCGCCTGGGGATCGACAGGGAGGAGGAGATGGCCTGGATGCTGGAGCGTCAGGCGATCATCCTGCTGCGCACCGCGCTCATCAAGCGTGAGGTGCTGGACCGGGTGCCCCCGGTGACGGAGGCCCAGGCCGTCGAGTTCTACGAAAAGCACAAGGAGGATTTCCGAGCCAGGGAGCCGCTGGTCTGGGTCTGGATGATAGAGCGCGACGACGAACAGAGCGCCTGGCAGGTTCTCAGCCGCCTGAAGCCCGACGGCTCCAACTTCCGCTCCGAGGCCCAGCTCTGGAGCCAAGGCGTGTCCCAGCCCAAGGGCGGCGACCGGGGCTACATCGGCCAGTCGAGGCTGAAGCCCGAGCTGTGGGCCGTCTGCCAGGCGATTCCACCGGGGAAGGTCTCCGCGGTGATTCCCTACCGGCAGGGCGGCGCAGTCCTCTACGCCATCGTCCTGGTCAAGGATCGGATTGACGCCGGGGAGTTCCAGAAACCGGAGGGAGTGGGGTACGACCTGTTGAAGGAGCGGGCGGCCGCCGAGCAGTACCGCGACGCGCTCGAGACTTACATGGACGGCCTGCGCGAAAAGACCACGGTGTACGTGGACTCCGACGCCATCGCCAAGCTGGACGCCGAGGCGGTGCGGACCGAGGCGGAGATAGAAAATCCGGTGCCCATCCTGGAGTGAATAAGGCAAAGAGGTATCCGTCGGTCGCCGGTGACGGTGGGTTCATGTTGCGGTTTTTCAGGACGGAGCCCCTTATTTGACGTGGGCGACCGCAGCGGGTGGCGAATCGGTCGCGTGGGTGGGCGCGGCGGGGTCTGTAAAACAGGGGGGTTCAGCCCGAAGACATATCCAAGACAAGGGGCTTCAGCCCCTTGCCCCGACACCACTCTTTCAGAGCGCGGGTGGGGGCGCTTTTTAGTGGATGCTGAGACCAGTCGGGTCGTTGCCGGGGAGTGACCTTGGTGGGCTGGAAATCGAGGGCTATCCCTGGGGAAAAAAAGGACGCGGCCCCGGGCCGCGTTTTTTCATCGTCGGTTCACGGCCTCTTTTATCAGTGTGCCCCGGGTTTCGCCTTCCAGGAGGCGCGGCAGGATCGTCCCGTCGCCCCGGGTCAGCGCCGCCTGCCAGAGCGCCTGGCGCGGCGATTCGCCGGTGAACGACCCGACGCCGGCCCGGCGCAACGCACCCGCGAGGAGCTCCCGCCTCCTCCGCAGTTCCCTCTCGTCCAGGAGAGGCGAGTCGGCCAACGGCGTGCCTGGCTTGGGGACGAAGGGGGAGGCCGATACCGTCAGGCGCGTCCGGCCTAGGTTTTTTTTAATCTCCGCGGTCAATGTACCGGCGGCGCGGAGGTCGTCGTCGGTCTCCCCGGGCAGGCCGTACATTAAATACAGCTTGAGACCGCGGGCCCCGGCTTTGCGCGCGGCGGCGGCGGCGGCGAGAATTTCCCCGTCGGAGAGCCCCTTGCCCAGCGCGTCGCGCAGGCCCTGGGAGCCCGCCTCGGCGGAGAGGGTCAACGTCTGTTGGCCCAGCTCCACCAGGAGGCGGGCCGTGTCCCCTTTCACGAGGTCCGCCCGGAGGGAGCTGGCCGTGGCCCGCAGTCCCTTCTCCTTCAGCCACTTCAGGAGGTCGCGGAACCCGTCCCCCTCGGCGACCGCGGCGCCGACGAGACCCACCCGATTTACGTCCAGGTTTCGAGTCACCCCGAGGATCTGTTCCCGCAGGGCGTCGGGGTCGGCCGGGCGGAACCCCCCCGCGGACCAGCACACGGCGCAGAAACGGCACCTTCGGGGACAGCCGCGGCCCAGCTCCACCAGCGCCGTCTCGCCGAAATGCCCCTCGGGGTGCACCATCTCGCTCGCCGCGTAGGTGCGGGACGTCCAGACCTTTTGCTCCCCCGGCGCCTCGAGGGCGTCCACGTGGAGGCCGAATTTACTGAAGAGCGACCAGGCCTCCTCCCTCGTGCGGGGCGGATTGGAGTAAATCCCCTCCAGCACCGACGGCAGGACGGCCTCGGCGTCTCCCCGGCAAACGGCGTCGAAGAAGGGCGCCAGGGGCAGAGGGTTCAGGCTCGGGGCGACGCCGCCGGCGACCAGGAGCGGTCCGCCCCTCTCCCCGTGCCCGGCGAGGAGGCCCGCCGCGTTCAATGTGTCCAGGAGCGCGGGGTAGTCGTTCTCGAAACAGACCGAGGCCAGGACCAGATCGAAGGACCCGAGGGGGCGGTCCCAGGCGAAGGAGACGGGTCGGCCCTCCGGTCGGTCGAGGGCGTAGATCCGGTCGGCGGACCAGCCGGGGGCGTCGTCGGCAAGCGCCCACACCTGCTGGTGACCCAGGTTGGAGACGCCGGAGGGGTAGTCGTGGCTCCAGACGGCGCAGGCGGTCAACGGGGAGTCGGGTCGGCTCCGTCGGCCCCGTTCACTTTCCCGATACCGGTTTATCTCGCGTTTCATGCTCCGTCGGGCTCCTCCGTGCGCGTTCCGAGGAACCAACCTTACCACCGGCCGGTCCCGCTGACAAGAACGCCTTGAAGCCGCGCCCTTTTTAGTCTTATACTGGGGTCGTCTCGTCTAGAAGGGAAGGGATGCGCAGGCTTCCGTCGGTTTCGGTTCTCCTCGCGGCGCTCCTGGCGTCCGCCGCGCCGGCGGGAACGCAGTGGGTCGTCGTCGAGGCTTACAGCCGGGGCGATTTCGATCAGCTCGCCCCCCTGGGCTTGGACGTCCTCTCGTACAACACCTCCGACGGGCTGCACGTCCTGGCCACGGACTCGGACCTCGAGGCCCTGGCCTCCCTGGGCTATCGCTGGCGGGTTGTGGACTACGATTTTTCCCAGGTGCGCTTCGGCTCCCGGGGCGGCGATTCCTTCTACGGCGGCTACCGCACCATCGCCGAGATGGAGGCCGAGCTCGCCCTGCTGGCCGCCGACCACCCCGACATCTTCAACCTTTTCAGCCTCGGCCCGAGCTATATGGACCGGGACATCTGGTGCATGAAGGTCAGCGACAACCCCACGGTGGACGAGGAGGAGGGGGAAATCTTCGTCCACGGCAACACCCACGCCCGGGAGATAATGACCCTCGAAATTCCCATGTACTTCCTCAACCGCATCGCCCGTGATTACTACACCGACCCGGAGCTGGCCTACCTCATAGACACCCACGAGGCGTTCATCGTCCCCTCGATCAATCCCGACGGCCATATCTGGGTGGAGGAGCACAGCGGCGGGAGCCCGGGCGGCTGGCGGCGGAAGAACATGCGGCCGCCCGACGGCGTGGACCTGAACCGCAACTACGGCTACAACTGGGGCTACGACGACACGGGTTCCAGCCCCGATCCCTGGTCGGCGCTCTACCGCGGCACCGCCCCGTTCAGCGAACCGGAAACCCTGGCCGTCCACGACCTTTTCCGGGACCGGGAGTTCCAGTTCGCCGTCAGTTACCACAGCTACGGCGAGCTGATCATGTTCCCCTGGGGGTACGAGGACGAGCCGACCCCCGACGAGGCGACCTTCCGCGCCTATGGCAACGCGATGAACGCCGTCATCACCGGCCAGGGGCACGGCCCCTACGAGGTCGGACGCCCCGGCGAGCTCCTCTACCCGCTGAACGGCGATTTCGGCGACTGGGCCTACGGCGGGGACAACTACTCCGGCGGGGTCTTTCCCGGCGGGGTCCTCGGCTTCTCCTTCGAGGTGAACA
>MFAF01000137.1:4214-4695 GCA_001774505.1 Candidatus Coatesbacteria bacterium RBG_13_66_14 | reverse complement strand
CTCGAGGGGTACGCCGACGTGGTGTACTACGACCTGGACGTGGAAGCCGGCGGGACCTACCGGTATCGGGTGGACGTGCTCGGGCGGTACGGCGACCCGGTGAGCTACGGTCCCGTGGAGGTCACGCTGCCCCTGGACGGCGGGCGGGTGGCGGAGCTTCGGAACGCCTTCCCCAACCCCGCGGTCGGCGGCACCGTCATTTCCTACTACCTGCCCGAGGCCGGGGAGGTCGAGCTGGCGGTGTACGACGCCGCCGGGCGCCGTGTGGCCACACTGGCCGACGAGTACGAGCCTGACGGCGAGCACGCGGTGGCCTGGGACGCCTCGGGCCACTCACCGGGCGTCTATCTCTACCGTCTCACAACGGGGAGCGCCGTCCTGGCCCGCCGCTTCGTCGTCAGCCGGTGAACCGATGGGGTCGTCGGTTGGCCCCCGCGGGGTGGATTGGCGATGCAGTCTCGTAGGGGCGGGTGTCCACACC
>MFAF01000137.1:0-4183 GCA_001774505.1 Candidatus Coatesbacteria bacterium RBG_13_66_14 | reverse complement strand
TCAGTCCCCGCCGCTTTGATAGTTGCGATGATGTAGGGCGGCCCCTCTGCGGGCCGCCGCATATTACGATGATGTAGGGGCGGGGCTGTTACGCCCGTTAGATGGGACTCCCGTCTCGGCTGTGATGACGTAGGGGCGGGTCTTTAGAACCGCCCGCGGGCCGACCTAAAGGTCGGCCCCTACGAAGAAGTCTCGTAGGGGCGGCTTTTTCCTGTCATTCCAGGTTGTACCGTTTGCGCTTCTCCAAAAGGGTTTTACGGTTGATGCCCAGGATCTGGGCGGCCTCGGCCTTGTGACCGCTGGTGCGTGCCAGGACCGCCTTGATGTACTCCCGCTCCAGCTCGTCCAGGGAGAGCCCCTGGGCCACGGCGTGCCCCAGAAAGCCGTCCTCGGCGGCCAGGATGGTCTCCGGGAGGTTCTCCAGGGTGACGTTGACCTTGTCGCCGTCGGTGAGCACGACCATGCGCTCGATCAAATTTTCCAGTTCGCGGACGTTGCCGGGCCAGGGGTATCGCTCCAGGGCTTCGACCGCCCCCTGGGAGATGCCCTCCAGCCGCCGGTTGTACCGCTGACAGGTCCGCTCCAGGAGCGCCTTGGTGATGATTATGATGTCGCCTTCGCGCTCGCGCAGGGGCGGCAGGGTGATGGGCACCACGTTGAGGCGGTAGAAGAGGTCGCGGCGGAAGCGCCCCTCCTCCATCTCCTTCTCCAGGTCGCGGTTGGTGGAGGCCACGATGCGGATGTTCACATCGCGGACCTGGTTCTCGCCCAGCCTCTCGAAGCGGTGCTCCTGGATGAGCCGCAGGATCTTGGCCTGGAGCGGCAGGTCCAGCTCGGAAATCTCGTCGAGGAAGAGGGTGCCGCCGTCGGCGTTCTCGACGCGCCCCGGCTTGTCGCGGTGGGCTCCGGTGAACGCCCCCTTCTTGTAGCCGAAGAGCTCGCTCTCCAGGAGCCCCTCGGGCAGGGCGGTGCAGTCTATCTTGACGAAGGGCCCGTCCTTCCGCTTGGAGTTGTAGTGGATGGCCTTGGCCACCAGGTCCTTGCCGGTGCCGTTCTCCCCCCGGATCAAAACCGTGGAGTCCACGTCGGCCACCTTGGCGATGAGCTTGAAGACCTCCTGCATCTTCCTGGAGTTGCCGATGATGGTCTCGAAGGTGTAGCGGTCGGCCAGCTCGCCCTTGAGCTCCCGGTTCTCGCGCAGGAGCTTTCGCTTTTCCAGGGCGCGCTCGATCTGGACCAGGACCTCGTCGCGCTTGATCGGCTTGGAGAGGTAGTCCTCGGCGCCGCGCCGCATCGCCTCCACCGCCGTCTCCACGCTCCCCTGGCCGGTCATCATGATCACCGGCAGCTCCGCGTCCACCCCCTTGGCCTCCTGCAGGAAGGTGAGGCCGTCCATCCCCGGCATGACCAGATCGGTGAAGACCACGCCGATGTCCTCCCCGCGGATGACGTCCAGCGCCTCGGCGCCCTGCGAGGCGGTCACCGGCTCGTAGCCGCCCTTCTTTATTATGGCGGACAACAGGGCCAGGGTGGGCTGGTGGTCGTCTATGATCAGGATTTTCATGGATTCCCTCGTGATGGTTCGTTACCGGTAATAATGTAACACAGGGGGGATATTGTATCCACCCTCGGTTTTAAAAAAGGCGGACCGGTCGGTCCGCCCGTCGCCGTTGCGGAGCTTACCTTCAGCCCTGTATCTCGTAGCGCCAGCCGAAAGGATCGGGCCTGGCCGCCGTCTGGATGCCCACCAGCTCGTCGTAGAGCTTCTGCCAGCGCTCGTCGAAGGGGAACACCCAGCTCTTGTCCTTCCCCACGATTTCCTGCACCCAGACGAGCACCGCGGCGGTGCCGCAGCAGGCGGCGGCGTCGAGCGCGTCCAGCTCCGCCAGCGGGATCTTCCGGGTCTCGGTGGGCCACTTGAAGAGTTTTTCCGCGATCTCCATGATCGAGCGGCGGACGATCGAGGGGAGGATGGAGTGCGATTCGGGGGTGACGAGCGTCTTGCCCTTGAGGCCGAGGAAGTTGGCCGCCCCGATTTCCTCGATGTATGTGTGCTCCGCGGGGTCGAGGTAGAGCGCCTCGGCGTAACCGTGGCCCTTGGCCTCGTGACCGGCGATGAAGCTGGCCGCGTAGTTGCCGCCGGCCTTGATGTGCCCCGTGCCCTGGGGGGCCGCCCGGTCGTGTTCGGACACCCGGAAGCGCTTGCCCTGGTCGGGTCCGAAGCCGCCCTTGAAATAGGGCCCCACCGGGGTGACGAATATGCGGAAGACGTAGCTCTTGGCAGGCTTGACGCCCACGTTATCCCCGACACCCAGATAAAAAGGCCTCACGTAGAGCGCCGCCCCGGATCCGTAGGGCGGCACGTATGGCAGGTTGGCCAGCGTGACCTCCTCGATGCCCCGGATGAAGAGATCCTCGGGCACCGGAGGGCCCTGGATGTACCGCGCCCCGTCGTTCATCCGCCGGGCGTTTTCCAGGGGGCGGAAGGCGTACACCTTGCCGTCGGATCCGGTCTGGACCTTCATCCCCTCGAAGAGCTCCTGGCCGTAGTGCAGCGCCTGGCTGCCCTCGGGCAGGTGCATCACGTTGTCCTCTACGACCCCGCGCGTCCGCCAGATCCCGTGCTCGAACACCGCTTCGAAACGGTAGGGGCAGCGGAGGTAGTCGAAGCCGAGATTCGCGAAATCGAGCTCCGCCGTTTTTCCGCCGTTCAGGAAGTAGAAGCGTGGTTTGTCCATCCCTTCTCCCGTTACGTTGACGTTGGGGACGACCGACCTCGGCATGATAACCGATTCGCGCCGCTCTGACAACCCCGGACGCTCGCCGGAAAAATTTTGGAAAAATACCCAAATATGGTAAAATGAAAAATTACTGGGTTGAAATTAATCGAAACCTTTGAGCGGGGCACAACACGGATCGCCGATCGGTCGCCGCTCCGTGAGCCGATTCCCTGCCGCGTCATCACGCTCAAGGTCGCCCGGGGTCAGCTTTGGGAATCGGCGGGGTAAAAAACCTCCGCGGTGAGCGATGCTGAAGTCGAGGATTCGTAACCCTTTGAGCCGTGATTTTCGGAAATGATTAATCCAGCAACGGCAAAGAGATACAAAAAAACTTGACATTTAATTAACTCCCGGTTAGCATCACGGTGCAGTCTAATCAAGCGCGACGCGCGTAGAGAGTCCTCTATCAAGCTAAAACAAGGCTTCCTCTTCACTTATGAAGTTCCAAGGTCAGGATTCCACTGGAGTGTCCTGGCGTAATTCCAGCCGAGCAAACCCAGATCCCTTTAGACCGGAGGTGGTGTCAAGAATGCGGAAATCGACCATGAGGTGGCTGGTTCTCGCCTTCGCCTTCGCCCTCCTCGCCATCGTTCCCTTCATTACCAGCTGCGGCTACTCCGATGCTGAGCTGAAGGAGTACGACGTCGCGAAAGCTGGCAAGGTGAGCGCCGACAAGCGGCTGAATGCTGCCGAGGATGAGAACGAAAGCCTCAAGGCCAGAATCGAGCAGAAGGAAGCGGAGCTCGATAGGGCTAAAGAGAACCTCGCTGAGAAGAAGGCCGCGTACGAGGAATGGGAGGCTTCCCGCTAGTACCGGGGAGTCCCGACCTCAAGAAGTTAACCGAAAACAAACAAGCACATAGAGGAAGGGGGCGGTAAGTCCTTATGAAGAAATTCTTCCCGATCCTCCTGGTTCTCCTCTTCGTACTCCCGGCCTTCGCTCAGGAAGAAGTGGAACTCTCCGACGCGGAGAGGGACCGCATCAAGGCCGAACTCGATGCTGACGAAGAGGGGACCGGACTGAGCCGTGAAGAGCTCGTCGAGAAATACAACGGCGAGGCTGCCGACCTGAACGGCAAGGCCGAGCCCATCGAGGCCGAGAACGAGACGCTGCGCGCTCGTCTGAACGACCTCGAGAAGCAGATCCAGGATGTCAACGCCGAAGCCCGCAAGTACGAGATTCCCGTCGAGCCGCCTAAGAAGTACGACACCTACGTCGTCGTCGATGGTGACTGCCTCTGGATGATCGCCGAAACCATGTGGGGTTGGCAGCGTTGCGCCGAGTGGCCGCGGATTTACGAAGTCAACAAGGACCTCATCAAGGACCCGGACCTCATCTATCCCGGCTGGAGCCTCAACATCCCCCTCGACTGATCTTCCTTGATAAAAAAGGGGCCCGAAGG
>MFAF01000136.1:3358-4934 GCA_001774505.1 Candidatus Coatesbacteria bacterium RBG_13_66_14 | reverse complement strand
TGGTCGCCCGCTAGGCCGACACCTCTTCCTTCTTGTGAGTATCGAAGGGGGTCGTTGCCGGCCCCCTTCAATGTTGATAAAACAGACTGACAACCGCGAAAAGTTATGCTAAGTCTTGGGGCGCAGTTGAACGACACCTGAAAGAATGGAGGAAAAATGCGTTGGATAGCGGTAATCACAATCCTGGCGGCGGCGGGCGCCTTCGCCGCGAACCTCCCCCCCGACAGGATCATCGCCGACTACGACCGGGGCGCGCTCACCCGGCACGAGGAGCTTTCGTTCCTCGTCCGGTATGTCAAGGATTACGACGCTCTTCCGGTGGAGTACCGGAACACCGAGAGCGTAGTCATCGGGTCCTACACCCCGTACATCGTTTACGTGCTGGACCACCTAGGCGAGGTGGCCGAGCCCGGCCGGGGTGAGATTCTGGACCTCCTGGCCCGGCCCGAATCGGTGGGGCACGTGGAATCCAGCATCTACTCCATCTGGTTCCACTACTTCGACGTGTCTTACATGGCCTACGCCGTCGAGTGCCTGGGGTACGCCGAGATCGCGTGGGGCATCGAAACCGAGGAGGGCGACCCCGACCGTCTCTGGCCGCCTCCGCCCGACGGCTCCGCCGGGGGCAGCTCGGATTACGATTTCTACCTGGAGGACATCTCGGGCGGCGTGTTGGGTTACTGCGTCCCCGAGACGCAGTACACCGGCGACCCGGACCGCTACAGCTTCACGAGCTACATCGTCATTGATATTGATATGGCGGAGGGTTATCTCCGTTCGACGCTCAGCCACGAGCTGGCCCACGCCATCCAGTTCGGCGCCGATTACGCGGAGCAGCGTCTGATGGAGGCGGGGGCGACGTACCGGCAGAACCTGGTCTACCCCGGCTCGGGACACGCCTATTACCAGACCGGCGATTTCCAGGGCCACCCCCATTACACCCTGATCAACGCGTCGGGGATGTACCAGTATGGGGCGTGGATCTGGTACAAACTCCTGGACCTGGCGTACTTCGACGAGGACGGCTACTACTACGACGACATGTACCGAAACGCCGTCCAGCCCGATTCCTACAACGACCCCAGCATCTTCGAGTCACTCGACGACCTCCTGGCCGGGGAGGGCTCGAACCTTACGGACGCCTATCTCTTGTTCAGCGTCTGGCGCGTGTTCACCGGGATCTACGCCGACGATTACCACTGGCCGGTGGACATCCCCTACGATCTCACGTACGCCTGGAGCCACCCGACGAGTGATTATCCCGTGGAGGACTTCTCGGTGCCCGACGAACGTTTGCCCCAGAAGATGGGGATGAACCTCGTCCTGTTCTCCACCAACACCGACCACGAGATGTTCGCCGTCTCCTTCGACGGCCAGAACCTGGCCGGGCAGGAGCACCGCGTGTGGAAAGTGGCCCTGGCGGGCATCCACCGCGATTCGGGCGAGCCCGACGTCTGGGAGATGGACGTGGACAACGACTACAACTACGGTTCGCTCATCGTGGACGACTGGTCGCTCTACAGCAAGCTGGCCCTCGTTGTGTGCAACTACGGCGACGGCAACCTGAACCCCGACG
>MFAF01000136.1:1180-3316 GCA_001774505.1 Candidatus Coatesbacteria bacterium RBG_13_66_14 | reverse complement strand
CGGGGAGTACTACCTCGGCGTCCTCGATGCCGCCGGGGTGGAGGTGCGCTACGGGCCGGTCGCGGTTGAGCCGAACCCGGACTCCCGGATGGTCAGTCTGGAGCAGAACTTCCCCAGCCCCGTCGCGGGAACGACGACCATCCGCTTCACGCTGGTCGAGACGGGTCCGGTGGAACTTTCGGTGTACGACCTGTCTGGGCGGCTGGTGGACACCGTCGTTGACGGCGAGCGGTCGGCCGGGTCGCACGCGTGCGTGTGGGACGCCTCGGGCCGAGCCGCCGGGGTGTACCTCTACACCCTGACGACCCCCGACGGCAGCCTGACACGCCGCCTGGTGGTCGCCCGCTAGACCGTGATTGATTGACGGGAGGCGCCCTTCCCGGCGCCTCCTTTTTTTTAATCGGAAGGCCGGGCCGGATCGGTCCCGGAGGACGGCCGGACGGCCCCGATGCCGTCCGTCGTGTGTTAATATTCGGACGAATCTGAAGGACCGCTCACCATGGAGAAAGCCGACATCATCGTCGTGGGCGCGGGGCACGCGGGCGTCGAGGCCGCCCTGGCCGCGGCCCGCCTGGGCGCCGGGGTCCTCGTGGTCAACACCGACCTGGAGGACGTGGCCGGGATGCCATGCAACCCCAGCGTGGGCGGCGTGGGGAAGGGGCACCTCGTCCGGGAGATAGACGCCCTGGGCGGCGCGATGGGCCGGCTGGCAGACAGCTCCAGCGTGGGCACCCGGATGCTCAACACCAGCCGGGGGGCCGCCGTCCGGGCGCCGAGGGCCCAGTGCGACCGCCGCCTGTACCGGAAAGCCGCCCGGGGCCTGCTCTTCTCCACCCCCGGCGCCCGGCCCTTCCAGGGCCACGTCGCGGAACTGCTGACCGAGGGCGGGTCGGTCCGGGGCGTCCTCTTGGAGTCGGGCGTCGAACTCCTCGCCCCGGCGGTGGTTCTGTGCACCGGGACCTTCCTCGGGGGGGAGATATTCGTCGGGCTCGACCGTTTCCCCGGCGGCCGGGACAACGCCCGCCCCGCGGAGGCCCTCTCCCTGAGTCTGGCGAAGGCCGGAGTGCGTCTAGTGCGGCTGAAGACGGGCACCTCGCCCCGCCTGGACGCCGCCACGGTGGACACCGATCGCCTGGCCCGCCAGGACCCCGACGACCCGCCGCCGCGCTTCAGCTTTACCGGCCCCCCTCCGCTTGGACCTTTTCTCCCCTGTTTTTTAACGTACACCGGCGAAGCGGCTCACGGGGCGATTCGCGCCGGGCTCGACCGCAGCCCGCTCTTCACCGGTCTCATCCAGGGGGTCGGGCCCCGCTACTGCCCCTCCATCGAGGACAAGGTGGTCCGCTTCCCGCACCACGCCTCCCACCAGCTTTTCCTGGAGCCCACGGGCGCGGACGGCGACGAATACTACGTGGCCGGCCTGGCCACCAGCCTGCCCTACGACGTGCAGACGCGCGTGCTGGCCGCCATCCCCGGCCTGGAGCGGGCGCGGATCACCCGCCCCGGGTACGCCGTGGTCTACGACTGCGTCGAGCCGGGGCAGCTCCGGGGGAGCCTGGCGGTGGAAGGCGTCGAGGGGCTCTACGCGGCGGGGCAGGCCTGCGGCAGCTCGGGGTACGAGGAGGCGGCGGCCCAGGGGCTCGTCGCCGGGGTCAACGCCGTCCTCGCCCTGGACGGCCGGGGGCCCTTCCTCCTGCGCCGGGACCAGGCCTACATCGGCGTCCTGGTGGACGACCTCGTCCACCGCTGGGGGTCGGAGCCGTACCGCATCTTCACCGCCCGGGCGGAGCACCGGCTGCTCCTGCGCGCCGACAACGCCGACGAGCGCCTGACCGCCCTGGCGTCGGAACTAGGGTTGGTTGATAAAACGGTTGAGCGTCGGACCGCTCTCAAGTACCGCTGGCGGGACGAGCTGATCCGCTGGACCGGGACGCGCCGGTTGAAGTGGGCCGACGCGGAGAGGTTCGGCTTTGCCGGCCTGGAGGGGGCGACCGCGGCCGAGCTCGTCCTCCGCGGCGGGGAAGGCCTTGCCGCCGTCATCCGGGAGCTGGCGCTGGGCGACGACTCGCTGTCGCGGGACCTCCTGGTGGACCTGGAAACGGGAGACCTGGCGGCGGAGGCGCTGGAGGTGGCGCT
>MFAF01000136.1:630-933 GCA_001774505.1 Candidatus Coatesbacteria bacterium RBG_13_66_14 | reverse complement strand
TCTGCGCGAGCATTACGAGGTCGAGGGTCTGGACAAATCCCCCTTAATGCTGGAGGCCGCGCGGAGGAAGCTGCCCGATGTGGCCTTCCACGAGGCGGACATGACGGGCTTCGAGCTCGGCCGTCGCTTCGACGTGGTGACCTGCCTCTTCAGCTCCATCGGCTACGTGGTGACCGAGGACGCGCTCCATCGGGCGGTGGGCTGCATGGCGCGCCACCTGGTTCCGGGCGGGGTGCTGGCAATCGAGCCCTGGTTCACGCCGGCGGCCTGGAGGCCGGGCACCGTCCACCTGCTGACCGTGGA
>MFAF01000136.1:355-574 GCA_001774505.1 Candidatus Coatesbacteria bacterium RBG_13_66_14 | reverse complement strand
CGTACTTCGACATGCACTACCTGGTCGCCTCGCCCGAAGGGACGGAGCACGGCGTGGAGCGGCACGAGATGGGGCTCTTCGAGCGGGAGGAAATCGTCGGCGCACTCACGGCCGCGGGGCTGGAGCCGTCCTACGACGCCCAGGGCCTCGACGGGCGGGGCCTGCACCTGGGGCTGAAGAAAATCTAGGGGTGCCGGGTTCAGACTGATGTCGTTCGCT
>MFAF01000135.1:9841-11758 GCA_001774505.1 Candidatus Coatesbacteria bacterium RBG_13_66_14 | reverse complement strand
CGAGGGGCGGGTCCTGGTCTGGCTGACCAAGAAGGTCGTGCGCCGGGTCAAGGACCACATCACGGAGATTTCGCAGAAGGACGCTCGGTATCTGGGCGGCAGCGAGGTGGTCATCGGCGACGAGCTGGACATCGAGGTGGACACGGCCGAGTTCGGCCGCTCCGCCGCCCAGACCGCCAAGCAGGTCGTCATGCAGCGCATCCGGGAGGCCGAGCGGGACACCATCTTCGACGAGTTCAAGCACCGCGAGGGGACCCTGATAAACGGCATCGTCCAGGGCGACTCCGCCGGCGGCATCGTCGTGGACCTGGGGCGCACCGACGGCATCATGCCCTACTCCGAGCGCATCCCCCGCGAGCAGTACCGCAAGGGAGACCGCGTCAAGGCCTTCGTGCTCGAGGTGCGCAAGACCAACCGCAGCCCACAGATAATCCTTTCCCGGCGCCATCCGGGTTTGGTGGAGCAGCTCTTCGCCCAGGAGATTCCGGAGGTGTCCGACGGGACGGTGGAAATCGCCGCCATAGCCCGCGACGCCGGTTTCCGAACCAAGGTCGCCGTCCGTTCCAACGACCCCAACGTGGACGCCGTGGGCACCTGCGTGGGGCTGCGCGGTTACCGCATCCAGTCCATCGTGCGCGAGCTGGACCAGGAACGGGTGGACCTCGTCCTGTGGGACCGGGACATGCTCCGGTTCGCCAAGCACTCATTCAACCCCGTGGAAGTCCTGCGGGCCGAATACGACGAGACCAACGAGCGGGTTCTGGTCGTCGTCCCCGAGGAGAAGCTGTCGGTGGCCATAGGCAAGGGTGGGCGGAATATTAAGCTGGCCTCCCGGCTGGTCGGGGTCCGGATAGACGTGCGCAGCCCCGAGCAGTACGAGGAGGAGAAGACCGCCTTCTCGGCCCAGGAGGAGCAGGAGGAGGTCGTCGCCGACCTGACATGCCTGCCCGGGGTCGGTGAGTCCACGGCGATGAGCCTCTTCGCGGCCGGTTTTGACGGCGTGGAGGCCGTGGCGGCGGCGTCGGCGGAGGGCCTGTCAAAGGCCAAGGGGATCGGTCCGAAGACGGCGGAGAAGCTCATCCAGGCCGCCAAGAAGCTCCTGGAGGAAGAGGGCTACTAGTGGAAGTACCCCCGGAAGGACGCATTCTTTAGATACGCTGAGAAGTTACTTGTAGAAGAGGATTAGTAGAAGGTCATGCGGATCCATGAGCTGGCGAAAGAGTTCAGCATTCCGTCAAAGCTCCTGATAGCCAGGATGCGCTCCCTGGGTATCGAGGTGTCCGGCCACATGTCGTCGGTCAACCCCGAGCAGGAGAAGCTGCTGCGCACGAAGTTCAAGGCGCAGGCGTTGGCCGACGACGCCTTCGATAAGCCACTCCCCAAGGCCCGACGTGTGAGGAAACCGGTGACACTGGAGGAGAAGGCCCGCGCCCGGGCCGAGTCCGTGGGGACGAAGCGCACCGATGACAAGCCCCGGGTCCGCGTCCGTCACCACCCCCAGGAGGAGATCGTCCAGACCGATGACGCCCTCGCCGAAGTGCGGGAGGCAGGCGTCGAGACCGGAGGCGAAATCCTCACCGCCCCCAAGGTCCACCTAAAGGGCGCCGCCAAGCCCAGGGCAAAAAAAGACGCTCCGACGAAGGCAGCTCAGACGCCCATCGAGGCGGCTCCGGAGGAAACGGCAAAGCCCGTCGTTTCCCCGGTTGCCCCCAAGCGTGACATTAAACGACCCGATTTCGACACCCCCGAGGAGGAGGAGGAAGAGGACAAGCGCGGTGGTTCGCGGGTGCTCTTCCGCCCCGAAAAGCCGGTAGCCGCCGAGGACCTGGGCTTGACAGACCAGGCGAAAAAGCCGCCCAAGACCGTCCGCCGTCGCCGCCGTCGCCGTCGTCGGAAGTCGAGCTCGGTGATGATCCA
>MFAF01000135.1:0-9827 GCA_001774505.1 Candidatus Coatesbacteria bacterium RBG_13_66_14 | reverse complement strand
GCCGCAAGACGAGGTCCAAGCCGAAGGACGAGGCCAAGAAGGTCCACATATCAAGGCCCGTCACCCCCATCGAGCTGTCCGACCTGCTCCATCTCCCGGTGGACGAGGTTTTGGCTAAACTCGTCGAACTGGGTGAGGAATACGGGGCCATCGAGGAGATGGACGTCGTCACCGTGGCCACCCTGGTGGAAGAGTTGGGCTTCGAGGCGGTACTGCCCGCTGACTTCGACGACGAGAGCAAACTGAAGCCGCGTCCGCCGATCATCGCCGTGCTCGGCCACGTGGATCACGGCAAGACCACCCTTCTGGATTACATCCGCCAGACCGACGTGGCCGCCGGGGAGGCGGGGGGCATCACCCAGCACGTCGGCGCCTACCAGGTTTCTACCAAGCACGGCCCCATCACCTTCATAGACACCCCCGGTCACGAGGCGTTCACGGCGATGCGGGCCCGGGGCGCCGAGGTGACCGACATCGTCGTCCTGGTGGTCGCCGCCGACGACGGCGTCATGCCCCAGACCGTCGAGGCCATCAACCACGCCCGCGCCGCCGACGTCGAGATAGTCGTGGCCATCACCAAGATGGACAAGCCCGAGGCCGATTCGGAGAAGGTGCGGCGTCAGCTCTCCAAGTACAACCTCGCCCCTGAGGAATGGGGCGGCCAGACCACTTTCTGCGAGGTTTCCGGAGTCACCGGTCAGGGCGTGGAGGGGCTCCTGGAGAGCCTCGCCCTCCACGGTGAGATGCTGGAGCTCAGGGCCGACTCCAGCGCCAATCCGCAGGGTGTCGTTATCGAGACCCGCATAGACCGAGGTCGGGGCGGCATCGGAACGGTCATCATCACCGACGGCACCCTGAAAATCGGCCAAGCCTTCGTCTGTGGCACGCAGGCCGGCAAGGTCCGCCTGATGACCGACGACAAGGGCAAGCAGGTGAAGTCCATACCTCCCGGAACGCCCGGCGAGATCCAGGGATTGGACGGCCTCCCCGAGGCGGGCGATTCCCTCATCTCCGTTTCCGACGAGAAGACGGCCCGCGCCATCGCCTCCCTGCGCCAGTCCGCCGGCCGCGAGGAGAAGCTGGAGAGCGCCAAGCGCAGGACACTGGCTGATTTCCTCAAGCCCGGCGGGGTCGAGGAGGCGAACAAGCTCCCCCTCATCATCAAGGGCGATGTGAACGGCACCGTGGAGGCCGTGCGGGATTCCCTCGTCCGCTTCAACTCCGATGAGGTGGAGATCGAGGTCATCCATTCCGCCGTGGGGGGCGTGACCGAGGCGGACGTGCAACTGGCCGCGGCCACCGGCGCCATCGTTGTCGGCTTCAACGTGGTGCCCGATTCCAAGGCGGTGAACCTCGCCCAGAAGATGGCCGTCCAGGTAAAACTCTTCCGGATAATCTACGAGCTGCTGGACGAGATAAAGGCCATGGTCAGCGGCATGCTCGCACCGGAGATCCGTGAGCAGGGGTTGGGGCAGGCGGAGGTCCGGGAGACGTTCCGCATCCCCCGGGTCGGCGTCATCGCCGGTTGCTACGTGACCTCGGGCAAGGTGAAGCGCAACGTCATGGCCCGGCTGGTCCGGGACGGACGGCTGGTTTACGAGGGCCGGCTTTCGAGCCTCCGGCGGTTCAAGGAGGACGTGCGCGAGGTCGCCGAGGGCTACGAGTGCGGCATCGGCCTCGAGCGCTTCGACGACATCCACGTCGGCGATCTGATCGAGGTTTACGAGTTGGTCGAGGAGGCGCGCGAGCTCGTGTGACCCGGCCGGGAGCGGGTCGGGCCGGGTGGCGGGAGATTAGACATCGGCGGCCGTGCGGTCGGGTTTCCGGCCGGTTTTTTTAAAAACACGGGGGGGACTTCGATAGTTTTAAATGGCGCGGGTTTTCGGGGCGGTTTAATGTTCCGCTTTTTTTATCGCTCCGGCTGAGAGGTTCGGCGGTTCGATGGGCCGCTTTATATCGCCGGACGGTGATAGGTCGGTAAAATACCGTGCAGAGTTTCCCGGGAGGCGCGGCTCACCGGCTTCCGGGGTATTCCGGGCTCTCTTTCCTTCGGCGGTAAAAAAAAAAACCCCATCCTTCGACGGGCTTTGAAATGAGTCTTTACCTAAAAAGTTTACAACTCCGCTAAGCGACTCGCCTTTTCGGCGGCCAGTGAAGGGCTCGTCCTACAGGGCCGCTCTACACCCTTTACTTTCGGCATCTCTTTTTTAACTGTGACGACGGCTCGTTAGCGGTCGTCTCAACATCGTGCTGGTCAGAAATGAACTGTTGACCCCTTAAAAAAAACCCCGCCTTTCGGGCGGGGTCTTCTTTTACGGATACGGTTATCCAGCCGTCTCGGCCGTTACGAGCTCGGGAAGCACCACGCCGGCCAGCGCGTCCCTCGCCGCGCTCACCAGCTCGGGTGGCGAATCGGGGGCTTCTATTATCTGCGTCAGGTAGGCCCGCCCCACGCCGGTGGGATCGTCGGCCAGGGAGCCCAGGACCGTCAGCCTCACGGCCAGGCTCTGGTCCTCGGTGGCTATCTGCCCCCATATGAGAGGCATGCGCTTGTCCGTCCAGCCCGCAATCCGCTGGGCCACCATCACCCGGATCGGTTCGTCGTCGGTGCGGAAGAGGCTGCGCAGATACGTCTGAGCCCCCAGGTCGTCCAAGGCGGCTATCAGCAGGGGGGCGTCCTGCGGATACGCGTTGACCTGCTCGATGAAACGGTCCAGTACTTTGTCGCCGCCTATCCTGATCAGTATGGCGTACCCGAGCTGACGTATCCCCGCGTCGTCGTCGTTCAGGAAAGGCTCGAAGGCGGTGTAGGCGGTGGGGCGAAACTGGGAGATGTTTTCCAAAAGCCCCCCGAGCAGGTAGTCGTACTGCAGGGCCTTTTCGGCCAGGAGGGTGTAGGTGTCTACGGACGCCGTCTCTCCGGTGAGGGTTTGGCTCGCATAGGCCCAGGCTGGGATATCCCGAGGCTCGGCGGTCAGCTCCTCGATCTGGCTCTCCGGGGTTCCGGTCAGCTCTGCGGCCAGGAGCTCGATGCCGGCTCCGAGGGGCATGATGGGGGGCAGTCCGGGGTTGATGGTCAGTATTCGGGTGGAGCCGAGCTCTTCTTTCAGGAACGCGGTTCCGCGTCCCCCCTCGTCGTTGAGTCGGGTAAGGCAGACGGCGGCGCCGTAGCGGACGCCGTCATCCTCATCCTGAAGGTAGCCGGCGACCTCGTCGGCCATGCGTTTGTCCCCCATGCGGGAGATGAAGTCGAGGGCGGCAATCTTCACCGCCGGCGCGACGTCCGAGCCGAGAATGTCGTGCACCTCGTCAATGGTGTTCTTGTCGCCGATGGCCAGGAGTGAGCCGATGGCGCTCTCCTGCACCCAAGGGTTGGGGTCCCGGAGGGCCTGGCCCAGGAAGCCGGTCGTCCGCGTGTCGGCGAATATGCCTAGGACCTGGGCGGCGCCCCAGCGGACGTAGTCGGACCCGTCGTTCAAGAGGCCCACCGTGGGCATAACGCCGCGGGTGTGGCCGATGTTCCCCAGGCAGGCCACGCCGATGAGCCGCCGGCCTACGCTGGGGTCGGAAAGCATGTCTATGAAGTGGTTGATGCCGTCGCGGTTGTCGAAGGAGGCCAGCATGGAGGCGGCCCGCATTTTAACGGCATAGATGTCGTTCAGGCTCGACGACAGATCTTCGAAGCTGTCCTTCGTCTCCGCGAAGACGGTGTAATCGTCCTCGCCCCGCTCGACCAGGGCCGCGAGCTCGTTTTCGCTGTCCCTGAAACTGTAACGGGCGACGGTGTCGAGGGCGGCCCTCACGATTTGAATGTCCGGATCCCGGAAGAGCTCCACCAGCATGGGGGGCGCCGGGGTCTCGGAGTTGCTCCGCATGGACAGGGCGTCAATCGTGATGAGGCGCGTAAGCTGGTCGTTGTCCGTCCCGAGATATTTCTGGAGTTCGCCGTAGTCGGCAATGGAGGCGATCGCGTGGGTGACGGCGGGGACGAGGGTTTCGTCGGCGACGGCGTACCTGAGCAGGCGATCGAGGTCCTCGGAGCTCCCCAGGGTGCCCACGGCGCCGATGGCGGAGATGCGCACGTCCCGGTCGGGGTCGTCGAGAAAACCGTTGATGGTGGCCAGGTAATCCTCGTTGTCGAGGTTGGATATGGAGTTTATCAACTGGAGCTTGACGAACCAGAGCTCGCCGGGTTTCAGGAGCGCCGCTTCCATCGCCTCCCCGCCGGTCCGCATCCGTCCGAGAACCATCGCGGCCATCATTCGTCTCTGCGGATCTTCCTCGCCGAGGGCGGCGACGACGGTCGTCTCGACCGCCTTCTTCCCGTCCTCGTTTTCGAAGCTCGCGAGGGCGTTTACGGTGGCGATGCGGACGCGCTCGTTGGCGTCGGACAGGTAGCGCATCAGCGGCGTGACGGACGTCGGGTCGTCGAAAACGTCCAGGGCCTGGATGGCCGGGATGCGGACCGAGGACTCCGGGTCCTCCAGGGCGTTTATGCAGTGCTGGTAAACCGATTCCTTAAGCGTCTTCAGATTCAGCCGATCGAGCTCGGCCGTCTTGTCGTCCCCGTAGGAGAGGGATTGGGCGGCGTGCGCGATGTAGTAGTTCCCGATGGCGTGGATGGCGTTGAAGGTCGCGGCGCGGACCCCGGCCACCTGGTCCTCGGCGAGCTGTTTGAGGAAGTAGCCCGATTCGTGAAGGTGGAGCGCCGCCAGGGAACCGGCGGTGCAGATGCGAACGCCGGGGTCGGGATCGTTCGCGCCGTAGGAGAAGAGATCTATTGCCTCCTCGCGGTCCTTCTCACTGCCGAAGGCCAACTGGCCGAGGGCGGTCATCACCTCGCAGCGGAACTGGGCCGCCAGCTCGATGGAGAGCTCGTCTTCCCCGATGGAGATGGGTTCCCCCAGATTCTCGGTCTGGGATTGTGGGAGATAGGCGGAGTCTATCAGCGGTTTGGTCGCGGAGGTGGAGCCGATGGCGGCCAAGCCCCGTACCGCGGTGACGCGGATGTCCGTTACCTCACGCAGGATGGCCTCTTCGTCCATCTCCGAGAGGCGGGCGGGGGACACCTGGGTTTCGTACAGGTTGCGCACGGTCGTGAAATCGAGGAGGCTGGCGAAGACGTCCACACCTTCTTCACCGAGCTTGACGATTTCGTCCCGGGCGATTAGCCTGGCGCGGGCGTCCTCAGCGGCCACGACCGCGGTCACAAGCTCGTCGCTGCTGGCGCCGCAACCTATGGTGGCGATGGTGCACAGCCCGATAAAAAGGGCGGCAAAACGAGTCAGGCGCATCTCGGCCCCTTTCCGGGGGGTGGGATACCCCGTAATTCCAACAATTGAGTCAACTTGCGGAGGGCAAGGGGTTTAAACCCCTTGTCTTCTTCATCAGCATTTTGATTCTAGCAGAACGCAATCTCCGAGGTCAAGAAATCGCTCCGAGACGACGCGCCAGTGCGTCGTACGCCGACTCCTCCCCAGTGGGATCCGCCTCGAGCATCACGAACCTCGGATCGGAGCGGATCCAGGTCAGTTGGCGCTTTGCCAGCCTGCGCGTCGCCGTGGCGGTGTCCTCCATAGCCCGTTCGGGGGAAATGTCCCCGCGCAGACACGCCGCCGCCTGGGTGTAGCCGATGGATTCCAGGGCGGGCGCCGAGGGGGGGATGCCCGATTCGAGCAGTCCCCGCACCTCTTCCACCAGGCCCCGCTCGAACATCCTACCGGACCGTTCGTCAATCCTGGCATACAGGTCGCCGCGGGGCCGGATCAAGGCGAACCGGATTACCGGCCCCCCGAGCGGCCCTGGAGCGGTCTCGGCGTTCCACTCGGAGAGCCCCCGTCCCGTCTGGAGGTGGACCGCCAGGGCCCGGACGAGGCGCTGCCGGTCGTGGGGATGGATGCGGTCGGCCGAGACCGGATCGCACCGTCGCAGCCTTTCCGCGAGTTCCCCGGTCTCGAGCGCCTCCAACCCCCGCTCGATATCTGAATCCGTCTCCGGGGCCCCGCTCAGGCCGTCGAGGAGGGCCCGGGCGAAGAGGAGCGTCCCGCCCACGACAAGCGGTATCCGTCCCCGATCGTGGATTCCAGCGACGGCCTCGGCCGCCAGGCGGGCGTACCGGCCGGCGGAAAACCTCTCCGCGGGGTCGCAGACGTCCACCAGGTGGATCGGCACTTTGGCGCGGAGTTCGAGCGACGGCTTGTTGGCCCCGATTTCCAGACCCCGGTAGACCTTGACCGAATCGCACAGAACCAGCTCGACGGGGAATGCCCCGGCCAGACGAATCGCCAGGGCGCCCTTGCCGACGGCCGTCGGACCACCGAGGAAAACGATTCCGGTTCTGGATGATTCAGCTTCCGTCACTGGCGTGGCCGCGTGTGCGCCGCGTGGGAGGCGGGAAGGGTCAATTTACATTCGGTAGAAGAAGTGCTAAATTGAGGTAAAGGGATTGTTGTGGTGACATGACTTACAGGAAGAAATTACCGCCCGAATTCCGCCAGACGGACGGGCTTTCCGGTCGCCGGAAGTACAGGCTGGTCCACGACCTCCCCGGCGTGGATCCCGGTCTGGACCGGATCATCGAGGAGGGCCTGAACGTCGCCCGACGCAGGGCCTTTCTCATCGAGTGCGCCGGGGAGATGGGAGGCGACGGCGCCGCCTTCCGGGAAGCGCTGGCCGCCTTCGTCCGTAAATCCGGATTCAAGGTGATCCGAACCGCCGACCGGGGCGGGGTTGTGGAACCCCTGACCCTGACGAGGACGATCGTGGAGGGCTTCACCCCCTGGTCCGAACTGGGCGAATCGCTCCCCGCCGGGATGGCGGAAAAGCTCCGACTCATCGAGGACGGCTACGGCGGAACCGGTGCAGGGAAAGCCGAGGATGAAGCGCATGACCCGAGAAGTCTACGTTGGACGCGTGTGGATTATACCATCGAGCTCCTCGTGCGGGTCATGGAGGGGCCCACGGCGGTTTTCGCGGACAACACCGAAGGCGGGGGGGACCTGGAAACCCTGGCCGTTCTGGAAAGGCTGATGAGCGAGAGGAGTCACACCCCTTTTCTTCTGGTTCTGGGGGGAACCAGCGGCGCGGTCTCCTCCGAGTACTTCGACCGGGTGGACAGCCTCCACCTGCGATACCTGCCCCTCGTACGGTCCGTGGAGCTGGGTAGCCTCGGAGAAGAGCTCGGTCGGAGGCTCAAACCGGGGCAGCTCGAACACTACCTCGCCGAACTGCCCCGGAGCCGGGTCCACGCCGAGCAGCTGCGGGCGTACTACGAGCACGACCTGGACGGCGTGTTCGAAGAGCGTCTGCTCACCTCGAAAACCCCCATCCAGCTCTTCATGTACCGCTGGGAAGAGCTGAGGGAGGAGGAGAAGGAGGTACTTTGCGCACTGGCCGGCGAGGCACGCCCGCAGTCAACGGATAGCGTCGTGAGGTGCACCGGCTTCGGTGTAAAGCGGGTGGAGAAACTGCTGGGCGAGCTGACGGCGAGGTCCTTTTGCGAGCGGGTGGATGCGGGTTACACCCTCCGGGTACCGCGTTTCGCCGGGTGGATCGCCGACTTCGCCGAGGAGATGATGGACAAGGCCCACCTGGCAGGGCTGTCCGCCGAGGTCGAGCCCGGGCGGAGCTTCGTCGAGGATTTTTTCAGGGTGAAGCACCTCTCGGCCGTCGGCCGTGATGACGAGGCCCTGGTCGGGTATGTGGATGTTCTGAAACGCCTGCACCGATTGGGCTTCTTCCCCACCATCTGCTCCCTGGAGCCCCTCGGGGAGGGTGTCGCGTCCAGGGGTCGAAACAAAGGGCTGAGCCTGGAGGCGCGATTGATCCTCGCCCAGGCCGACATCGAGCTCCTCCGGTTCGATTCGGCGTTGCGGCATCTGGATATCGTCACCGAATCGCTCTCGGCGGAGGATGCCCCATTCGCGGGTCGGGAGTGTCTTCTCCGGGGAGACGTCCACGAGGCGAGGGGAGAGAACGACGCCGCGATCCGGTGCTTTCGGGAGGCCGCGGAGCTTTTTGGCGGAACGCGGGAGGGGGCGCTGGCCCTTCGCCGGGCCGTGGACATCCAGGGCTCCCTCGGCGACCTCGAGCGGGACACCTCTCTGGTTGACGAGCTGATGGGATTTCCCGAGCGGGAAGGCATCGGTTACGTAAAGAAGATATTGAAGGCCAAGCAACTGAAGCAGGGCGGAAAGTTCGAGGAAGCGGCCTCCATCCTCAGCGACCTGGTGAAGGCGGTGAAGCGCGGTGGCATCACCTGGTTGGGGGTGTCGGCGGAGATTGATCTGGGCAACGTCTACCGGCACCTGGGCCGGCTGGAGGAGGCCGCGAAACAGCTCGGCGGAGCGGTGAAACACGCCGGGCTGAAGGGCGACCTGCGGGGGTTGGCCGACGCCAAGCTGGGCCTGGCCAACGTCCTCTACCTGCAGGGGCGCTTCGGAGAGGCGGCGGACCTCCACCTCGAGTGCCTGCCGATTTTCGACAGGGTGAGGGTGCCCCACGAACGGATGACCATCCTGAACAACCTCGGCATGATTTACCTGAACTGGGGGAGGCTGGAATCCGCCCTCGACTGCCTGGAGCGTTGCCGGGCGTACTTCGCCGGAACGCGCTTCACCGCCTACCTCAACGCCGTGGAACTTAACCTGGGGCTGGCGCTGGTGAACCTGGGCCTCGCGGCCGAGGCGCTGGCCACCCTTGACGGACTCAAGGTCAGGCTCTCCGAAGATAATCCCTACCGCCGCATCCTGCTGTGGGTCATGGGGCTGGCGGCCCGGGAGCAGGAAAATCTCGAGCTGGCCGAGGACCTCATGACGAGGGCGCTGCGCGGATTTAGGGAGACGTCCATGCTGGGCTGGGAGCTGAAGGCCGTCCAGCATCTGGCGGAAATTATGGTGGCGGCGCGGCGGCCGCAGCAGGCAAAGGAACTTCTCGAAGAGGCCCGACCCCGGTCGGAGACCCTTGGTTCGGACATCAACCGGGCAAGCTTTCTGCGGGGGCTGGCGGAGGCCGAGCTGGCGCTGGGCGATGCCGACAAGGCCCTGGACCTGGCCCGGCAGGCCCTGGTGCTCGACGAGAAGAGCGGCAATCCCGTCCACCAGGCCCTGTTGTATCACCTGATGGGTCGCGCCCATCTGGTCCAGGGGGACATGCCGGCGGCGAAAAATTCGCTCAAGAGCGCCATGGACGAGTTGGAGGGGGTCCTGGGCGACTTGACCCAGGCCAGGCACCGGCGGTCCTTCCTCGGCCGTCCGGCCGTGCGGGACCTGTTCGCCACGGCCACGCTGCTGTCTGTGAGCCTGGATCGGAGGAAGTTCGAGGAGGGGAGATAAGGCGGAGTGATTAAGAGGGCCCCGTCGCCGGGGCTTTTTTTTTAAATATCCGTGAGGCGGGGGTGGCGGCTGTCCGTCTTCACTGTTGTATTCCCGTAGCACTTAAAGGTCATTTATAAAATGTGGATTCTTAATTATTAAACGGTAATAAAGCTATTATAGAGGTTTAAACGTAAAGAAGGTTTTCGATGAAATGTGTATGTTGCCTTACTTGACATACCGGAACAGGGTCTAAATCGTAAGCGGATAAAACATCTAGAACCCACTCCGAGGCTTCGCCGATGGCTTTCCACGCATATGCTATATCATTATCCCTTAGCTGACCGGCCTGGACGATATCCGTATCACCCTCGAATCGCTGCGCGTTAATACCCGAAATAAATGACATATCTACGGGGTATTTCTGCGACGATTCCCACCCCAGCATATCAAGGCGGACAGCGACTTCATTAAACGTATGGTCTGCTTCGAGCTCGAAACGAACGTGTATACCTA
>MFAF01000134.1:7761-10291 GCA_001774505.1 Candidatus Coatesbacteria bacterium RBG_13_66_14 | reverse complement strand
ACCCGTGCTCTTCAACGGCCAGCAGGTCATCACCCTCCTCTTCCTGGGGGCCTTTCTGGGACTGGTGACGGGGCTCGGCTGGGACCTGGCCAAGGGTAAGGCGGCGCTCTTCTGGGCCGGGTTCCTGGCGGCCTGCGCCGCGGTCACCGCCTTCTACCACTTCACCGCCCCGGCCGAGGTCCGGGAGACCCGCGACATCCTGGATCAGGGGCTCACCCTGGTGGCGAGCTACCTGCCCGTCGTGGCCGTCATCTGGTGGCGTCACCGGCCGCGGGGCGGGGGGCCGGATTCCGCTCCGCCGAGAGAGGGCGCTGTCTAGCGCGCAACCCAGGCGGCGGCGCGATTATTGCCGGGAGAAGGGGCGCGGACGGAGCGGACGCGGGTTGCCGCAATAATCGTGACGCCGCCGGGCGAAGGGGCGGGTGACGCCGGTCCCTCGGCGCGGTGATGGGATGAATCCGGACGGCACTCCTTCAGGTATTCGGAAGCCGGAGTGTAAGTGAACGATGGCTCCCTTCTCCGCACCAGGCATGCCCGCGCTGGCCATCCCCCTCAAGCGGCTTTTCGTTAGGGCGCTCGTCTGGGCCGCGCCGGCGGCGCTGGTGCCCGCCATCTTCACCCTCATCACCGGCGGCGTCCCGGCGGGCGTCGCGGCGGGGGTCTGGCTCGCCCACCTGCTGCGCTACGCGGCGGCCCTCGCGGTCTTCGGCCTGGTGAACCCGCGCTCCGGGCGCCGTCCTCTGGGATACCTGAGCGGCACGGTGGCCGGGACGCTGGGCGCCGGTTTCGTCATGGCCCTGGCGGGGCTGGCCTTCCCGGGGTGGCTGGGCGCCTGGACGCCGGTGAGCCGGGTGCTCTTCGAGGGGGCCGAGGCGGCCATAGTGGGCTGGTGCCTGGCGGCGGCCGCGACCGCCTGGGGGCGGACCGTCTGGTCGCCCGTCCTGGGGCTGCTCCTGGGGACCCTGGTCGCCGGCATCTCGTCGGCCTGGCTCCCCCTGCCCGACGGCATCTGGATGGCCGCCTTCTGGGGCCTGCGGACCCTGGTGGAGTTCGCGCCGCTGGCCGTCATCTACCACCTCTGGGCGCGCGGCGCCGGAACCGATGAGGAGAGAAATGCGCTGTAGCCTGATTGCGGCCGTTTCGGCGGCCCTCGTTTTCTCCGGCTGCTCCCGCTCCATCGAGGACCTCGCCGAGGACCTCCGCGCGGGCGACTGGCGCGAGCGCATGGCCGCGGTGGAGGAGTTCGCCGACCGGGGGCTCATGGATTACGCGGCGCTGGGGCTGGCCGACGACGACTCGCGGGTCCGCAACACCGCCATCGGGCGCCTGGCCGGGATGGGGGACGAGGCGGTGCCGGCCATCCTGGCGGTCCTGGTGGGGCACCCCGAGGACGAGACCACCCTGGCGGCCTCGGTGGAGGTGCTGGAGAAACTGGGCACCCGGGCCCTGGACGGCGTTCTGGAAGCGGTCTGGCGGGGCGATACCGGCGAGGCCGAGATGGGCTACCTGATCCTGCGCCGCGTCCGGGGCGCCGGGGAAGAGCTGGAGCGGATGCTCTCGGAGCCCAAGGCCGTCGTCCGGCTCCTGAAGAGCGAGCTGCCCCGGGTCCGCATCTCGGCCATCGGGGACCTCGTCACCCGCGACCCGGAGTACCTCGAACGGCTCCTGGACCTCTTCTCCGACGGCCGGGTCGCGCAGTACACGGCGGCGGCGGCCGTCGAGTCTGCGCCCGACCCCCTCCCCGGGGCGGACCTCTTCGGCCCTCCTGGGGCCGGGCTCAACGTGCTGAACAACTTCACCGCCCTGTCCCTGAACCTCTTCATCCACCGGCAGCGGCTGCTGGCCGCGGGGGAGGACGAATCGCTCCGCGACGGGATGGCCGGTTCCGCCGATCCCGTCTACATGACCTACTACGACGAGGTCCCCTGGCGCGTCTTCCACGAAAACTGCGCCCGGGCGGCGGAGAGGGTGGCGGCGGGCGGCGGGGCCTTTGAAAACCTGACCCTGGACCAGTTCGTGGAGCTGACGGGCGAGCTCTCGGCCTTCTACCACGCGGTGAGCGAGGCCCACTTCGACTTCGAGGGTTCGGCGAGGCTCTTGGAGTACTCCAAGGAGTTCGCCCTGCTGCGGGGGGAGGTGGCCGCGCTGGTCGGCGGAGGGGGCTGATAGGGGCGTGCGGCCGGACGGGGGCCGTCCGGGGGGGGTCAATGGTCGTCGGGTGTGTTTGACCGGCGCCCGTTCGTCGGGTCGTCCACCTGCTTGCGGATAAATGTAGGGCGGCCCCGTGGGATGCATCCCCTGCGGGCCGCCGCGTTTTGCGATGACGTAGGGGCGGACCTTTAGGTCCGCCCGTTTGCCCCTCACCCTAACCCTCCCCCCAGAGGGGGGAGGGGACCATTGCGACCCTCACACCGGCCCGTTACACGCTGCGATGACGTAGGGGCGGGTGTCCACACCCGCCCGAAAAGGCCCTGGGTCGTGCACTACGGGCAATTGCGCGGTTCGAAATGTAGGGCGGGGACTTTAGTCC
>MFAF01000134.1:1164-7734 GCA_001774505.1 Candidatus Coatesbacteria bacterium RBG_13_66_14 | reverse complement strand
CACCCCCATCCCCTCTCCCGGAGGGAGAGGGGGGCCGCGGCGGCCCGCAGGGGATGCATCCCACGGGGCCGCCCTACGTCGGTTGATAAATGTCGGGCGGGACTCCGTACCCCGCCCGATTTGACCTTTCGTTATCCCTTTAAAAAACGACGCCCAGGCCCGCGGACAGGACCAGGTCCGTCCCCTCGCCCGAATAACCGCCGTAGCCCAGCACCTGGCCGAAGCTCACGTCGTAGCTCGCCTTGACGGGGATGTAGAGGTCCTCGGTGAGGAAAAAGTCGGCGCCGATGGCGAGGCAGGCGCAGGGGCATGGCTGGAAGACCCGCCCGTAGTCGTAATCCCGGCCCCCCACGGTTTCGGAGGCCCGCAGCCACTCCACCCCCAGGCCGAGGCAGCACCAGAAACCCACGGTCCCCCCCTCGTCCATCCGGACCCCGGCGAATCCCAGGGCCGAAATCGAGTGGGCCTCGGCCTCCTCGACCCGGTTCGGCCACTCCCCCGTCCCGACGTAGCCCCCCGTGCCGTAGGTCCCGTACTTCACCGCGAGCCCCCAGAGCGAGCGCCCCAGGCGCAGGGTGATTTCAATTTCGGCGCCCGGGGAGGGCCCGAACATGGTGCGGCCGGGGTCGCCGGGCAGGGCGGCCCAGTCGCCCACGGCAAGCATGGTGTCGGCGTAGAGCGCCAGGCGCACTTCGGTGTCCGCCGCGGACGCACAGAGCGCGAGGGCGAGCAGCAGCAGTGGTGCGGGGTTACGCATCCCCCAGCATCTCCTCGGTGACGGAGAGCTGGTAGTGGGGGGCGCTTCCGTCGGTGACGAGGGGGTCGCAGGCGGTGCCGATGCCGGCGTCGCAGGAGACGGCCACGCCGGAATCGCTGTCGGCCGCCGAGGCGGTGAAGTCGAACTCCGTCCGCCCCGTCGGGCCCTGGCCCGGGGAGTAGGCCGCGGTGCAGCGCAGCGTCTGGCCGATGTCCACCCCCACGCGGGGGGTGGAATCGCCGGGCGGGGTCCAGGGAAAGTCCGCCCCGCCGATGGAGAGGTGGAGGTAGTAGCTGGTGTCGTTGTAGAGGGCCAGCGAGCCGTCGCTCGTCACCGCGGTGCCGCCCTCGCACCGGACGCCCAGGGGGAGGACGGCGAGGATGAAGATTAAAAACCGGAGGGAGCGGCGCATGGGTTAAAGGCCCAGGCCGATGCCGGCCGCGACGACCAGGTCCTGCCCGTGGCCGGAGTAGTCGCCGTAGCCCTGGACCTGGTTCAGGCTGAAGTCGTAGCTCACCCGGAGCGGCACGTAGAGGTTTTCCGACAGGCCGAAATCGAGCCCGACGGCGGGGCTGACGGTGAGCGCGGGGAGGAACACGTTGTCGAAATCGAACACGACGCCTTCGATTTCCTCGTCGGCGATCATCCACTCCACGCCGACCCCCAGGCCCACCCAGGGCCGCACGCGGCCGTCGCCCAGGTACAGCCCGACCGTGGCCAGGGCGGCCAGGCTCATGGCGTGCGCCGCCTCGATTTCGCCGCTCCCCTCGCCCAGCCCCACGACGCCGCCGGTGTCGTAGGCGCTCATCCGGCCGAGGACGCCGTAAAAGAGGCGCCCCAGGACCCAGCCCGCCTCCAGCTCCACGCCGACCAGCGGGCCGAACATGGTCCGGTCTCCCTCGATGGGGTGGGCCTTCCAGTCGCCCACGGCGAGCGCCGTGTTGACGGACAGGGCGATCCTGAACGTGGATTCGGGCCGGGCGGAAACCTCCGGCTCGCCGTCGGACGGGCGGTACACGTCGGCCGCCGGGGCCGCGGCCGCCGTCAACGCTAAAAGGAAAAGCGCGAGGTGCTTCATTCCGCCTGCACCCCTCGGAGGTTGACGTCGTAAACGGTTACGACGTCGTCGGCTCCGTAGGAGGAGATCGGCTCGCAGGTGAGCTGCCCGCTCTCGCTGCATCCCAGTCCGCCGGTGGTCCCCCCGCCGCCGGTGTAGTCGAAGGTGTACCATCCGGATACGCCCTGCCCCGGCGAGTAGGTCACCCGGCAGGTGACCCGCTCGCCCACGGACATGAAGGAGGGCCCGGTGGTCTCGCCGGGCGGGAGGTAGGGGTAGCTGTCGGGGCCTATCTGGACGTGGAGGTAGTAGTAGGTGCCGTTAGCGACGGCCAGGCTGGCGTCCCCGCCGTCGGAGTCGGATTCGCAGTGGACCCCCAGCGGGAGCGCCGCCAGCACGGCCGCCACGACCCAGAGTGAATATCGGCGCACGGTCGCCTCCTTTTCCCCGAGGGTCCGCCCGTGTCCGTCGGCGATTCCCCCAACCCATCTCAACTATACACTAAAAATTCACATTTCCCCGAGATTACGGGCCAGCTCCTCCGCCAGGGCCTCGCCGACCACGACGACGCGGAGCTCCCCCTCGACGAGCCCCCCCCGCTCCAGCGGCACGTCGGCCTCCAGGGTGTCGGGGGGCATCTGGACCAGGGCCAGCGGCGCGGCGGTGCCGAGGTAGGGGAAGGTCGGCTCCTCGTCCGGGGCCAGGCGCCGGTAGACGAGGGCCGGCCGGGACGCCCGCAGGGGCTGCTCCAGGCGGACCGTCGCCCCCGCGGTGCAAGGCTCGGCCCGTCCGACGGGCGGGAGCTTGGCCATCAGCCGCAGGCACTCCACGTATATCCCCCGCTGCAGGGGTTCTCCCGGTGGGTAGTGCCCGGCGTCGGCGGTGCCGAAGAGCTCGCCCGAGCCCACGCTGGCCGCCTCGAGCCCGACCAGGTAGAGGTCGAGGACGGGGTTGCGGGTCAGGGCCACGCGCAGGACGAAATCGGCGTCGCGGCAGACCGGGGCCCCGTAGCCCAGGGAGCCGCCGGTGAGCTCGATGGCGCCGACGAGGGTCCCGCCACCCGCCTCGACGGCCTCCCGCACCGTCTCGAGGGTCCCCGCCGCCAGGGCGGGCGTGAGGTCGCCGACCGCGCCGGCGCGGAACACCGCGGCCTGGAGCGCCCCGGTCAACATCAAAAGAGCCAACCCTCCGCGGCGCACTCAGAGCTCCGGGTAAGTATATGTCAGGCTCAGGCGGTACAGGACCCGGTCCCAGCCGGAGGCGAGGTAGACGGCGTCGTCCGTCACGGCGATGAGGTTGACGTTGCGGAAGTCCACCACGCCTGCGCCGCCCCAGGTCCCCGCGACCCGCTGCCGGGCGGCGAAGACCACCAGCCCCGAGCGCGCGTCCACGGCGTAGAGCCAGCCGAGGGCGTCGGTGTCCAGGGCCCTGGGGTCGGGCAGCATCCGGGCGCCGACCTCGAAGATCGTCCCGTCGGGCGCCAGGCCCCGGATCGGCTCGAAGCTGGCGAGGTAGTAGAGCGTGCCGTCGGGGGACGCGGCGAGGGCGTTGAGCTTGCCCGCGTTCAGGTCCCGGACCTCCGCCACGTCGCCCGCGGATCCCAGCCGGAGCGCGGGGTAGGTCACCAGGTCCCAGCCCGAGGAGTGGCTGAACACGACGGCCCACAGGCTCCCGTCGCCCCCGGCGACGAGCAGGTCCGGGCTTATCCCCGCGGCGAAGGTCTCCGGCTCGGCGGACCCGGCGCCCAGCCGGAGCACCACGCCCTCCCAGGAGTCGGCCAGGTAGACCTCGTCCCCCAGGCGGGCGACGGGACCGGACACCCCCGTCTCCACGATCCTCTCGGGACCGCTCTTCAATTCGAGCGGGAGGAGGTGGAGCCGCCCGTCGTCGTAGCAGAGGACGACGCCCGAAAAGGAGGCGTCCAGGCCCACCGGGGAGTAGTCGAGCTCCAGGCTCTCCTCCAGTTTAAGCTCGACCCCCTCGGGCCCGGGCGGGTGGACCGGCCCGGGGAGGGGCACGGGCATGGTAGCGCTCTCGCCGAAGCCCAGGACGCCGAAGGGGACCACGGTGCCGCGGGCGAAACCGAGCCTGGTGTAAGTTTCCTCGTCCAGCGCGCGCACCCGGTCGTCCGCCGCATACGCCAGGCCCGCGGCGGTTGGCGAGAGGGAGACCAGGGACAGGTGGTCGCCCCGGACCTCCTCCACCCGGCCCGCACCGACCACGGTCGTCGTCACCGCCAGAATCTCGCCGATGTCGGGGTGGACCAGCGGCTCGCCGTAGCGGTAGACCCAGAGGTAGTCGTTGAACTCCAGGCCGTCGGCGGCGCCCAGGGCCGCCTGGACGGTGGACCACCTGGCGTCCAGGGAAATCACGGGCCCCGCGGCGGGCAGGCCTTTCGCCAGCTCCCCGGCCAGGCGCGCGGCCATCGTTCGGGCTCCGTCGGCGCTCTCGGCCAGCGCGACGAGGCTCTCGTACCGCCTCCAGGCGAAGGGGTCGAAGACGAGGCCGGAAATCTCCACCCCGCCCCCCGCGGCGGTGACGGTCAGGGCGGCGGCGTAGTCGCACCCCAGCGCCGCGGCCAACTGCGCGAGCTGGGCGTCCACGGCAGGATTGATGACCGTGTTGATGCTGGTCACCTCGTCGCGGGGCGCCACGTTCAACCCGGCGTCGGTCAACCCCTCCTCGAAGCCGGCCCGGGCGGCCTCCACGAGAAGATAGTCGCTGGAGCCGTGGACGTCGAGCCAGACGGCGACGCGCCCGGCGGCGGCCAGGGCGCCGGTCGCCATGACTAACAGCACAGGGACGAGCTTCCTCACGGCACCCCCTTCATCAAATTCGCGCAGTATAGACCAAATATTACACCGCCGCAAGGGCGCGTTCGGGGAGCAAGGGGTTAAAACCCCTTGTCTCATCTATCCCCACCCGCGAGGGCGCGTTCGGGGAACAAGGGGTTAAAACCCCTTGTCTCATCTATCCCCACCCGTAAGGGCGCGTTCCCCCGGCGGCGGTGTGCTATACTTTTTCTTCGGGCCGGGAACATCTCCCGGAAGCGGCGCGGACGGAGGATCGGTGATAAAGGTCGTGGTCACGGTCCCGGGGACGGAGCCCGTCCCGCTCTCGGTGGAGCGGGGCACGCCGATCCAGCGGGCGCTCGCGGGACTACCCTCCCCGGAGCACCCGTGGCTCATGGCCTTCACCGACCACCACGCGCGCGACCTGCGCGAGCCGCTGGAGAAGGGCTGCCGGCTCTCCCCGCGCAACATCGCCGACCACGAGGGCATCCGGGCCTTCCGCCGCGGGGTGCGCCTCCTCTTGATCCGGGCGGCGGCGGAGCTCTTCCCCGACGCCCACGTGTACGTTGACCACTCCCTCTCCGGCGGGTTCTTCGGCGAGCTGCGCCGCGCCGACGCGTCGGACGCGCCCGTGCCCGTCACGCCGGACACGGTGGAGGCGCTCAAGCGGCGGATGGACGAGCTGGCGGCGGCGGACGAGGAGATAGTCCGGGAGGTGGCGCCCCGGAAGGCGGTCATCGCCGAGCTCCGGACGAAGAGGGATTTTGCGAAAATTCAGCTCCTGGAGCACTACCCCCGCGACGAAATCGTGGTCTACCGCTTCGGGGGCGTGCTGGACAGCTTTTACGGGCCGGTGGCGCCCCGGTCGGGCCTGCTCGTGCCTTTCGGACTGGTGTACTACCCGCCGGGTTTCGTCCTGCGCTTCCCCACCTCCGCCCGGCCCGACGCCCTGGCCCCCTTCACCGAGCAGCGCAAGCTCTTCCACATCTTCCACGAGTTCTCGGGCTGGATAAAGGTCCTGGGGGCGGAGACGGTGGGCGGCCTCAACCGGGCCATCGCCGGCGGCGGCGCCAAGGAGCTGGTCCTTCTCTCCGAGGCGCTGCACGAGAAGAAGACGGCCGAGATCGCCGAAGAGGTCTGCTCGCGCAGCCCCGTGCCCCGGCTGATCCTGGTCGCCGGGCCCAGCTCCAGCGGCAAGACCACCTTCACCCAACGGCTGACGCTGCAGCTCACCGTCAGCGGGCACCGGCCGGTGGCGGTGGGGGTGGACGACTACTTCCTCCCCCGGGCTCGGACCCCCCTGGACGAGGAGGGGCGGCCCGATTTCGAGCGGCTCGAGGCCATAGACGTGGGGGCGCTGAACGCCGACCTGTCGGCCCTCATGCGCGGCGAGGAGGTCCACCCGCCCCGCTTCGATTTCAAGTCGGGGCGGAGCGAAAGGCTCGCGGGGACCCTGCGGGTGGGGCCGCAGACGCCTCTGATCGTGGAGGGCATCCACGCCCTGAACGACGCGCTGACGCCGGAAATCCCGGCGGCGGAGAAGTTCAAGGTGTACGCGAGCTGCCTGACCCAGCTCAACATAGACAACCACAACCGGGTGCCCACCACGGACACGCGGCTCATCCGTCGGCTGGTGCGGGACGCGCGGTACCGCGGCTATGACGCGCTCGCGACCCTGCGGCGCTGGCGCCAGGTGCGGCGCGGGGAGGACCGCTACATCTTCCCCTTCCAGGAGACCGCCGACGCGATGTTCAACTCCGCCCTCATCTACGAGCTTTCGGTTTTAGGCAAGCACGCCCGTCCGCTCCTGGAGCGGGTCCCCGAGAGCGAGCCGGAGCGGGCCGAGGCCGAGAGGCTGCTCCAGTTCATCGCCTTTTTCCTGGACCTGCCCGACGAGATGGTGCCCTCGACCTCGCTGTTGCGGGAGTTCATCGGGGGGAGCGACTTCCGCCTGTAGGGGCGGA
>MFAF01000134.1:0-1153 GCA_001774505.1 Candidatus Coatesbacteria bacterium RBG_13_66_14 | reverse complement strand
CAGAGGGGAGAGGGGACATGCACCGACCCTCACCCCGGCCCGTGCCGTGTATGTTGCGATGATGTAGGGGCGGGTCTCCAGGCCCGCCCGCGGGCCGACCTGAACGGCGCGCCGTCGGTCGGCCCCTACGAGGGTGACGACCGGCCTGAAATGTAGGGCGGGGATTTTAATCCCCGCCGCGTTTACGTTACCAACCCCGATCCTTACCCCAGCCCGTCGGCGCGCCACTCCCACGGGGAGAGGGAACCCGCGGGCCGACCTGAAGGTCGGCCCCTACGAGGGTGATACGAGTGACGTATTCGAGTTAAAAATAATCATACGATCTTACGCCGAACCCCGGTCACCGACCGGGGTTTGTCATATGCAGACTCGATTATTCAATGTTTGCTCGATGAAACGGACGCCGCTCGGTTCATGGTTTATTCACACGGATTGCGCGCCGCGGTATGGCGACGTATGACGCGGTTAGTGGTAGTAGCGTTCGAGCTTGATCAACCGGCCCAGGACGCGCGCCTCGCCGTGGCGGTCGTCGGTGAGCGGGATGGGCGCTATCTTCGGGTTCGACCCCACCATCCACATAACGCCGCCCACCCGGCGGATGCGCTTGAGGGTGACGTCGTTCAGGTTCAAGAGGATCGCGTAGATGTCCTGCTCGTTCATGTGTTCCGGGTCCGTGTCGGGGTCTATGAGGACGAGGTCGCCGGAGATGATGCCGTCGCCGAGCATGGAGTCGCCCTGGACGCGCAGGAAGTAGCAGTTGTCGGGGGTTCCCCGGGGGACGTGGGTGGCGACGGGCAGGGACTCGTTCGATTCGGCCTCGAAGGGGGCGCCGGCGGCGATTTCGCCCAGGAGGGGGAAGCGCCGGACCTCGTAGCCGGGAAGCGCGGCGGTGGCCTGGGCGGCCCGCTGCAGGAGCTCCGTGATGGTCAGCTTCGAGAGCTCGTCGTGGTTGGTGGGCTTGCGCCCGGTGAAGAGCTCCTCGTAAGTGATTCCGAGCGCCTGGGACAACAGGGTGCCGTAGCGCGAGCTCGGCCGGTGCCCGCGGTTTTCCCAGTTGTCTATGTACTGGGGCGGGACGCCGACGAGGCGGGCGAGCTCGGCGGGTCGCAGGTTGAGGGCCGTGCGGAGCCGTTTGATGCGGGCGCCGAGGGTT
>MFAF01000133.1:7268-11395 GCA_001774505.1 Candidatus Coatesbacteria bacterium RBG_13_66_14 | reverse complement strand
CACCAGCCCCGCCACGCCCTCCATGTCCAGGGAGATGAAGAAGCGCACCGTAGTCACCCCCTCCGCAACAGTGTTTACCGATCAATAATAGCTCACACAGGCTCGAACCGCCACACCGACCCGCCGCGACACGGGGCCGACCCTCCACCGACCGGAGAACGAGCTTACGCCTCACAGATTGCGATGACGTAGGGGCGGATCTCTAGGTCCGCCCGTTTTTTTCAAAGGCAGCCCTCACCCTAACCCGTCGGCGCGCCACTCCCACGGGGAGAGGGGACCGCTACACCCCTCACCCTAGCCCGTAAGCGCGCTTCTCCCCAGAGTGGAGAGGGGACACATACGGCAGCCCTCACCCTGACCCGGGTCTTGCAGACCTCCCACAGGGAGAGGGGACCCCCTCGAACCCAAGAAAAAGAGGGCTCCTGGCGGGATTCTTTTCCGGCACAGGGATAAAAAAGACAAGGGGTTAAAACCCCTTGTCTGTGTTTCGCTACCGCTTTACCGCTTAATCCACGACCTTGAACTCGATGCGGCGGTTCTGCTCGCGACCCGATTCGGTGGAGTTGGAGGCGGTGGGTTCGTCGGGACCCATGCCCACGGCGGTCAGGCGGTTCCGGTCAATGCCGTACTCGTTGACCAGCACGTCCACCACGGCCTGAGCGCGGTCGCGGGAGAGCTGCATCAGGAATGTGCGGTCGCCGCGGTCGGTGGTGTGGCCGACGATCTGGACCTTGATGAAGGGGTTATCTATCATGATCCGCGCGGCATCCTCCAGCGTGCGGGAGGAGCCGGGCAGCATCACGGCCACGTTCGGCTCGAAGTTCACGCCCTCGAGGCGGATGGTCTTCGGACCCTCGTAGACCACGGGCTCGGTGTCCGGGCAGCCGTCCTCGTCCTCGTACCCGTTGACCGTCTCCGGCTCGTTGGGGCACTTGTCCTTCTCGTCGAGGATGCCGTCGCCGTCGTTATCGGGGTCGGGACAACCGTCGGAGTCCTTGTACCCGTCCATGTCCTCGGGCTCGTCGGGGCACTTGTCCTCGGTGTCGGGGATGCCGTCCTTGTCATTGTCGAGGTCGGGGCAGCCGTCGGCGTCCTCGAAGCCGTCGAAGTCCTCGGGGTCCTCGGGGCAGAGGTCCTCGTCGTCGGGGATGCCGTCGCCGTCGGTGTCGCGGGGGACGAGGTTCACGTCGGCGGAGAAGCCGGTTATGACCTCGATCCAGGGATTGTCCTTCCCCACGCCCAGGGCCACGGCGAAATCGTAGTAGAGGAACTCGTCGCCCGAGAGACGGATGCCGGGAACGACCTGGAACCAGTTGTCGGTGACGGCTCGGGTCCGGCCGTCGCGCTCCTGGTCTTCGGCGAAGGCGAGCTTGCCGACCAGGTCGGTGATGAAGGAGAAGTTGTCGGTGGCCTTGACCTCGAAGCCCGCGCCGTAGAGGAAGTAATCCGGAACGGGGTAGTCGCTCATCGCCACGACCCGCTCCGTATCGCCCGTTTCCTCGTTGAACGTCCACTCGTAGAGGTCGTAGACGCCCAGGGTCAACCGGTAGCCGAGGTTGAGGTGATAGCTGAAGAGGTCGTCCTTGCCCACGTGCTTCGACAGGGCGTAGATGAAGTCTATGTTGGTGTCGCCGTGGGTCGTCCAGTTGAGCGCCTCGTCGTAGAAGTTCGTGGAAAGGTCGTCCTCCTGGGCGATGCCCGATCCGAGATCGAATCCCAGAACGAGGGACATCCCGGGCAGGTAGCCGTTCTTCTCCTCCATGAGGGGGTTGAACTTCGTCCCGATGAAGAACTCGGAGAGCCCGACCTCCTCGATTTCGGTGTCCAGCACCTTGTGCGCCGCGAAGGTCGGCGTCACGGAGAACTCCCACCAGTCGAAGAAGCAGAATGTGAGTTGGAAAGGGTTCCGGCTGTAGACGTCGGCGATGTAGTCATCTTCGGTGTCCGCCCACTCGTAACCCGAGCCCTGGATTTCCTGGTAGTACGCCCAGACGTCGAAGTGGAGCCCCAGGGAGATGCCCCACTGCTGGATGGTGTCGGCGGACCAGAGCTTGAACTGACCCGCCATGCCGTAGGGGTTCGTGCCCTTTGCACTGACGCTCACGGTTAGAACAACGGCGAGCGCTACGATCAACAATAGCTTGCGCATGGGTAAACTCCTTTCAAACTGCCGCTGTCGTTGTTCTGTACTACTCCACCTCGACGATTACCGGTTCGGACATATTGCCCGAGTAATCGACGAAGCAGACGGCCCACTTGTAATCCTCGTAATCCATGGTGGCAACGTCGAAACCGGTGTCCACGAATCCGAAGGAGTAGTTCTCGCTGAGGAAGTACTTGTAGGGGTAGTAACCCGACGGGTTGTTCACGTCCCAGCCCAGGATGGGGTTCTGGTCGCCCTTGAAGCCGTCCAGGTCCGGGTTGTAGGCGGGGAAGTCCAGCTCCACGTTGTTCGAGTCGGAAAAATCCACTAGGGGCACGTCGTACTCGATCTGGTCGTTGTGATGCCATTCCTCGGGAGGGATGGGGTTGGAGCGCAGGATTTCGGGCACCATGTACCTGCCGTCGGTCAGCTCGGTCCAGGTGGAATCGCCGTTGGCCTTCCGCCACACCTTGAATCCCAGATAGAACGGCTCGCGGGACTGGTACATGGTGATGTAGGGCTTTGTGAGCGCGGTGGGCTGGTCGTCCACCCATACGCGGTAGACCAGCAGGGTCCCCGGGTACTCGGGGTGCCGCACCGGGTCGTAGGGCGGGCAAACCTGAACCCTGCCCGGTGAGGACGGCTGGTTCTGATCCTGGTAGAGGTCGTTGGCGACCGGGTCCGTGCACCCGGCGACCAAGAGCATCACCAGGAGGGCGATGGGCACGATGCCGCGCCCGAAGGGAAACTTGATTCTACTTACCCTCATAGTGCCTCCTTTTTTACCGTGGCCAGTTTCAGGTTACTCGCAACATCCTTAAGGGAGCAAGGGGTTGAACCGAGCGAAGCGAGTTATGCCTCTGGCAAAACCCCTTGTCTCCTTCTGACCGTGCAGGCTGATATTACACCAGCACCGGAAATTGAGTCAAGCGTTCCCCCCACGGCCACGGAGCCGATGATTACCGTTAACCATCACATTTACAAAGAGTTAAGCATCCATATTGACCCTGACGGACCCGGCTGATAAGATAAAAGAGGTGTTTGCATCGTCTCTCGACCCCTTTTTAAAAAGAAAGAGGTTCAAGCATGCGCAAGGCCGTTTTGGTAATCGTCCTTCTGGCCCTGGCCCTGCCGGCCAGCGCCCGCGTCGGCGCCGGCATGCGTCTCGGATTCCAGGACCCGTCCTTCTGCATCAACCTCATGGGCGACTTCGAGATCACCCCGAACATAGACATCACCGCCGATTTCGACATGATCCTCTCCTATGCGTTCATCGGCCAGTTCACCGGCAACTTCAAGTACATGTTCAACCTCTCGGGCGTCAACCCCTACGCCGGCATCGGGGCCGGCCTGGTCTTCGGGGGCGGTGGCGTGGCATTCAGCCTGCCCTTCCACGTGGGGATGCAGCTCCCCCTCGGCGCCAACTTCTACCTGGACGCCGACGTCCGGCCCTGCCTGTGGATCGGGGAGGGCACCTACTTCTCCTTCGGCTTCATCGCCGGCGTGGTCTACTTCTTCTAGCTCCGCGATCCGGTTTACGACGGGGGGATCCGCCCGATCCCCCTTTTTTCTTGCCTTGTCGCGCTCCGCGTGTTATTCTTCACCCGCTGGGTCCTTGGCGGCGGCCCCTCGAAGACCGGGATTCGGCCAAAGGAGCGCGGGGAACTCCGTCTCCTCCTAAAAAAGTCGAGGGGCACTGAAGGTTTGCACCTTTAGCCGGCCGCCGCGCCGGTTTTTCAATCCCCAGGACCGGACGATATGAAAAGACATGCGACACTCCTCATCGTCTCCATCCTGGCGGTGCTCCTCGCGGTCACCATAAGCTGTGCCCAAAAAAAGCCCTGCGACCTCACCCGCGAGGACTTCGACGACGCGATGCGCGCCCTGGACGCCGGGGACCTCGAAACCGTGGCCCAGGTCGTCGCCAGGCTCCGGGAGCGGGATCCCGACGAGCCGCTGATACCCTTCTTCCGGGGGATGCTGG
>MFAF01000133.1:4002-7256 GCA_001774505.1 Candidatus Coatesbacteria bacterium RBG_13_66_14 | reverse complement strand
GGGAAGCCGAGGAGGCCGACCTCCTTTTCGACGATTTCTACGCGGCCGCCTACGACCGCTACATCAAGGGCTTCGACAAACTGACCATCTACGACCGCACCTTGATTCAGACGGCCCGCATAGCCGCCCTCGACGTGATGGACCTCTACATAGCCGAGGGCCGCTACATGGCCTCCAACCTTTTCAACATCCTCGTGGACGATCTCGACGCCGCCGCCAGGTACGGCGGCGCCAACCGCTAGGGGATAAAAATGCCTCTCACCAAGGATTCGAAGACGGAAATAATCGCCAAGTTCGGCGCCAACGAAATGGACACCGGCTCCTCCGAGGTCCAGATAGCCCTCCTGACCGCGCGCATCACCGATCTGACCGAGCACTTCAAGCTGCACCCCAAGGACCACCACGGCCGCCGGGGCCTCTTGAAGCTGGTCAGCAAGCGCCGGCACCTTTTAAACTACCTTCAGCGCACCGAAGAGGAGCGCTACCGCAAGCTGATCACCGAGCTCGGCCTCCGCAAGTAGGGCGGTCCCTCTGCGGACCGCCGGGAAACGAGACCCGCTCCTTTAGTGGCAGGAAAGAGAGATTCACCCATGATCCTACGCAAAGAGATAACCATCGGACAAGGCACCCTGGTGCTGGAAACCGGCCGCGTGGCCAGACAGGCCGACGGCGCCGTCCTGGCCTCCCTGGGCGATTCCGTCGTCCTAAACACCGCCTGCATGGACCCGCAGCCCCGCGAGGTGGACTTCATCCCCCTGACGGTGGACTACCGGGAGCGCAAGAGCGCGGGCGGCAAAATCCCCGGCGGATTCTTCAAGCGCGAGGGGCGGCCCTCCACCAGCGAGATACTCGTCTGCCGCATGATAGACCGCTCGATCCGCCCCATGCTGCCCAACCTTCTCAACCGAGAAACCCAGATAGTCGGCACCGCCTTCTCCGCCGACCCCGACCACTCGACCGACGTGGTGGCGATGAACGGCGCCTTCGCCGCCCTGGCCCTCTCCAGCGTCCCCCACGACCACATCCTCGGCGCGGTCCGCGTGGGCAGGATAGACGGCGAGCTGGTGTTCAACCCGAGCACCGCCGAGCTGGAGAAATCGCAGATGAACATCGTGGTCTCCGGCAGCTCCGGCGCCCTGGTAATGGTGGAGGGCGAGGCCAAGGAGGTGCCCGAGGAGGTTCTAACCGAGGCCCTGGAGGCCGCCCACGCCGAGATACGGAAAATCATCGCCCTGATCAAAGAGATGGTCGCCGAGGCCGGCAAGCCGAAGCTGGTCCTCGAGGAGACCGCGCTGGACGCCGAAATCGTGACCCTCGTCCGGGACATGGTTGGGGACAAGCTCTTCCGGGGGATGACCGGGGCCGCCGACAAGCTGGCGCGCAAGGCCGCCATCAAGGAAGTCAAAGACGGCGTCCTGGCCGAGCTCGAGGATCAGTGGATAAATTTTGAGGACAGGACCCGCCGGATAATCCAAGCAAAGCGCATCTTCAGAGAACTCGAGCGCGAGGTGGTCCGGGGACGCGTGGTCACCGAGGGCCTCCGGGTGGACGGCCGGAAACCGGACCAGGTCCGCCCCATCACCATCGAGACCTCCTTCCTCCCCCGCACCCACGGCTCCACCCTCTTCACCCGCGGCGAGACACAGGCCATGGTCACCATCACCCTGGGCACCGTCTCCGACGAGCAGAAGATAGAGACCCTGACCGACGAGTACTGGTCCCGCTTCCTTTTACACTACAACTTCCCGCCGTACTCGGTGGGCGAGGTGCGCTTCCTGCGCGGACCCGGGCGGCGGGAGATAGGGCACGGCATGCTGGCCGAAAGGGCGCTGACCGCCGTCCTGCCCAACAAGGACGACTTCCCCTACACCATCCGCGTCGTTTCAGACATCACCGAGTCCAACGGATCGTCCTCCATGGCCACGGTCTGCGGCGGATCCCTGGCGCTCATGGATGCCGGCGTGCCGATCAAGGCCGCCGTGGCCGGCGTCGCCATGGGACTGATAAAGCAAGGCGACGAATACATCGTCCTCACCGACATCCTTGGCGACGAGGACCACGTGGGCGACATGGACTTCAAGGTCGCCGGCACCCGCACCGGCGTAACGGCCCTCCAGATGGACATCAAGCTCGACGGGCTGCCCACCGGGGTGCTCAAGCGGGCCCTGGAGCAGGCCCGGAGCGGCAGAGTCCACATCCTGGACCGCATGGACGAGGTTCTCCCCGTGCACCGCGCCGAGCTATCGCCCTACGCCCCGCGCATCCAGACCCTGGACATCCCCACGGATAAAATCCGCGATCTCATCGGCCCCGGAGGCAAGATAATCCGCGGCATCATCGAACAGACCGGCGTCTCCATAGACGTGGAGGACGACGGCCACGTGACCGTCGCCTCGGCCGATCTCGACGCCCTCGAGCGGGCCATGAAAATCATCCGGGGCATCGTCACCGACCCCGAGCCGGGCCAGGTTTACACCGGCAAGGTCGTCCGGTTAATGAACTTCGGCGCCTTCGTCGAGATACTCCCCGGGAAGGACGGCCTGGTACACATCTCCGAGCTGGAGTGGGGCCGCGTCGGAAAGGTCGAGGACGTCTGCAAGGTCGGCGACGAGATGACGGTCAAGGTCACCGAGATAGACTCCCAGGGCCGGCTCAACCTCTCCCGTCGGCTCCTTCTGGAAAAGCCCGAGGGCTACGAGGAGCGCCGGCGAGACGACGAGAAACGCGACTCCGACAGGGGCTCCGACAGGGGCGGCTCGGGGCGAGGACGGTCCGACCGTCGCCCGAGGAGGGACCGCTGACCCGCCCCGCATCCGGGAGGTTTCCCGTGAAAAAACTGCTGCTCATCCCGGTCCTCCTTCTAACCCTCGCCGCCTGCGAGGAGGAGGGGGAAACCGTCGAGACCGGTTACGGCATCGCCGGGCTGGAGCTCTCCGCCGCCCAGCTCGACCTGGGCGATACCCTGGGCGTGGCGTTCACGGTCACGAAACCCGCCCCGGACGCCAAAACCGGCGAGTACAACGTGGTCGAGCAGATAGAAATCTACCTGGCCGACGACCCCGACTCCATCGCCTTCGCCGACGGGGCCATCGCCGCGCTCACCGGCAAGGGCGAAGCCGTCGAATTCAGCAACCAGATACTCGTAGACCCCGCGGCCTTCCTCACCGGCGCCTACGAGGTCCACGTCACCTGCTTCGACAAGGTCAACGGCAACGAGCGGGCCGAGGCCACCGCTGGTTTCACCGTCAAGACGC
>MFAF01000133.1:2684-3978 GCA_001774505.1 Candidatus Coatesbacteria bacterium RBG_13_66_14 | reverse complement strand
TCCAGGAGCCGCTGCCCCAGGAGGAGTCCCGGATCCAGTGACCCTCGGTTGACGCCACCCCCTTTATGTGCTACATTCCCTGCGCGGGGTGGAGCAGTTCGGTAGCTCGTTGGGCTCATAACCCAAAGGTCGCCGGTTCGAGTCCGGCCCCCGCAACCATGAAAAGTAGGGCGGCCCCTCCGAGGGCCGCCTTTTCATACATTATTTCTTTCCTATCACCTCGGTTCGGCCCCCGCAACCAACGGGGGCCGGCCACTACGTCAGGCAACCACGGAAGCGGGCGACCGTGGACTCATCGCCCCTACAGGACGGATTCGCGGTTGGACGTAGGACCGGGTGTCCACACCCACCCGTTGATGATTGAATTCAACACGTAGGGCGGGGGCTCCGTACCCCGCCCTTTTTTTACCCTCACCTCAACCTGTTTGCAAATATTCCTCCCACGGGAGAGGAAAACTGCTCGAAAAAAATTCGTTGAATATCAGATGGATTACTTATAGAATATTGGTGAAAGTCCATAGTAAGAAGTGGTTAAAAACTAAGAGGAGGTAGGTTACTATGAAGGGGAGTATCGTTTCGTTACCGGTAGTCGTTATGTCCGTTGGTTTTTTACTTTTCACCGACGCCGTTGAAGCCGCTTACGTAAATATAGCCATCCGCAGCGGCAGCCACCAGGTCGCGTTCGGCGAAGTTTGGTTGACCCACATGGGTGCGGAAATACCCGGGAGCCGGGTGGATTTCAGCGAATACGGCCAGTTCGGCCCCGGCGAAACCTGTGTCTTGACCACGGCGGACCTCGACATACGTGACCTGGACGATATTACCGACATACACCTAGCACCTTACACCGCTGACGGCGGCGACTACGGTCCGGAAGATATCGGTCCCCCCGTATCGTCTGGCATTTGGTACCCTCTGCCGCCAGACGCCCGGGGTTACCTCCTGGACGATACGCTGGCGGTGATGTTCGAGGACTCGACGGGCGTTGAAACGGGAAGCTGGGGGGAGATAAAAGCGCTTTACGAATAGCGGTTCGAACCACAAAAAATACTAAATGACGCCGATGTTAGCGCGATCCCCGGTTTGGGGTCCGCCTCCTCGGCGAGAGCGCGCCGCAGGGTGTCGAGCCCCTCCTCCACGTTGCCGCGCAGCTCCTCGACAGTCCCGAGCCCAATCAGGGCCTTGGCCGTGCCGGCACCCAAGCACTCCGAACCACTCCACCGAGGAACGGAAGGAGGCTGCCGCGTCGGCGAACCGGCCCGCACGCTTTTTTTTACCACGTAACCCGGGTCAG
>MFAF01000133.1:0-2652 GCA_001774505.1 Candidatus Coatesbacteria bacterium RBG_13_66_14 | reverse complement strand
GGCGGCCGGCATTCGCCCGTCCCGGGTCAGATCCGCCTTCGCCTCGTCCAGGGCCGCCGTAAAAAGTTCCTTTTCCGGCGGACGCCCATCGAAGGCGCCCAGCGCCTTGACCGCGGCGGCCAGGTACGCCGCCGCCTGGGGTTGATTCCCGGTCTCGCGGGCGAGCAGCCCCAGCTCACCGAGGGACTGCGCCAGTCCCGGCGCCGCGTTTACTTTAAAAAATCCCATGTACGCGGCGCGCAGCAAATCATACGCCCTCCGGCGGTCGCCGGTCATCCGCAGCGCGGCCCCCAGGTTCAGCCGGCACTTCAGTTTTTCCACCGAATCCGGCATCCCTTCCAGCCGGGGTTCCGCCCGGGCGGCCAGACGCGCAGCCTCGTCAATCTTCCCCGCGAGGCCGTGCAGCCGGGCCAGGATTGACTGGCAGTACGTGACCTTGTTCGCCTGGCCCAGCTTTCTGTAAACGCCCAGGGCCTTGCGCGTCGTGGCCAGCGCCCCCTCGAACTCCCCGGCGTCCGCCTCGGCCAGCGCCTTTTTGACGAAAATCTGCGCGTGCGTGATCGGCTCTTCGATCCCCTTGAGCAGCTTCAGGGCTTCCCGGAAGGCTTCCTCGGCGCGCTCGCTCTCACCGGTGCGCGAGCGGGCGAACCCCAGGTTCGACAGCGCCTCGGCGGTGGCGCAGGGGGTGTCCAGCTCCCGGGAGATGGCCAGGGCCCGATCGCAAAGCACGACGCCCTTCTTGTATTTTCCTATCTCGATGTACACGGCGGCGAGATTGGAGAGCATCACCGCCTCGCCGTAGCGGTTGTTGCGCTCCGAGAAGAGGAAGACCGCCTCCTCGAGTGACGACGCCCCCTTCTGGAACTCGCCCAGCTCCAGGTACACCAGCCCGAGGTTGCCCAGATAGCCCGCCAGCACCTCCTCGTTGCGGCCCCGCCTCTGGCTCTCGATCGCCTGCTTGTAGGACTCCCGGGCCAGGTCCAGCTCCCCCCGGTCGTAGTACACGTTCCCCAGGTTGTTTACGGCCATGCCGGCCAGGGACATGTCGGCTATCTCTCCGGCCATGTCTTTCGCCCGGACGAAATGTTCGATGGCGTGGCCGTACTCGCCGCGGCGGTAGAGGATGACGCCGATGTTGTTCAGCGAGAGCGCCTCGCCCGGTCTGTGGCCCGCCTTCCGCGCCGTGGCCAGGGCCCGCTCCAGCAGGGAGAGCCCCTCCTCGATGTTGCCCCGCCGCTCCTCGAGGGAGCCGAGCTGGATCAGGCCTTTGGACTCCCCGGCCGGGCAGCGCAGCGAGATGAACGTCTCGATCGAGGACTGGAAGGACTCCACCGCCTCGGGGAAGCGGCCCGACCGCCGGTGGCAGAGGCCCATGTCGAACAGGGTCCAGGCCGCTCCGACGTCGTCGCCCGCATCCCGGAAGAGCTGGAGGGCTTCGCCCAGGGGGCCCAGGGCGGCGTCGTGCTGGTTCGCCGACCGCTCGACGAAGCCCAGGGAACGCTTGAGGGTGGCCAGTTGGACGACGTCGTCGGCACCGGAGATGCCCATGCCGTGGAGCACGATGTGCCTGGCCCGTTCGTACTCGCCCAGGGACGCCTCCGTGACGCTGATACCCGTCAGGGCGTCCATCTGGATGCCCGGGTGGGCGAGCCGCTGGCCCGCGCTCATGGCCTGCATGTAGGTGCCTTTGGCGGTCTCGTGGTCGCCCGACTCCATCCGGCAGTAGGCAACCAGGTTCAAGAGCGCCGCGAGGCCGGCCTCGTCATCCACCTCGGTGTTCAGAGCCTTCAGGATAACGAGCGCCTCGGCCGTCCCGCCCTCCAGGAGGAACCGGTAGCACTTGAGCAGCGCCTTCTTCCGCTCCTCCCGGACGAAGGTCGGGTAGGACAGAGGCGGGAAGCCCGACCACTCGACCTTCAGCCGCAGCGAGCGCAGAGCTTCTTCCGGAGTCGCCATTCCTCCACCCTAAGTCATACTCACCGACGGGCGCGAGGCAAGGGATAAGACTTTACTAATATATTCGAAAATACGCCCTCCGTCAAGGTCTCCAATGCCGGCATTCCCGTTCTGGCCGACGGAGGGTCCCGGGTCACCCTGCGACCGGGAGGAGACGCCGGTTCCGCCGGGGTTCCCGGAGGCGCCCGTGCCGTCCGCCCTTTATTTCCCACGGGCGGCGTCGTATAATCGGCGCGCCTTTCGGACGACCATCGCGAACCTCAAACCGGAGGATGGCCACGATGCTCCCCCCCTTCAAGAACGAACCCTACGTGAACTTTTCGGAACCGGGCCCCCGGAAAAAGATGGAACAGGCCCTGAAGCTGGTCGAATCGAAGCTCGGCCGCACATATCCCCTGGTCATCAACGGGAAGCACGTCGAGACGGGTAAAACATTCGACTCGATCAACCCTGGCGACACGGACCAGGTGATCGGCACCTTCCACAAGTGCACCGCCGAGCTGGCGAAAAAGGCCATCGAAGCGGCCGACGCGGCCTTCGAAAGCTGGCGTTTCGTCCCCGCCGAGCACCGGGCGCGCTACCTGTTGAACGCCGCCCAGATTTGCCGCGAGCGCGTCTACGAGCTCTCCGCCTGGATGGTGTACGAGGAGGGGAAGAACTGGATCGAGGCCTATGCCGACACCTGCGAGGGGATAG
>MFAF01000132.1:15707-31541 GCA_001774505.1 Candidatus Coatesbacteria bacterium RBG_13_66_14 | reverse complement strand
AAGATAGGCGTCGTGGCCTCGGGAATAGGCTACCAGTACGCCCGCGAGGTCCTGCCGGGGGCCGATTTCCTCAAGCTCGGCTTCAGCTACCCCCTGCCGAAAAAGCTCATCCGCGCATTCGCGAAAAACTACAGCTCGGTCTACGTAGTCGAGGAGAACGACCCGATCCTGGAGGACGAGATCCGCAACCTGGAGCTGGGCATCCCGGTCATCGGGAAGCAGTTCATCCCCGGGATAGACGAGTTGAGCCAGGAGCGGGTGGCCGAGGGGTTCAAGAAGGCCGGGCTGGCAGTGGCCCGGGAGTACGCGAGCCCGGTGGACGTGGGGGGGTTGCCGCCGCGGCCGCCGGTCCTCTGCCCCGGGTGCCCCCACCGCGGTGTGTATGCAATGCTGCGCACGCTGAAGCTGACCGCCACGGGGGACATCGGTTGCTACACCCTGGGCGCCCTGCCGCCGCACAACGCCATGGACACCTGCGTGTGCATGGGCGGCGCGGTCACCATCGCCTTCGGCCTGGAGCTGGCCCAGGGCAAGGAATTCTCCAAGAAGATGGTCGCCACCATCGGCGAGTCCACCTTCCTTCACTCCGGGATAACCGGCCTCATAGACCTCGTTTACAACAAGGGCATCACCACGGTTTGCATCCTGGACAACCGCATCACCGCAATGACCGGCCACCAGCAGAACCCGGCGACGGGTTTCACGCTGAGGATGGAGCCCACGTGGATGGCCGACTTCGACCAGCTCGTCAGGGCCTGCGGGGTCAAGTGGGTGCGCACGGTGGACCCCCTGGACCTGGAGGCGGTGAAGGCGGCCCTGAAGGAGGCCACCGCTGTCGAAGAGCCCGCCGTGATAATTTTCAAGAGCCCCTGCGCGCTCCTTCCCGAGGCCAAGAAGCTCGAGCGCGTAGAATACTTCGTCAACGAGGACAACTGCACCAAGTGCCGCTCCTGCATCCGCCTGGGCTGTCCCGGCATCACCCCCACGGGCACCGACGGCAAGTCCCGCTTCGACGACCTCCTCTGCGTCGGCTGCGGCCTGTGCGAACAGGTGTGCAAGTTCGACGCCGTCACCCGCGTGAGCGACGACCCGGGACGGAAGGGCTCCTGGTGCGCCGACAAGGAGTAGGCCGGCTCCTCCGAAAGGAAGTTTTCCCATGGCGATGACGAACGTTTTGATCTGCGGAGTGGGGGGGCAGGGGGTGCTCCTGGCAAGCGAGGTGCTCTCCGAGGCCGCGCTCGCGGCCGGTCACGACGTGAAGAAGTCCGAGGTCCACGGCATGAGCCAGCGCGGCGGCTCCGTGGTCTCCGACGTCCGCTTCGGCGAGGAGGTAAAAAGCCCCATCATCTGTCGCGGGGAGGCCGACGTGCTCATGGGCTTCGAGCGGCTCGAGGCGGTGCGCTGGCTGGACTACCTCAAACCGGGCGTCGGCGTCGCCGTGGTCAACGACCTGGAAATCTGGCCCATGACGGTGAGCACCGGGGCTTTCGAGTACCCCGCCGATATTGACGAGCGGCTGAAACGGGCCACTAAAAGGTACTGGCTCTTCAACGCCACGAAAATCGCCCAGGAGGTGGGCGAGCCGCGGGCGGCCAACATCGTGCTCCTCGGCGCCCTCTCCCCCGCCCTGCCCCTGGAGGAAAAACACTGGCGGGAAGCGATCGCAAGCCAGGTCAAGGACAAGTACGTCGAGGTGAACCTGCGGGCCTTCGCGGCCGGGAGGGCCGTCTGCACCGGTTAATGGACGAGTCGCCGCCGAAGCGCGCGAACGACCGGTGATTTTACCCTCTCGAAAATCGTTTTCTCCACGATTGTGCGTCCCTCATGACCGTGTTTCCACACCGCCCGACCCGCCATCCGTGTGCGGTGAAAAAACGAGCGGAGGTATGACTTGACGTAACGGACGTTTGGCGCTATTCTATACATTGGTTGAACGGGCTTCCATGCAACCGCATCAGAGACCTCTTATATGATCTCATCCTTCAAATCCAACCTCCATCGTGCAACCCACCCGACCCCGCTCCGGCGACGGTCGGGTGGACTTTTAAAGGAGAACCCTTGCAACTGGAACAACTGATCCCCGCAGGGGCGATTAATCTCGATTTGACGGCCACTAAAAGCCACGAGGCGCTGCACGAGATGGCTCACCTGGTCGTGGGTCAGCCCGGGCTACCCTCCAACGCCGAGGTCATCTCGGCCATCTTCAACCGCGAGATGGAGTACGAAGCGGCGGTGGGCTCCGGCGCCGCCATCCCCCACATCATGATGGCCGGCCCCGAGAAGCCGATCCTCGCCGTGGGCCGGAGCACGAACGGGATAAAATTCGGCAGGAACGGGAAGGAGAAGGTCAAGCTGCTTTTCCTTCTGATCAGCCCGGCGGAGAACCCCCACCTGCACCTCCACACCATCTCCCGCATCGCCAAGCTCCTCCACCGTCCCGAGGTCCGCGAGTCGCTCTTGAAGGCTGGCGGCGAGCGCGAATTGAGGACGATTCTCAAGCACCACGACGAGAAGGTCCGCTGAAGTTTTTTTAAATGCGCCAAAGGCCCCACCGGGGCCTTTTTTTATTAAGGCAGACATTACCCTCAATCCCGCGCCTCTCGGCCCTCCCACATGGAGAGGGAAAACGCTGCACCCCCCTCCCTGGCCCGTAAGCGCGCTTCCCCCCAAAGGGGGGAGGGGACACGCGGCAGCCCTTACCCTGGATTGCGATGGTGTAGGGGCGGACCGACGGCGCGCCGTTTAGGTCGGCCCGCGGGCGACCGTGGAGGACTAGTCCTACCGGTCGCCCCTACGGGCAGGTTCGCGTCGGATAGAGGTAGGGGCGGGTCTTCTGACCCGCCCGTTTTGTCAAATGCAGCCCTCACCCCCATCCCCTCTCCCACGGGGAGAGGGGAGCTGCGGGCCGCCGCGTTTTCCACAATCCCAGCCTCGACCCTCACCCTAACCCGTAGGCGAGCCTCTCCCTGGAAGGGAGAGGGGGCCGCTCCAACCGTCAGTACAGGGTGAGCTGGTCGCGGACCCGGTCGCAGTACCGGCAGGCCAGCTTCCCCGGCTCGAACTCGTAGAACTCCGGCGCGGCGTTGTCGTCGAAGTGGGTGATGCAGCGCCGGTTGGAGCACGTTCCCTCGAAAACCGACGGGACGCGCCAGTTGGAACCCCTCTGGCCGAAGAGGTGGGAGTGGCCCATGAGCACTAAAAGAAGGGCCATCCGGGCCGGCACCCCGTTGAAGGCCTGCTCGAAGTAGCGCACACGCGGATCCGCGTCAACTTCAACCGCTATCTCGTCGAGGCGGGGGAGGGGGTGCATGACGATCATCTCCGCTGGCGCCCCGTCCATGATCCGCCGATCCAGACGGTACACGTGGGCCACACGCTCAAAAACTTCGGGGTCCTCGAAGCGCTCCCGCTGGATGCGCGTCATGTAGAGTACGTGGACGTCGTCCAGTCCTCCGTCCAGCTCGCGGCGCTGCTCGACGGTCCCGCCGTAGCGTGAGTGGAGGTGATGGAGGACGTGCGGCGGCAGCTCCAGCTCTGCGGGGCTTATCGCCACGCATTGCGAGCCGAAGGCGGCCAGGGCCACCGCCAGGGAGTGGGTGGTGCGGCCGTAGAGAAGGTCGCCGCAGAGGGCGACCTTCAGGCCCGCGAGGGTGCCGAACTCCTTGTAGATGGTGTAGAGGTCAAGCAGGGTCTGGCTGGGGTGGAGGTGCCCCCCGTCGCCTCCGTTGAGGACCGGCACCGTGGAGAACTTGCCCGCCAGGTAGGCAGCCCCGTCCTTGGGATGCCGCATGACGATGCAGTCCGCGTAGTGGGCGCACATCCGGATGGTGTCGGCTAGCGACTCGCCCTTGGCCACGGAACTGGTGGACGCCTCGGCGAAGCCCACCACCGATCCCCCCAGGCGGATCATGGCCGTCTCGAAGGAAAGCCGGGTGCGGGTGGAGGGTTCCCAGAAGAGTGAGGCCATGACGCGGTAGGGCAGGAGGGGCGTGATCGGCGAACCGCCCTGGGTGGCCTTCTCGTACCGAACCCGGGCCTCCATCTCCCCGGCGAGCTCCAGAAGCTGGAGGACTTCCTCGGGGGTGAACTCCTCCAGGTCAATGAAGTGGCGAAGGCGCGGCATGTCTCCTCCCACGGCGGGGCGTCCATAATTTGAGTCATGGTACGGCAACCCCCCCGCAATGTCAAGGCGGGCCGAATCTAGAAAAAGGGGCGGTTGCGCCCCGTCCATGAGATAAAAAACTGAACGGCTTCACTCCTCCAACCGGACCATCGGGTCGGGATGGGAAACCGGCAGGAAGAAGCCCCGCAACTCGCCGTCGGGGGAATAAACGGCCACGCCGTCGGATCCGGAGAGCCCGCCGAACTTGTCCAGTAGATCGTTCAATCCCCGCATCGCGCCGTCCTCCAGGACGATCCCGGGAAGACCGCCGTCGTTTTCCGGCTCGTCATCCCTCCGGCCCGTGATGTCCGGCATTGTGGAGGCGTCTGGCTCGGCTTCGCAGAGCGATTCGTCCAGGGCGTCGAACCCCGACGCCGGAGGGGGATTATCCCGATGCTTCTCGTCCGCCAGACGGGCGGCCTCCAGCATGAGCTCCATGAGGGTGTTGGATATCCGCGGACGGCACCGATTCCGCTGCGTCCCGATCCGGAGGAAGACCTCCTGCCAGCCCAGGATTTCGATCGCCGCATCCTTGGGCGGCAGGTGGCCGAGTTCCGCGTCGAGTAGCCGGCCCTCGGTAAAGCACAGAACGCCTCGATCGCCGCCGAAGGAACGGCAGACCTCCACCCGACAGCTCTTCCGCTCCAACTCCACCATCTGGACAAAGCTGGGGAGGTTCGCCCCACGGAGCTGGCCCTGTTCTCCCCAATGCCGAACCGTCTTGACTATCAACCGGTGGAGTTGGTCTATGTCAATGGGCTTCTCCACGTACTCGATGGAATAGGCGTCGAAGGTCCGCTCGAGTTCGGTGCTGCCGTGGGCGGTCATCACGATGCAGGGTATCTCCGGGTTCCGTTCGAGGACGCGGGTTATGAGCCCATACCCGTCCAGGCGGGGCATCTTCAGGTCCGTGACCAGGGTGACGACCTTGTACTTCTCCAGGACGCGCAGGGCCTCCTCGCCGTCGGCGGCGACGAGGTAGCCGATCTTGTCGGTGTAATGCTCCAGGCCGTCCTTCAGGGATTCGAGGAAGGCGGAGTCGTCATCAACTAAGAGGACCTTTATCATGGCTTTCCTAGACGGTGGTTAAAGCAATTGTCGTACCAGGAGCGCTGAAGGCGGATAACGTTGATTATTCATGAGTTACATAACGCGAGAATGAGAACATGCACCGTTGAAGTTCAATGTGCTCCAGCATCCTAAGGCGCTGCCCCAGTTTGGCGCAGTAGTGCCCGGGGGTGACCGCCGACGGATCAGTAATTAGCTAAATATGAATAATCATATTTTATCAATTCATTATGACCGTTTCATTTTGACTCGTTTTCCATGATTCATACGAACCCGGAACCTTAAAACGGCCCCCGAAGCGAATCTTCAAGAGCACCAAAATGGCACACTTGTTGCTTTTACTAAAAAATGGAACGAGGGATACACCTCCAGCGCACCTCCGACAGGGAGAAACCGAAGAAAATCCCGCTTTTTTTAACGAGGCCGGGAAGGACAACGATCGGCGACTCCCTGACCATCTGCCCGTGACGGTCAAGCATACGTCCACCAATTCCAGTGAGGGTAATCATGCCAACCGGAATGTGCGAAGCGGCCCGGGACCGCGACAAGGTAACTTTTACCACCTTGCAGCGCCCGGACACGGAGACGTCCGGGGCGGTCACCGAGGCCGTCCGTGACGTGCGCGAGGCCATCAGGCTGGTCAAGACCAGCGTGGAGCGTTTCGTCTCCCGGGCGGCCGAGATACGGCTCTGACGATCAATCACCCAGTGTAATTCCCCCCCCGGTGCCTCAAGCCTTGGGAGTGGACTAATCGGAGAGTCACGATGAGCACCCGACATTGACGAGAGCCACCCTTCTTGATGGAGCACGCGCCGCCCGCATTCAGGTGAGGACCGGGATCCTGGCCTCGACACCCTAAGGACGGCGCGACTTTTTCCACCTTTCCCTGGAGACCGAGCATGGCTAGGGTTCTCCTCGCAACCGGCGACGGAAAGCTGGCCGAAGAGCTGAAGGGGCTGCTGGAGGAGTTCGGGCACGCTTTCGCCGGCGTCGTCCCGGCGGACGGCGCCCTCCTGGAGTCCGCCCTGGGTCGGGCCGCGGAGGTCCTCCTCTACGACGCCGCTGGAGAAAACGGCTTCCCTCCCGTCGCGATACCGGGCGTCACCGTCCTGATCCTGCAGGATGAGGAGGGACAGACAGACCCCGACCACCCCAATCCCTACAGGCTGGTGAAGCCGCTGGACCGGCTGGAGCTGAAGTACAAGCTGGAGTGCGCCGCCTTCAACGTCACCGACACGAAGTCTCCGCCTTCACTCGACCGGAATCCCGAGGCCGACGTCCCGGCAGATTGGTTTCGAACGCTCTACGAGTACGCCCCGGACGCCTACTACATCATGGAACTGTCGGGCGCCTTCGTGGACGGCAACCTCGCGGCCGAGGAGATGACGGGTTACAGGAGGGAGGAACTCGTCGGCCGGAACTTCATCCAGGCGAAGCTGCTCCCCCTCGACCAAATCCCCAAGGCCGTCCGCCTGTACCAGCAGAGCAAGAGGGGGAACAGCACCGGTCCCGATGAATTCTTTCTCACGAAGAAATCGGGCGGGTTGGTCCCGATAGAGATAAGAACGTACCCCATCCTCATCGGGGACAGACACCTGGTCCTCGGAATCGCCCGGGACATCTCGAAACGCAAGCAGGCCGAGGAGGGCCTCCGGGCCAGCGAAGCGCGCTTCCGCTCCATGTTCGAGCTCTCCCCCGAATCCATAACTCTCCTGGACCATTCGGGGAGGGTCATCACCACAAACTCGAAGGTCTACGAGTGGCTGGGATACGAGCCGGAGGAAATTATCGGCAAAAGGCTGTCCAACTTGCCGATACTGACGAAAATGGGGCTCCTGAAAGTGCTCCGGCAGTTCCGCAAACGGATTAAAGGTCTGGACGTCCCGCCCTACGAGGCCGAGTTCCACCACAAGGACGGCCGGATTTTTTTCGGTCGGATAACCGCCAGCCCCATCCGCGACGAAAAGGGGGAGATATCCTCCGTCCTGGTCCTGATCTCCGACGTCACCGCCGAGCGGCGGGTCGAGGAGGAGCTGCGGACCTCCCGCGACCTCCTGGACCGCATCCTCAACGGGATGCACGACGCCGTGGCCGTCATCGGCCCCGATTACCGGATCCGGCAGGTCAACGACGGATTCCTCCGCACCTACGGCGGCTCTCAGGAAGAGGCCTTTGGGAAAACCTGCCACTTGGTGACCCACGGGCTGGAAAAACCCTGCCCGGAGGGGTGCCAGCTCGAAAAAGTCTTCAAGACCGGAAAGCACAAAAACTTCGTGCACGTGCACAAGAACGCCCACGGCGAGAATATCTCCGTGGAGATATCCCTCTTCCCCCTCCAGAATCCGGAGGGGAAGGTGGAAGCGGTCGTGGAGATGGAGCACGACATCACCGAGCAGAGGCGCATCGCGGAAGCCCTGCGGGAGGAGAGGGATCGGGCGCAGACCTACCTCGACATCGCCGGCACGCTAATCCTGGCCCTCGACGCCCGGGGCACGGTGACGCTCATCAACCAGAAGGGGTGCGAGGTCCTGGGCCGCCCGGAGGCGGAAATTCTGGGTAAAAACTGGCTGGATAACTTCATCCCCGAGTGGACGCGGGAGCGGGTGGACTACACCCTCAAACGGCTCATGGCCGGAGAGGTGGACCCGCTCAGGTACATGGAGAATTATGTGATGACCTCCGCCGGGAAGATGCGCCTGGTCGCCTGGAACAACACCGTCTTGACCGACGAGACCGGAAACATCATAGGCGCCCTCTCCTCCGGCGAGGACATCACCGACCGGCGGATGGCCGAAACGGCCCTGAAGGAGAGCGAGGAGAGGTTCCGCAATTTCTTCGAGAACGAGCCGGAGTACTGCTACATGGTATCTCCGGAGGGGGTGATCCTGGACATCAACCGGTCCGCTCTCTCGTGCCTGGGTTATGAGAAGAAGGAACTGGTCGGCGCTCCACTGAAGCGCATCTATGCCCCGGAATCGCACGATAAAATGGAGCGGCTCTTCAACCAATGGGAAAAAACCGGTGCGCTCCAGAACGAGGAGATGACCCTCCAGACGAAGGGCGGCGAAAAAAGGCACGTCCTCTTGAGCGCCACCACGATCCTCGGCCGGGACGGGGAACCCGTCCACTCGATATCGGTGCAGCGAGACATCACCGAGCGCAAGCTCGCGGAGGCGGCGCTCCAGGAGAGCGAGGAGAAGTACCGCAGCCTGGTGGAGCGGGCGAACGACGGCATCGTTATCGTTCAGGACGAGCGATTGAAGTACGTGAACCCGCGGATTACCGAGCTCCTGGGATATACTACTAAAGAGGAAATGTTGAACACCCCGTTTTTGAACTACGTCGAGGACGGGGAAAGAGAGAAGGTTTCAGTCAGTTACAGGAGCAGGATGGGGGGCGAAGACCCGCCGCCCGTCTACGAAACGGTGATGCTGCACAAAGAGGGTCGCCGGGTGAGGACGGAGATCAACGCCGGGCTGATCATGTACGAGGGCAGACCGGCGGACCTTATTTTCTTACACGATGTCACAAAGCGCAAAGAGGCCGAGGACGCCCTCCGCGAAAGCGAAGCCAAGCTGACGGCGACCCTGGACTCCCTGCCCGACCTCCTCTTCGAGGTGGACCATTGGGGGAAAATCTACGACTTCCGCTCCCCCGACGCTTCGACGCTCTACGTCTCACCGGCGGATTTCCTCGGGAAAACCGTGGACGAGGTGATCCCCCCGGAGGCGGCCCGGATCATCATGGACGCCCTCGCCCAGGCTGTGGAGAAGGGGAGCCACCACGGAGCGGTCTACGTGTTGAATATGCCCGATGGTCCCCGTTGGTTCGAGCTCTCCATCGCCGCCAGAGGCGACCCGAAGGCTCCCGAAGGCCGCCTGATCGTCACCTCCCGCGACGTGACCGAGAGGAAGAAGGCCGAGGAGGCGCTGCGGCTCTCCGAGGAGCAGTACCGCTTCCTCTTCGAGGGCAGCACCACCCTCAACCTTATCATCGGCGTGGACGGCACCCTCTTGGACTCCAACATCTCCGTCCTGAAGGAGTTCGGCTACACCCGCGAGGAGGTCCGGGGCAAAAACGCCATGGAGTTCGTGGTGGAAAAAGACCGTGAACTCATCGTCGGTCTCCTGGAAAAATCATACCGGGGTGAGGACACTCCCGAAATTGACGCCGGCATCATCGCCAAGGACGGCTCCGTCCGCACCATCCTCTTCTCCCGCGGGAACGTGGTCCTCACCGATGGCGACCGACCGATGAGCATCGTCGTCACCGGGATAGACATCACCGAGCGCAATAAATCAGTGGAGCAGATAAAGAAAGCCCTCCAGGAGAAGGAGGTTCTGCTGAAGGAAATCCACCACCGGGTGAAGAACAACCTGCAGATAATTTCGAGCCTGTTGAACCTGGAGGCCGGGAAAACGGAAGACGACCGGGTGCTGGACATCATCTCGACCAGCCAGAACCGGATAAAATCCATGGCGCTCATCCACGAGAAGCTCTACCAGTCGAAGGAGTTCTCGCGGGTTGACTTCCCCGGTTACATCAGGAGCTTGCTCGATTCCCTCCTCCTCACCTACACCGACGACTCGCGGTTCATAGACTCACAGCTCGACCTCTCCCCTCTGTTCCTGGACATCAACACGGCCATCCCCCTGGCCCTCATCATCAACGAACTCATCTCCAACTCCCTGGAGCACGCCTTCCCGGACGGCCGGAAGGGCATCATTTCCATCGGCCTGAAACCGAACGGGGACGACGACTACACCCTTTCCGTGGCCGACGACGGGATTGGCATCCGGGGGAACGTGGAAAGCACGAAAACCCTGGGGTTACAATTGGTCAATATGCTCACCCAGCAGATAGGCGCCGAGATAGAAATTTTGAGAAAAAAGGGCACGGAGTTCAGGATTACCTTCTCGGAAAAAACGCCCCAGGCGACCCATGAAGCGTAGGCCCAACATCATCCTCCTGGTCGCCATTCTCGGGCTCGCCGTCTGGGTCCTGGACGCCGTCGCCGATTCGCTGTTCCTCGAAAAACCGCTCGCGGACGCCCTGCTCCTCGACCTGTCCAATTACGAAATTTTCCACCGGGTCGCCGTGTGGATCAGCCTCTCCATTCTCCTCTACATCCTGCTTAAATTTATAACGCGCGGGGACAGGGCGCGGACGACCCTCCGGGATTCGGAGGAGCTTCACCGCTCCTTCATCGAGAACACCAACGACGGCGTCGCCATCTTTACCGACCTGCAAATAAGATACGTCAACCCGAGCCTGGCGAAGATGCTCCGGCGCACCGTGGAGGAGATGATCGGCACCCGGGCGACGGATTACGTCCCGGAGTCCGAGCTGCCCCGGTTACTCGAGATTTATAAAAGAATGGCCGGAGGGGAAGTCCCCCACATCTACGAGACCTTCCTGAAGGTGAAAGACGGCGATCCGATCCCCGTCGAGGTCAGCGTGGAGGCGATCAACTACGAGGGCCGACCCGCGGACATGCTTTTTTACCGCGACATCTCCGAACGCAAGAGGACCGAAGAGGACCTGGTTGAATCGGAGAAGAGATACCGCTTCATGGTGGAGAACACCTACGACCTGTTTTACGGGATTAACCTGAAGGATGAGGGCTACGCCTACCTGAGCCCGGCGGTGGAGAAAATCCTCGGCTACACCACCGAAGAGTTCATCGAGATGGCGAAAACCGGCGAGTTGGCGAAGCGGATTCACCCCGACGACATGGCGATGCTCAAGACGGATGCCGAGAAGCTCCAGAAGAACGGGCTCGGGGCGCTGGAGAACCCGGTAATCGAGTACCGTCTGCGCCACAAAGACGGCAGGTACCGCTGGCTGTCCGATGCGCGTCAGGTCGTTTTCAACGAGACGGGGAAGGCCACCGCCATCGTGTGGGTGTCCCGCGACATCTCGGAAAGCAAAAAGACCGAGGAGGACCTGTGCGAATCGGAGAATAGATACCGCTTCCTGGTGGAGAACACCCTCGACCTTTTTTACCGGGTCAACCTCCAAGATGAGAGCTACGTCTACCTGAGCCCGGCCATGGAGAAAGTCCTCGGTTACACCGCCGAAAAGTTCATAGAGATGGCGAAAACCGGCGAGGTGGCGAAGAGGATTCACCCGGACGACATGGCGATGCTGTTGGCGGACGCCGAGAAGCTGCGGGACAACGGACGCGGAGCCCTGGAAAACCCGGTCATCGAGTACCGTCTGCGCCACCGGGACGGTGAGTATCGCTGGCTGTCCGACGCGCGTCAGGTCGTTTTCGACGAGACTGGGAAAGCCACCGCCATCGTCGGGGTGTCCCGCGACATCTCCGAACAGAAACGGGCCGAGGAGGAACTGAAGAAGAGCGACCTCAGTTACAAGAGCCTCGTCAACAGCGCCGGGGTCGGCATCGCCACCACCGACATCCGCGGCAGGTTCACCCTGGTCAACGACCATCTCTGCGAGATGTTCGGCTACACGGAGAAAGAGCTCCTGGGCACGCCCTTCGTGGATTACCTGCACCCGGAGGATAAAAAGCACATCCTCAAGATATTTTTCAACGCGTGGAAGCAGCCGGATAAAAAGCCCCGCCTCGAGTTCAGGGGCGTCCGCAAAGACGGCCGGATCGTGCATTGCTTCTCCTGCCCGACGCTGACCCTCTTCGGCGGCGAGATAATCCGCTTCAACGCCATCGTCGTGGACATCTCCGAGATGAAACTGGCCGAAACGGCGCTGCGGACGTCCGAGGAGAGGTACAGGACCTTCACCGAGGAGGCCCAGATCGGGATCTACATCTACGACGACGGGCGGCTCCTGTTCGTGAACCCGGCCATGGAGCGCATTACGGGCTATTCTAGGGAAGAGCTGCTCGCCATGGACACCAAGCGGATGGAGGTGCCCGACGAGCAAAAGACCGACGAGATACGGGAGGAAATCCGCCAGCAGGAGGACGAGAACGTCCACCATTACTACATGCATCTGGTGCGCAAGGACGGCGAAATCGCCATCCTGGAGTTCCAGACGCACCCCATCGTCTTCGAGGGGCGCAACGTCACCTTCGGCAACTGCATAGACATAACGGAGACGAAGAGAAACGAGGAGCGGCTGAGGGAAGTAATTGCGGAAAAAGAGGTTTTGCTGAGGGAGATCCACCACCGGGTGACGAACAACCTTCAGATAATTTCCAGCCTCCTGTACCTCGGCTCGGAAAACCTGACGGAGTCGGACGCCATCGCGGCGTTCCGGGAGAGTCAGAACCGGATAAAGATAATGGCCCACATCCACGAGATGCTCTACCAGTCACAAGACACGGGGAGCATCCATCTGCCGGCCTATCTGGAGGACATTGTCAACTCCATTTTCAGCTCGTACGCTCAAATCACGAATTCCATTGACTTCGAGCTAAACATTGACGAAGTCCACCTCGGCATAGACACCGCCATCCCGCTGGGGCTCTGCGTCAACGAGCTGGTGGCGAACTCCATCGAGCATGCCTTCCCCGACGGGAAAGGACGTGTCAGCATCAGCGTGAAGAAGGTCGGCGACGGACGCCTCAGCTTGCGAATCGAGGACTCGGGCGTCGGTATCCCTGAATCGAAAGATATCCGCAAGACGAAGACGCTGGGCTTGCAGTTGGTGAAAATGATGGTGGAACAGTTGCAGGGGGAGTTGGAGTTGCACCGAAAGGACCCGACGGCGTTCACCATCACCTTTTCCCAGGGGACACCTCCCATCTACCCGGTCGAGAGGGACCGACCCCATGTCTAGTACGAGCTTGAAAGCTGACGGCATCCAAAGGGCGCCCGCGACCGAGAGGAAAATGGTCAAGATTCTGGTCGTCGAGGACGAGATGATCGTCGCCCGGGACATCGAGGCTCGGTTGGAAAACCTGGGCTACGCCGTGATCGGTCTTGAGTCCACCGGCGAGGAGGCGGTCCGTACGGCTCTTTCCGCCACCCCCGATCTGGTGCTCATGGACATCATGCTCAAGGGGGAGATGGACGGCATCCAGGCGGCGGAGAGGATAAACCGCGAGTTGGATGTCCCGGTCGTCTACCTGACGGCCTACGCCGACGAGACGACGCTGGAGCGGGCGAAGATAACCGGACCCTTCGGCTACATCGTCAAGCCCTTCGAGCAGCGCGGCCTGCACACGACCATCGAGACGGCGCTCTACAAGCACGAGTTGGAGAAGAAGCTGAAGGTCTCCGAGGAACGCTACCGCACTCTCCAGGAGAACCTGCCCATCGGCGTCTTCAGGGCGACGCCCGACGGCAGGCTCATCTCCGTGAACCCGTCCATGGTGCAGATGTTCGGGTACGCATCCGCGGACGAGCTCTACGAAACCAAGGTCAACGACCTCTACGAGAGCGCGGAGTCAAAGCTGGAACTTAGGAAAGGGCTCCGCATCTCCGGGGTGGTCACCAACTTCGAGGCCGAGCTCCTACGCAAGGGGGGTGAGAGGTTCTGGGCCTCCCTCAACGTCCGGGCCGTCCAGGACGACACGGGGAGAATGCTCTACCACGACGGAACCATGCGGGATGTCACGGCGATCAAGCGCGCCGAAGAGCTCGAGAAGGAGTACCTCCACGACCTTTCCTTCCTCTCGAAGACGGCGATGGAGTTCGTGGCCCAGAAGCCGGGGGAGGACCTTTACGACTACGTGGCCGGGAAGGTGCGGGAGATAGTTCCGGACTCGATGGTCGTCGCCGTCACCTCACTCGATTTGAAAGAGGACGTCTTAACCATCCGGGCTATATCCGGGCTCGGTAAACTCCTGGAAGGCGTCCTGAAGATGCTGGGGCGGGATCCCGTCGGGTGGGAAGTACCTTTTACCGCTGAAATCGGCGACGTGATGAAAAAGGGCCGCCTGCGAAACATCTCGTCCGAGTACGACCGGCACTCGAATGGGGCGATTTCGAAGGGAACCGCCGGCGTTCTCCGGAAGCTCATTGGGGCCGGCCAAACATACCTCATGGGCATCCTCAAGCAGAACACCCTCCTCGGTTCCGTGGTCATCCTGATGAAGAAGGAACGTAGGGTAACCAACCGGGACATGGTGGAAGCATTCATCAACCAGGCCGCCGTGGCCCTCATGCGCCGGCGGGCGGAAGAGGCGCAGCACGAGAGTGAAAAGCGCTACCGTCAGCTCTTCCACTACATGAGCATCGGGGTCTCCATCCTCGAGGCGGTCGAGGACGGAAAGGATTTCATTTTCAAGGACTTCAACCGGGCGGCCGAGAAGATCAACCGGATCGAGGGGGAGCGGGTTATCGGTGCCGGGATCAACGAGGTGTTTCCCGGGTTGAAAGAGACCGGAATCCTCGATGTCCTCAGGAAGGTCTGGCGGAAGGGGGGGTCCGAATACCTACCGGCCTGGCACTACAAGGACGAGCGCATCTCCGGTTGGCAGGAGAGTTACATCTACAAGCTCCCCTCCGGCGAGATAGTCAATGCGTATCAGGACGTCACGGACAAGATACTGGCCGAGGAGGCCCTCAAGAGTTCCGAGGAGCGCCACCGGTCCGTGGTCGAGAGCGCCCGGGACGCCATCGTCACCATAGACGACGAAGGTCTCATCTCCTTCTGGAACCGGGCCGCCGAGAGGATGTTCGGCTTCACGGAGGATGAAATCGTGGGCCGGCCCCTGACCCAGATAATCCCCAGCCGGTTCCAGAACGGCTTCAAGGACGGCATCCAGGGTTTGAAGACCACGAAGGCCTCCCTCCACTCCGGTCAACACCGCCCGGTTTCGGCCACGCACAAGGACGGTCACGAAGTCTCCGTCGAGATTTCCGTCGAGGGCTGGAAACAGGGCCAGAGGCAGTTCTACACGAGCATCATCCGCGACGTCACCGATCGCATCCGCATGGAGGAGGCGATCATCTCCGCCAAGCAGGAGTGGGAGCGCACCTTCGACACCGTGCCCGACATGATCGCCATCCTGGACACGGCCGGGCGGGTCATCCGGGCCAACAGGTCCCTGGCCGCGCGGCTTTCCAGGGACGTCAAAGAACTGATCGGAGAGCACTTTTACGACGTGCTTTACGGGACGCCGGACCCGTCCGAGGAGTTCCGGCTGCCGGCAAATTGGGGCTCGGGCGAGAGCCTCTCCCGGGAGATTCATCTGGCCCACCTCGACGGAGACTTCTCCCTCACGCTCACGCCGCGCTACGACCCGTCCAACCTGCTCATCGGGGCCGTCTTCGTCGGCCGCGACATCACCGCCCAGCGGCGAGCCGACGAGGCGCTCCGGCGGCAGGCCATGATCAACCAAGCCGAGCACATCTTCAGCTCCATCCGCCACGAAATGGGGAACGCCCTCAACACGCTGAAGACCACGCTATCCGTCCTCTGGAAAAATTATCTGAACTTCGACCCCGAAAAGAGAGAGACCTACTTCCTGCGCTGCCTGGACACCTTCAAGGTGGCCGAGCGGCTGCTCGGCGTCTTGAAGGAGTACCAGAAGTTCGACAAGCTGGAGCTCGTCCCGATTTACCTGGACCGCTTCCTTCAGGAGAAATCGGGCCTGTTCGTGGACCTGGCGCGCCACTCCGACGTGGACTGCGAAGTGGACTACTCATTCTCCGACATGCGGATCAACGTGG
>MFAF01000132.1:9095-15589 GCA_001774505.1 Candidatus Coatesbacteria bacterium RBG_13_66_14 | reverse complement strand
GGGGAACGACTGGGCCGTCATCACCGTGGCCGACAACGGGCGCGGAATTCCGGAAGACGAGCTGACGAAGGTCTTCACCCCGCTTTTCACCACCAAGCCGGAAGGCTCGGGCCTGGGGATGGCCATCGTCCAGAAGAGGATGCAGCAGATGGGCGGCGAGGCGAAGATACAGAGCAAACCCAACCAGGGGACGACCGTGGAGCTGTGGCTGCCCCTCTACTCGGAGGAGAATCCAACGAAGCTCCCAGTCTGACTACAGGACAAGGGGCTTAAGCCTCTTGCCTGGTCTTGAAAAAAGTAATCCAACACTGGTCCCGGCGGACCACGTTCGAGGTGGCATGATGAAGCTGCGTCCCAAGGTTCTTCTAGTAGACGACGATTCAGGTTTCTGCGAAACGGCCTGCGACGGCCTTCTGCAGGAGGGATACGACGCCCGTTTCGCCAACACGGGGAGCGATGGTGTGGAGCTCTTTAACACCTGGCACCCCGACGTCGTCCTCCTGGACCAGATTCTGCCGGACACGAACGGGCTGGAGCTCTCCCGCCAGTTCAGCCAGAACGACCCCGGGGTGAAGATCATCTTCATAACGGCGTACGGCTCCATCTCCGATGCCGTCGAGGCGGTGAAGACCGGGGCCTACGACTACCTGACCAAGCCGCTGGAGATGGAGGAGTTCTACCTCACCGTGGCGAAGGCCTTCGAGCTCATCGATCTGGAACGGCAGCAGCAGATACGCAGCTTCCAGCTCTCCCACACCCCCACAAACGACCAGCTCACGGGCAACTCTCCCGCCCTGCGGCGCATAGACCGCCTGGTTTCCCTGGCCGCCCAGAGCGATTCCACCCTGTTGATCACCGGCGAGACCGGGGTGGGGAAGGGGGTGGTGGCGCGGGCCATCCACCGCTTGAGCGACCGCGGCGAGGAGCTTCTCACGCTCAACTGCTCGGCGATCCCCGAGACCCTCATCGAGAGCGAGCTATTCGGCCACGAGAAGGGCGCATTCACGGGCGCGTCCAACCGCCGCAAGGGCGTCTTCGAGCTGGCCGCGGGGGGAAGCCTGCTCCTGGACGAGATAGCCGAAATGCCCATCCGCCTGCAGAGCAAGCTCCTGACCGTCCTGGAGGACAGAAAAATCCGCCGGCTGGGAGGCTCGGTCGAAGTCCCGCTGAACGTGAGAGTCATCGCGACGACGAACCGCAACCTGGTCGAGGAGATAAAACAGGGCCGCTTCCGGGAAGACCTTTACTACCGCCTGGCGGTGATAACCATCCACGTCCCGCCGCTGCGCGAGCGTCCCCAGGACATCCGGCCGCTCTGCCGCAACCTCCTGCACCGGTTGACGGCCGGCGCTTACACTGAGCTGCCGCCGGAGCAGTTGCAGGTCCTGGAGGCTTACCACTGGCCGGGAAACGTGCGCGAGCTGCGCAACGTGCTGGAGAGGGCGCTCATACTCGCCGGCGGCGGGGAACCGGACCCCGCGGTGCTCATCGAGCTCGTCGCCGCGAAGGCCCCCGCCATGATGAAGGACGACGAAAAGCCGATCCGCCCCCTGGAGATGGTGGAGCGGGAGCACATCGAGCGCGCCCTCGGCCTCTGCGGGGACAACAAGACCAAGGCGGCGAAGATGCTCGGCATTTCGCTCTCGACCCTGCGGCGCCGATTAAGCGACTACGACGGCTCCGACGGCCCCTAGGCTTGGAGAAAGGCGATTACGGGAAGGTCGCCCTCGGGCGGCCCTTTTTTTTCGGTGGCCCTTGACGACCTTGCTTTTTTGTGCTAGATTAAATTAGCCTTGAGATAGGTCTAAAAAACGGGGGGGAAAATGGATAAACGCAAGTTCTTCTCTTCTCTTCTCTTCTCTTCTCTTCTCTTCGTTTTCGTGGCGTTCTTTCTGATTTCCTGTGAAGATGCCCTCTCGCCTTCTGAATACATGCCGTCATTGGACGACCCAACTGCGGAAGGCGGTGAAAATGAACCACTTGAAGGTTATTGGAGGCTGAAGGGTACGATAGACGCGCCGGAGGATTGGAACCCCGCGGAGGATCCCAACCTGTTCACAATCATGTTCGGCGCAACTTCCCCCGAGGACTCCATCACCCTAGTCACGCATATAGATTTCACCGGACCGCTCTTCGTGGGGCCGGATGGCTGCCGGTGGAGCTTCAAGGCCGAGGGACAATGGACCCACCCTGGCGATCCCTGGCACAGTTACTTCATACCCTATGGCTTTTGGTGGTCTGAACCCCCGGGCAAGATTAGGCGCACCTGGGTGAGTGGGTATGTTCTGGACGGTGAGGATTACGTGCTGGCCGATGAGGAGATATCCAAGAATCCCGAGAATCCGCCAGGAGGTCCCAGCCCAGAATGGAAGTACGATCACTGGACGATGTGGTGGTGGTGGGACCCTATCTATCTTGACCTTAGGTAAGGAGGTTGAACCATGATCAGGAAAACAATCCTCATCCTTTCCACCCTCGCGTTATCGGCCGCGCTGGGTTTGACCGATTTCACCAGTGTTTCTCCCCCGTCCCGGGACGATGACCTGCAGATTCTCTGGGAAGACCCCTTCTTCGACGACTACTATTGGCCTCTGTATCTGCTCGGAAGTTGCGGACTCAACCATGTGCAGGACGACTTTGTGCTTGAAACTTCCGCCGTGGTTAAGGGCTTTGACTGTTGGGCGGTTTACCGTGACGGCGAGCACCCCCAGCCCTTCATCGTGACGATACGCTACGACTGGTACGGCAAGCCGGACGGCACTTACTGGAGCGATCGCCTCACCGACGTAACCGACACCGACACGGGTTCCGATTATGCAAACTACGACATCTGGCAGAGTAGGATACTGTTGAGAGAAAGTGAATCCATCCACATTGAAGCCGGGACGCCTTTCTGGCTCGAAATCTACTTTACAGGCCCCTCCTTCGGCTGGACCGCCAGGGAATGGGGAAACGTCCACATAGATTGGGAAGAATACCCTTGGTCCGCTTTATTCCGTGTCCTGGGCACGCCCGACGCCGGCGTCGAGGATTCAAGCTGGGGGGAAATAAAAGCCACCTTCTAACAGAAGGCCGCCTGAAGGTGGCCCTCCATACACTAACAAGGGGTTTTAACCCCTTGTCTCCTTTTTTGTATAATAATCCGCGAGAAACCCCCAAGGACGTGCGAATGACGAAGTTGCGGGACGCATCGGTGCTGGTCACCGGGACCTCGACGGGCATCGGCCGGGCCGCGGCCCTGGAACTGGCGCACCGGGGATACCGCGTGTACGCCGGGGTCAGGCGACCTGAGGATGCCGAGAGCCTTCTCGCCGCCGCCGAGGGGAAACTGACGCCGGTGATGCTCGACGTGACACGGCCCGAGCAGATAGCCGAAACCGTCCGCCTCATCGCCGCCGATACGGGCGTGGCAGGGCTTTTCGGCCTGGTCAACAACGCCGGGGTCAACGTCTCCGGCCCGCTGGAGTTCCTGCCGCTGGACGAGCTTCGGTGCCAGTTCGAGGTGAACCTCTTCGGCCAGGTCGCCGTGACCCAGGCCCTCCTGCCGCTTCTGCGGAAGGCGCGGGGCCGGGTGGTCAACATCGGCTCCGTGTCGGGCTGGAGCGCCATGCCGCTCGTCGGTCCCTACTGCGCCTCGAAATTCGCCCTCCGGGCCCTGAACGATTCGCTGCGGCTGGAGCTGCGTCCCTGGGGGATTTTCGTGATTCTCGTGGACCCGGGACCCATCGCCACGCCCATCTGGGACAAGGCCTGCGAACAGCGGGATGACCTCGGGGTGGAAACTGAAATTTTTCCGCTGTACTGCCCGATGATAGAGCGGGCCCTCGCTTTCACCGCCGGGACCGTGGCCCGGGCCATCAGGCCGGAGAGGGTGGCCGCAACGGTCGTTCGCGCCTTGGAAAGCCGAAGGCCCCGGCCCCACTACTTCGTCGGCTCCACCCTCCGCAGCGGCCCGTTCGTGGAGAAGCTCCCCGTCCGCCTCCGCGACTGGCTAATCGCCAGGTTTCTCCTCAAGGACTACAGGTAAGGGCGGCCAATTCGACCGCCCCCCGTCCACACTCGCCCGTCTACAGGGCGAAACCGTACCCCACGTGAAGCGAGTACAGCTTGCTGTAGGCCTCATTGCCCAAGAGGTACGATGTTCGCACCTCGAAGTGGATGCCGCCGAAATCACCGAGGAGAAAATTGAACACGCCGACGACACCCATGCCGAACACCGACGCGGAGCCGCTGGCCGTCTCATCTTCCGAGGTCAACGTTCCCGAAAGCGTGGTCAGCCCTAGATGAAAACCCACCGCCATGGCGATGTCCGACTCGATGGTGCCGTAGCCGATGAGCCCCATGAACTGGTTCAGATACAGGTCTCCGGAAATGCCCTCAGCACTGGCGTGACCGCCAGTGTAAGTGTATCCGGCCCCCAGAAAGATCACGCCGCCTCCCGGGAGCCAGTTCAGTGTGGCCCCGGCGCTTCCGCCGAAGTAGCCGGCGAAGTCGCTCGACACACCGCCGTGGACGGCTAGCCAGGCCTCGAAGGGCGGTTTGTAAAGCTCCACCTCCACGGCCGCCGCGGTTTCTTCATCGGAAAAACAGGCCCCGGATACGAATAACAGAATGGCCAGTACGAAGTATTTCATCTCTCCTCCTTCTTGAAATAAACCGGCTTCTACTTTCTCTTCGGGCCGATCACCTCCGCACAGCCGTTGAAGGCGGCCAGCCCCTCCAGCTTCATCCTCAACGCACACTTAAGCTCTTCCCCGACGCGCGCGCCATCCTCCCACCACAACCCCCGCACCAGCAGTTTTTTCGCCTTCCGGTCCGCCTTGGCGTCCACCCGGCCGACGAAACTTTCCCCAAATAGAATCGGCAGCGCAAAGTAGCCCCTGACCCGCTGCGCCGGCGGCTTATAGCACTCCAGGGCGTAGTCGAAGCCGAAGAGCCGCTTGAGCCGGTCCCGCTGGATGACGAGGTTGTCGAAAGGGCTCAACAGGTGCAGCCCTTCGACCGGCGCGTCGACAAAATTGTCGAGCGTATCCCGCAGGGCGAAGAACTCCGTGTCCAGGCCCTCGACGTGCACAGGGACCGCCTCCCCCTCCTCCACCAGCCGGTCCGCGTATGTCCGCTTTTTCGGCGATCGCCGCAGGTGGAGTCGGATGTCGTTCAGCGTGGCGACGCCCTGGGCGGCGAGCGCCCGCCGGGTAAAGAAAAGCTCCCGCTCGTCCTCGTCGGGAAGGGTGGTGTCCACCCAGTCGGGCAGCACCCGCTCGGCGATGTCATAGAACCGCTGGAACTTCTCCCGACGGTCCACCATCAGCAGTCCTTGGGTGAAGAGGAGATCCAGGGCTATTTTCGCCGGTTTCCACTCCCACCAGCCCTTGCTCCTGGCCGTGCCGCCGAAGTCCCTGGCCGCCAGGGGACCCTCGGCGCGGATGCGGGCGTATACCTCCTCCATGAGCTTGGCGTGCTTCTTCACGAAGGGGGCTTGCCAACTCGACCAGTCGGGGAATGAGCGCATTTTGCCCAAGTAGAAGCGGAAATCCGCCAGCGGCAGGTAGCACATCGCGTGTCCCCAGTACTCGAAAACCTTCCGATCCTCGGCCAGGAGCGAGTCTATGTGCTCCGGACGGTAGTCGGGCAGCCGGGTCCAGAGCGTGTGGTGGTGGGCGCGCTCGATGACGTTGACCGTGTCTATCTGCACGTAGCCCAGCCGCTCGATGCAGCGGAGCGCCCCCTCCTTGCCGGGGGGCAGACCGGTGTCGCCGCCCAGGAGTTGGCGTTTCAGGGCCAGCCGCCGCGCCTGGGATTCGCTGAGATTCGAGAAAGCCGTCATGCCCGCCGCGGGAATGAGGAGATTCGATTATACACAGATCAATGGTCGAGGTGAAAACGACGGCCTAGTAACCCCCTCCCACTTCTGGGGGAGGCTCGCCTACGGGCCGTGGTGAGGGGGGTGTAGCGTTCCCCTCTCCCTTTCAGGGAGCGGCGTGCCGACGGGTTAGGGTGAAGGTTGCAGCTATCCCCTCTCCCTCTTAGGGAGAGGGCTAGGGTGAGGGCAGGGAACGTAAACGCGGCGATACGCGTTTTCCCTCTCCCTCCGGGAGAGGGACCAAGGGTGAGGGCCACCTCGTGATTACCACCCGCCGGGTGAAGGCACTCCCCGGGTGCGGTGATGATTGAGAAGAGAATCACAATTATTTACCGGGTAGATGGTGCTATAATGGCGCCGGGACAAATGAGGGTGAGGTTTGACGTCCCACCAGGGTCGCATTAAGCCGCGCCGGGTGCCCCCGAGTGAACGGAGCCACAGATAAGCTCACGCCCGGGTTGGGCGTTTTTCTATACCCCGGAACTTCGCCGGGGAAAAGGAGCCGGGATGACGTTGCGCAGACGCATTCTTATCGGGTACGGCATCCCGCTCACGCTGATCGGGCTCGTTCTGGCATTGGCCATCTATCATCTTTCGCTGCTCAGCAACGCCATCGAGGGCATTCTACGCG
>MFAF01000132.1:0-9038 GCA_001774505.1 Candidatus Coatesbacteria bacterium RBG_13_66_14 | reverse complement strand
AACTGACGATCTACGAGGGGCTAACCGGCGACGATCCGGACAGCCAGGTCCACCTGTTGGAGGAACAGTCGGACTTCCTGCAGTGGCTGGGGCGGGGGCGGGACAACATCACCATCAGCGGCGAGGGGGCGGTGATTGACTCCATCGAGAAGGAATACACGACACTGCTCACCCGTTACCAGGATTTGAACCGGCTGCTCATCGTCAACCCCGCCGCCGGGCTGCAATACTACCGGCAGGCCGTGGTTCCCCAACTGGATAAAGTGCGTCTGAAGGTCAGCACCCTGCGGGAGTTGAATCAGTTGCGGATGTACCAGGCCAGCACCGACGCCCAGGAGCTGGGGATGGAGGACGTCTGGTCCATGGTGATCATCGGCGGGGCGGGACTCTTGATTGGACTGGGGTTCAGCGTGCTGGTGTCGAGGATGCTGGTGAAACCTATTGACCACCTGACGGAGGCCACGCGTCGGCTGGCGGAGGGGGATTACTCCGTCAAAATCCCGCTGAAGAGCAACGACGAGTTGGGGCGGCTGGCCGACGAGTTCAATAAAATGACCGACAAGCTCGGCATCTATCAGAACATGAACCTGGAGCAGCTGGTCAACGAGAAGCTGAAAAACGAGGCGATCCTGGCGGGCCTGGACGACGGGATCGTGGTGGTGTCCCCCGAATTGGAGGTGTTGAGCGTCAATCCCGCCGCCCGGCGCATTCTCGATTTGGGATACGAGAAGGTGGAACGGCGCCGCTTCGGAGATGTGGTCCGGCACGAGCGGCTGATAGAGGGCGTGCGGCAGACCGTCCGAGAGGGACGACCGCCGGACCCGGACGACGACAACGACGTCATCAGCCTGCGCCGGCAGGACGCCACGCGCCACTACTCCTTCACCATCACCCCCGTGCGCAACCGTGAGGAAGCGCTTTCGGGCGTGGTGGTGATGCTGCACGACGTGACCCGCCTCAAGGAGCTCGACCGGCTGAAGAGTGAATTCGTCATGTCGGCCTCTCACGAGCTGCGCACGCCGCTCACCAGTATCGGGATGAGCGTGGAGCTGCTTTTGGAGAACACGGCGAACCGGCTGAACGAGAACGACCGGGAGTTGCTGGAGGCGGCACGGGAAGAGGTGGCCCGGCTGAAGGGCCTGATCAGCGATCTTTTGGATCTCTCCAAGATAGAGGCCGGACGGATCGAGATGGTGCTGGCGCCGGTGGCGGTACGTGGGCTCTGCGAGCGGGTGGAATCCCTGACACGGCCGACGGCCCTCGATAAACGCGTCGCCCTGGAACTGCGTCTTCCGAAGGACCTGCCGGACGTGCTGGCCGACGCCGACAAAATTAACTGGGTACTGACCAACCTGGTGGGCAATGCCCTGAAGTACGTACCGCGGGGCGGCTGGATACGCCTCTGGGCCCAGCGGGTCGGGGAAAGGGTCCACCTGGCGGTGCAGGACAACGGTCCGGGTATTGCTCCGGAAGATCAGTCCCGCATCTTCGACAAGTTCGTGCAGGTGAGGGGTGATGAACAGGCCGGCGGATCGGGATTGGGACTGGCCATCGCCAAGGAGATAGTCCGCGCCCACGGGGGAAGCATCTGGGTGGAATCCGTCCCCGGCCAGGGGAGCAGCTTCATCTTCACCCTGCCCATTGCGGAATGAACGGGAGGAATCCAATGACGACAACGACGGTGCTGGTGGTGGATGACGAAAAGAACATCCGCCTGACCCTGACCCAGGCCCTGGAAACCCTGGGGGTGCGGGTGGAGACGGCGGTCAACGGCGAAGAAGCTTTACAGAAGCTGGAACATAGCCCATACGCCTTGATGCTGCTGGACCTGAAGATGCCGGGGATGAACGGGCTGGAGGTGCTGCGGCGCATGCGGGAACTCCGCGCCGGAGTGCGGGTGATCATCATCACCGCCTACGGCACGATCGAGAGTGCGGTGGAGGCGATGAAGCTGGGGGCGGTGGACTTCATCCAGAAGCCGTTCACCCCCAAGGAGATCCGCGAGCTGGTGCAGACGGTGCTCCAGCGCGGCGAGCTGTCCGCCGATGCCACGGATTACTCCACGGTGATCGAGCTCTGCAAGCGCTCCATCAACGAGGGGGACTTCACGGCGGCCCTCCTGGCGGCGCATCGGGCGGTGTCCCTCGAACCCTCCTCGGCGGAGGCCTTCAACCTGCTGGGGGCCCTGCTGGAGATAGACGGAAAGATGGACGAGGCCATTCGATTCTACCGTACGGCGGTCAGTCTGGATGAGTCCTACGCCCCGGCCATGGCCAATTTAGAGCGCGCCACCACCATCGGTCGCGACGGCGCCATCTCTCTCGACGGCATTTGATAATGAACGCTCTTCACTCCGCTCTTTACGCTGACTCGTGATGAGGTGGGCCGATGCAGGACAAAAAAGGTCGGATGAACGGCAAGTACATCGTGATCGTGGGTTGCGGCCGATTGGGTTCCTATCTGGCCAACACCCTCAGCCAGTGGGGAGCCAGCGTGGTGATCGTTGATCTACACGAGGAGTCGTTTAAGCTTCTCTCCCCGCACTTCGGGGGTTTCCGGTTGACGGGGGACGCCGTCGAGTCGGGGGTGATGCGGCAGGCCAAGCTGGATCGGGCCGATCTTTTGGTGGCCGCCACCCATGACGACAACGTCAACCTGCTGGTGGCACAGACGGCGCTGAAGGTCTTTAAGGTGCCGCGGGTGCTGGCCAGGGTATACGACCCCCGTAATGATGACATCTACCAGGAGCTGGGCATCGAAACTATTTGTCCCATCACCGTCGCCGCGGAACTCTTCCTGCAGGCGGTGACCGAGGGCCGGCTGCCTGGGGAGGAGCGATGAGAATCATCCTGGCCGGAACGGGGCGGACCCTCTACTACCTCTGCCGGACCTTCATCTCCAAGGGCTGGCGCGTCTCGATGATCAACCCCCGTGCCGAGGAGTGCCGTGAACTGGCCCAACGCCTCAAGGCGGTCGTCGTCCACGGCGCGCTGGCGGACCCGATCCTTTTAGAGGAAACCGGGGCGCTCGGCGCCGACGCCTTCCTCGCCGTATCCTCAAGCGACGCGGACAATCTGGTCTCCTGTCAGCTCGCCGCCCTCCGCTTCGGCATCCCGCGGGTACTGGCCCTGGTCAATGACCCGGACAACGAAGATGTCTTCCGCCGTCTGGGTGTGGAGGCCTTTTGCCCCACCCCGACCATCGCCGGGTTGGTCGAGCAGCGTTCGGCGCTGGACGGCATCACCAACCTGGTGCCGGTGGCGGGGGGAGCGGTGAACATCACCGAATTAGAGCTGCCCGCGGGAGCTCCGGCGACGGAACAGCCGCTCGGCCGGCTGGAGCTGCCGGAGGAATCCCTCGTCGCCTGCCTGGTGCGGGAGGGCCGCCTGATCCTTCCCGCGGGAACGGTGGAACCTCGCCCGGGTGACCGCTTGATCGTCGTCACGCTTCCAGCCAACCACGGCCGGGTGCTTTCCGCCCTCCTGGGTCCGGAGCGCTGACCCTTGGAAACGATACTGGAAAGTAGTTCACTGCGGCTGCGCTACCGGGCCATCCTCTCCCTCACCGGGGCCGTGTGGGCGATGGTGGGCGCCCTGATGCTGGTCCCGCTGGCGCTGTTGCTGTTCTATCCGGAGGATGCTCCCCGGGCCGCCGCATTCCTCTATCCGGGGCTGGCCTTCTGCGCCCTGGGGCTCGCGCTCTGGCGCGGGCTGCGTCCCCGGGAGCCCCTCGACCTCTCCTTCACGGAAGGCGGGGTGATAGTCCTCTTAAGCTGGGTCGGCGCCTGTCTGGCCTCGGCGGTGCCCCTGATGATCGGCAACGGCCTCAACTTCACCCAGGCCGTCTTCGAGAGCGTCAGCGGCTGGACCACAACCGGCCTCTCGGTGGTGGACGTGACCCAGGCCGGGCCGCTGATCCTCTTCTGGCGCAGTCTGATGCAGCTCTCCGGCGGCGCGGGGCTGGCGATCATCATGCTTTCCGCCCTCACCGGGCCGACGGGCCCCAGCGTCTCCTCCGCCGAGGGCCGCGAGCAACTCGTGCCACACGTGCGCCGCTCCGCCCGCCTGGTGCTCCTGATCTACGCCATCTACAACGTGATCGGGATTACGACTCTTACCTTGGCGGGGATGAGCCTCTTCGACGCCGTCAACCACACCTTCGCCGCCCTCTCCACCGGCGGGTTCGGCACCCATCCGGAGAGTTACGGCTACTGGAATTCCCCGTTGATCGAGGCCATCACAATCGTGTTGATGATCGCCGGCAACCTGAGCTTCGTCACCTCCTATCACCTGATGCACGGCCGGCTGCGCACCGTGATGCGCAACGGGGAGGTCCGGCTGCAGGCTGTGGTGCTGCCGGTCTGTATCATCCTGCTGCTCCTAGGCACCACCCTCGCGCTCTATCCCACCTTAGGCAAGGCGCTGAGGGTCGCCGCCTTCGAGTCAGTCACGGCCCTCACCACCACCGGTTTCGCCACCGTAGGCTACGGAGGCTGGAACGGTCTCGGCATCCTGATCATGATTGCCCTGATGCTGATCGGCGGCGGCACCTGCTCCACCGCCGGCGGTATCAAGCAGATGCGGGTGTACCTCCTTTTCAAGGCGTTGGTCTGGGAGATCAAGCGCCCCTTCCTTCCCCGCTCCGCCGTCATCGAGCACGCCGTGTGGGAGGGCGAGCAGCGGGTTTTCATCCAGGATGACCGCCTGCGGCAGATCGGCGCCTTCGTCACCCTTTACCTCTTGACCTACCTCGTGGGCACACTCATCCTCGTCGCCCACGGCTATTCCCTGCGCGATTCACTCTTCGAGTTCGCCTCGGCGCTCGGTACGGTGGGTCTTTCCGTCGGAGTCACCCTGCCCGGCGCCCCGCCGGCGGTGCTGTGGACGGAAACCCTGGGGATGTTCCTGGGCCGCCTTGAGTTCTTTGTCATCTTCTTAGGTGTCTTCAAGCTCATCCGGGACGTCCCCCGCCTGATCCGCTCCCGTCCCGCCCGCGGGTGACCCGGTCCACCCCCTCATTTGTGGGATACCCTCGTCTGTTGTTCGTCGAACAACCTGACCTACGGTCCACTCCTGCGCGTATGAAAACAATTATCACCACTATAAGTAATCTTAAATACAAATGAACCACCTCACTACCCGAGATGGCGTAACTGCCTGGAAATCATGGTGATCCGATTAATTAAAAAATCATGGTCTTCCGTTCTTTCACTATAATCTCCTCTCCTGGGCGATTTGAGGGTGTCTGATGGCATCTTGACCCAATCCACCGGCGGTGTTACAGTACCCCGCGCGCCGCTGTAGCTCAGCTGGCAGAGCAGTCGAATATTATGTAACGCCTTCAATACTCAAATAAGAGCCCCAAAGGGGGCTCAGGCTTTACCGGCTCGTTCTCTTTCTACGGTGGCAACATCAACAAAATAAGTTTATAATTTTGGTGTGTAGTACAAATTGGAGGTTTTTTTAATGAGAAAGATTCTCTCTTGCCTCCTACTTGGTTTGGCAATCAGCGCATCCGCCGATAGCGCCGCTCAAACCGAGTGGGCCGGCGGCGGCGGCGTGCCGGGTCCCGTCACAGATTGGTCCTACTATTTTGCCAGTTCTGAAAACATCGACTACTACACGACGTGGGGAGAGTTTTCACTCGTTTATGAATCCGTCGAGCATCTTGTCGCCAGCGATTTCGAATACGCCATTGACGTTTACGCCGCCGATATAGACGACGATGAGGATGTGGACATCTTGGGAGCGGCCTGGGGTGCCGACGACATCGCCTGGTGGGAGAATCGAAACGGTTTGGGAACATCCTGGACCAGACACACGGTGGACGGCGACTTCGACGGAGCTTACTCGGTTCACGCCGCGGACATCGACGGAGACGACGACCTCGATATCCTCGGTGCCGGCCTGGATTGTGGTGACATCGTATGGTGGGAGAACGACGGTACGGGAGGCGGCTGGCTTGAGCACGAAGTGGACGGCGCCTTCGACGGCGCCAGCTGTGCTTACGCCGCGGATTTTGACGGCGACGACGACCTGGATGTTCTCGGCGCGGCTTCCGAGGCCGACGAGGTTACATGGTGGGAGAACACGGACGGCTCGGGCATGAGCTGGACCGAGCACGCGGTTCAATCCGGTTACGACTGTCCATACTCGGTCCATGCGGCTGACGTTGACGGCGACGATGACACGGACATCCTCGGCGCTGCCTTATACGGGTATGACATCACCTGGTGGGAAAACACCGACGGTTCGGGTACGTCCTGGACGGCGCATCATGTAGATCAAGTCATCCAGGCCAGCTCGGTTTACGCCGCCGACGTGGACGGCGACGAGGACCTCGATATCATCGGCACATCATCCTGGGATGACGAAATCGCCTGGTGGGAGAACCTTGACGGCTCGGGCTCCACCTGGACCAAACACTCCATATCTCACGGAATTGGCGGTGCTTGTTCCGCCTACGCCGCCGACATCGACGGCGATGACGATATAGATGGTCTCTGCGCGGCTTCCAGTTCTTATGACATCATCTGGTGGGAAAACGACGACGGCTCGGGGACTTCCTGGACCATCCACCTGGTAGATGGTGATGTTATCAGCGCCGCTAGCGTTTACGCAGCTGATATCAACGGCGACGAAGCTCTCGATGTCGCGGGCGCGGTCTGGGGTAACGACCCCATATCCTGGTGGGAGTTGATCGGGATTGCCTCCACGGGCTGGTTGAAGAGTTCGATTCTGGACACGGAAACCCAACCTGTGTGGGGCATTATACGGTGGACTGCGGACGTGCCCGCCGAAACCAGCCTCACCGTCGAGGTCCGCGCCGGTAGCGCTCCCGGTCAAATGGGAACCTGGACCGAAGTGGATTCTTCCGGCGACGACCTGTCGGATTACATCGCCGACGGGAAACGCTACTTCCAGTATCAAATAACGCTGGACTCCTACGACAATGAAGCCAACCCCACATTCGAATATATCATTATCTACTGGTCTGGCGTGGGCGTCGAGCTCGCGGAATTGTCGGCCGATTCGACCGATAACGGTATTTTAGTAAACTGGACGGTTACCGGCGATATCCCTTCATGGATCCAGGTACTGCGGGAAGTGGATGGCGAGATTGCACCGCTCCACGCCGATGCCCTCCCCGGCTCAGCGACGCTCTACTTGGACCGCGGTGTTGAGCCGGGAGTGGATTACCGCTACTGGCTGGATGTTACCGAGGCCGACGGGACGGTCTGCCGCCTCGGCCCCACGGAGGCGGTGCGCATCGAGCCTGAGGGGCTGGCCTTGTCTTTGAGCGAGCCCTACCCTTCGCCGGCGTCGGATACGGTAACTATCGCATTCACCTTGCCGGACGATGGGCCGATGGAGCTGGCGGTTTACGACCTGGCGGGGCGGCGGGTGGCGACGCTGGTGAATGGCGAGGTGACCGCCGGTCGGCACGAGGTCGTCTGGGACTGCTCCTTGTCCCAGAGCGGTGTTTATCTGTACCGCTTGAAAACTGCTGAAGATGCACTCGTCAAGCGTCTAATCATCAGCCGATAACCAAGAATACACAATGAAAAAAGAGGGGGCACTCAAACCCCCGTCCTACGGCAATTAAACGATGTAGGGCGGTCCTTCCACGTGCCGCCGTATGTATTTCCCTCTCCCAGTGTGGGAGAGGGGATGGGGGTGAGGGCTACCGCATGTCCCCTCCCCCCTTTGGGGGGAGGGCGAGGGAGAGGGGTAATAAGGGCGGGGTACAGAGCCCCCGCCCTACGGCAATTTGGAGCTACCGCGCGATGACCACCCGCCGGGTGAGATTACTCGCGTCGGCGGCAAGGCGGACGAGGTACACGCCGGGGGGAAGTGCCGAGGCGTCGTAGTTGATTTCATGGCGGCCGGGGGCGGTGGGAACGTTCACGGAGGATTCCACGAGCCGGCCCGAAAGGTCGTAGAGCGAGAGCTCTACGTTTCTTGTGTCCTCCGGGAGGTAGTAGCCGAAGGTCACCCGGTCCGTCGCCGGGCATGGGTAGGGAGTGTAGAGGGTGAAGCGGTCAGAGTCCGGTCCCGGCCAGGCGGCCTCCACGGGACCGAAGCGCCGGATGGAGCCATCGGGGAGCACGGCTTCGAGGGTGTAGAGGTGGGTTACGTTTGGCTCGGCGTCGCGGTCGAGGTAGCGGTAGAGGGCGTCGCCGGAGAGGTTGACTAGGCGCTCCCCATCACGCTCCAAGCGCCAGGTGGAGCCGATGAACTCACCCTCCTCGCACCAGGAGATGAGGATGCCGTCGTCTTTGATGTCAGCATTTAGGTTGGGATCATCAACGGCAAAGCCGTCAAGGGTGTACATATACCAGAGGTCGTGATCATCCGGCCATACAATGCAGACAAAACCGTTGTTGTGATGAATAAACCGAATCTCATCGTAGTATGGCGAATGAATAACCTCATCACTTATATAATCTATATCTTCGTAAATTTCCCCTTCAAGGTCTGTTCGTCCAAAGACAAGACGATCGCTGTTGAAACCAACTACGGCTATATTTCCATTATTATATTCGGTGTTTGTATTACCTAAGTCAGTGTCCCATGGGGGAGCGAAAGCTTTTTTGTAACCTGTTACCTCGTCTCCATCCGTATCCATTGAGTAGTAGATCCACCCTTGCACATAATCAAGCATCCCCGCCCAAATCATGTGTATCAAATCATCATCGTCGATGGTCCCTCTTATTGCCCTATCATCGAAGTTATCGATGATGAATCGCGACAATATCTTCGACTCACAATCACCCTCGGAATCAAAGGGAACCTTTGCCCAACAGGTTTCAATTGAAATCGGGTTTGCATACTCGAAGTTGAGAGACTGGTCGAAGAAGATGTGGGCGTTTCCTTCGGAATCAACCTCAATGTCCCAGTTATCATCGAGTTGCTGATCATTCACTTGGGGATGGGTTACCTTAATACCTCTGATATCGAGCCGCTCATCCGTTATCGGGTTCCAGCGCGTGTAGCCTAAGAGTATGTCACCTTCGTACTCAACCTTGTAGGCAATGT
>MFAF01000131.1:812-11180 GCA_001774505.1 Candidatus Coatesbacteria bacterium RBG_13_66_14 | reverse complement strand
ATCGGCATCGGCGAGCCGCCCGAGGAAATTTACGGCAAGACGATGAGCATCCCGGACGGGCTGATCGTCAAGTATTTCACCCTGGCCACGGACGTGGAGCCGTCGGAGATCCGGAAATTGGAGGAGGGGATGGCGTCGGGCGGGCTGAACCCGCGGGACGCCAAGGCGCGGCTGGCGCGTGAGATTGTGGCGCTCTACCACGGCGCCGCCGCCGCCAAAGTGGCCGAGGAGCACTTCGAAAAAATCTTCCGCCAAAAAGAGGTCCCCGACGAGGTCGAGGAGTTCTTCGTCACCGATGGGAACAACTGGATATGCGCGGTGATAAAGGACGCCGGCCTGACCAAGAGCAATGGCGAGGCGAGGCGGCTGATCGAGCAGGGCGGGGTGAAGCTGGGCGGGGAGAAGGTGGCGAACGTCGATTTGAAGCTGAACGGGCGGGACCACGAAGGCGTCATACTACAGGTGGGCAAAAGGAATTTCAGATGCTTGCGGTTTCACGCAATGTACGATTGACGAGACGCCATTCGATTAAATGTAGGGCGGGGACTTTAATCCCCGCCGCTTCCGCTCGCGGCAAAACCCATTCGTAACACGAATAATTTTCGTCGCGGTAACGGGGTCCAGCGCCCCGCGCTGGTGTGGTAAAATGCGGGGGTAATTCTTTTTCCGACCCGACCACGCCCCGCGGATGGAGGTCCGATGAAACGTCTCCTCATCACCGCCCTCGTTCTGTGCGCGGTCGCCGCCGCCCAGGCCGACGACGAGTTCTTCGACGAGCGCTACATCCAGATCGGCGCCGGCGTCGCCATGTTCCCCACCAAGACCTGCGTCGTCCTTACCGAGTACGACTACCGCGAGATACCGAGCTACGAGTTTCTGGACCACCAGGTCCTCGGGATCTCGTTCAAGATCCTGTTTCCCATCCGGGAGTGGGTCAAGCTGGGCGCCCAGGTCAATTACGCCGTCCTCGACTACCCCTACGACGACCCGGGGAAAATGTCGAGCGAGTTCGACCTCCACGTCATGGCCACGCTGCTGTCGCTCCAGATGCCCTTCTCGCTCTACTACAACGACTGGCTGGACCTGATGCTCATCCCGCAGCTCTTCTACTACGGGGCGGGGCAGGAGCCGCAGAACATGGTCCCCGGCCTGGAGGGCTACAACGAACTCGTCACCCGCACCTCGATTGAATGGGAAGGGGTGGGCATCGGGGGTTCCCTGGCGGCGGACGTCTACTTCGGCGACCTCTTCCTGCACCTCGAGGGCGGTTGGCTCCAGGGCGGGGTGGACGTGGAACGCATGCTCTGGAAGGCCGAGACGGACACGGAGCCGGCGGTCTACCTGGACCCCTCCTCGGAGATGGGCAACGTCTTCTTCTCCGCGGGCGTCGGCTACTTCCTCTAGGCGCCGACGGAGCGCCGCTGCGCTGGACCACCTAAAAAGAAAGAGCCGCCACGCTCAAGGGCGCGGCGGCTTTTTCACGAAGCCGACCCGACCGCCCCTGAAAAAAGGCTTGACAGGAAAATTTCCGCTGTTAGAATCACGGAAATTTTAGCGCGGCAAGGCCGACACGAGAAGGGGCGCGCCTGTCCCCGAAAGATAAAATACGGCTTCCCGGTAAAGGTCCGACCGGCCCGGGTTCCACCGCTCTCGAGGGGGATTTTTCCCCCTTTTTTTTACGCCTCCCGGTCGGGCCGCCCGAAAAAAAAGCCCGGCGGGCCCGGTTTTCTCCACGCTCGCGGGGGGTCTTCCCCCCCTTTTTTTAAAACCCCAGGGAAAGGGAGGACGAGATGCAGGACGCGAAACGGTTCCACGACGCCACGACGAGGCTCAGGAAATTTTTCGCCGAAAGAGGCTTCATCGAGGTCCCCGTGCAGTCGCGGCTGTCCATCCTGGCCGCCTGCGAGGACCCCTACACGGTGAGTATGTTCACCTTCGCCGGTGAGAAGTGGCCCCTGCCGCAAACGGGGCAGATGTGGCTGGAGCGGGAGCTTCTGACCCACCCCTCCTGGCCCGGCGTCTTCTGCGCGAGCACGTCGTACCGCAACGAGCCCCACCCAATCCCCGGCCGGCACGATCTGGTCTTTCCCATGTTCGAGTTCGAGGCCCGGGGGGACGTGGGCGACCTGGTGGCCCTGGAAGAGGAGCTGCTCCGCGACCTGGGCATGGATGCGCCCCGCGTCATGGAGTACGACGCGGTGTGCGGGAGGTACGGCTCGGCGGCCGTCGGGGCGCGCGAGGAGAAGCTGCTGGAACGGGACTACGGCCGTCCCGTCATCCTGACCCGGTTCCCCTTCCGGTCGCACCCGTTCTGGAACATGAAGGAGATCGGGGACCGGCTCTTCAACAAGGTGGACGTCATCCTCCACGGGATGGAGACCATCGGCAGCGCGGAGAGGAGCTGCGACCCCGAGGGGATGCGGGCCAATTTCCACGCCGTCAGCCACGGGAAGTACGCATTGAAGCTCTTCGAGCTGTTCGGGGAGGGGCGGGTGACGGGGGAGCTGGACGCCTACCTGGCGCTGGAGATGTACCCGCGGTTCGGCGGCGGGATCGGGCTGACGCGGCTCACCCGGGCGCTGGGGCTGGAGGAGGGTAAAGGGGCGCCGGCGCTGAAGGCGGCCGAGTGCGGTTGAGGGGAGTCTCCGCCGGTGGGTGACGCGACCGACATCTGATATCGCTTAAAAAAACGCCCCTCGGGGCGTTTATTTCAAGGTGCATGGACTACGCTTATCCATCGTGCAGTATTCCGCGCAGATACTCGATTATTTTGGGTACTTCCGAATTGAGGGTATCCCAGACTATATCTATATCAACAACGTCGTACTCGTGAATGAGAACATCCCGCATTCCAGCCATCGCCGCCCAGTCCAGAGCCGGGTGATTTTTCTTCAGCTCGACCGAAAGTCTCTTCGCTGCCTCGCCGATGATTTCAAAGCGACGTACAACGGCATCCTGAATCATTTTATCGGCCTCGATGTCCGCTTTAACTCTTCCCCGAGTGTAATCCAGGATGCGCTCCGCGGCTTCGAGGATATCCCCCAGGGAAGTCCTGTCACGCTTTTTCATATATCGTCCTCGCCGTGCTGAGAATCTCCTCCCTGCGCAACGCGTTGCCGCTGTTCTTCAGGCCTCTCTTGCTGATTAAATCTATTCTCCTGTCAAAAAGCCGACCCAATTCGCCACGGATGTTGACGAAATCCAGGAGCGTTATTTGGGCTCCGGCCTCGAACTCCACCAGGAGGTCCAAGTCGCTCTCGGGACCCGATTCCCCCCGTAATACCGACCCGAAAAGGGAAAGCCGCTGAATCCCCCACCGCCCGCACAGACGGCGAAGCTCTTCCTCGGGTACGTTCAGCATGATTCCTCCTACTCCGCCCAGATTACCGTGTCGCCCAGAGAAAGGTACCCGAAGACCTCCTCGACGTCGGAGTTCAGGGACCGGACGCAGCCGTGGCTCACGGCGGTGCCTATCAGGTCGGGCTCGTTGGTCCCGTGCATGCCGTAGGTGGGGAGGTCTATGCCTATCCAGCGCGATCCGAGGCCGTTCTCCGGGTCGTCGGGCGGGTAGCTCCGGCCCTCCCAGCTCCAGGTGGGGTCCTCTTTGAGGCGGACGATTTCGTACACGCCGGGGGGCGTGGGCGACGACGGACCGCCGACCGCCACCGGCCAGGTCTTCACCGCCGCGCCGTCCACGAAGAGGGTGGCCCGGCACTCCGAGATGTCCACGTAAACGACGGTGCCCTCGGCGTAACCCATTTCGGCCAGCTCGTCGGGGGAGACGACGGGCGGCTCGCCGCCGGGCCGGGGCGCCAGCGACTCCAGGTCGTAGTCGGAGCCGAAGCGCAGGACGACCGCCGCCTCCTGGGCGCCCGGGGGGACCGCGACCAGCCGGTCCTCACCCAGGGAAAAGAGGAGCGCCAGGTCCCGGGCGACGGCGCCGTAGGCCGGCTCATAGAGGACCAGGGTCCGCTCGGGGACACCGTCCGCGGGCAGGGTGATGCGCCAGCCGCGGGCGGCGGTGTCGTTGGCCAGGGTGGAGAGTCCGGCCTCCAGGGCGGCGTCGGACCCGCCTTCGGCGCGTTCCACCAGGAGGAGAAGCCGCGGCGGCGCCAGGGGCGGCGCGCCCCCGGGGTCGGAACCGCCGCAGGCCGTCACGCCCGCGAGGAAGAGGAGCGCCAGAATGGTGCGAACGACCGATTTCAAGCTGTCCCCCGGTTGGTTGTGTCCACTATTGTACCAAACGGGGCGCCCCTTGACCCGAGACGAATCTCGCAGCAGGAAGTAATCCGGCCTATCCGACATCTAGCTCTTGCGGACGCGGGGGCCGACCTAGGTCTGCCTGAGGGCTGATCGGATTCGAATTGTGCAAAACAGGGCGGAGGCTCGAGTACCCCGCCCTGTTTATTATAAGGCAGCCCCCCGTAGGCGACGCTCCAGCGGGGAGAGAGAGACTGCATCGGGCCGTGCATAACCGGTCGCGGCGAGATAAGGGCCGACCTTGTGGTCGACCCGCGCGCCGGTTCCCGGTTACTTCAAGGGGCAGGCCGAATTATGCCCCGGCCTTGCGGAAGAGGATGTATATGTTTTCCCCGTCAATGGCCACGGAGACGGGAACGCCTCCGGGAACGGAGGTCATCCATTCGCCCCAGTGGCCGCCATCGGTGTTCCACTGCTTGACGAGGAAGCTGCCGTCGGCGCCGTCCTGGTAGGCGAAGAGGATGTAGATCTTGCTGTTGCCGGCAGTGATGCCGACGGGAACCCCGCCCGCGCCGGCATTCTTCCATTCGTCCCAACCGCCGCCGTCGGACCCCCACTGCTTGACCAAGAACTTCCCGTCGGTGGCGCCGGAGGCGAAGGTGATCAGGATATTGCCGTGGTCCACGTCAATGGCGGTAGCGGTGCCGCCGGGGATGGAGGTATTCCACTCGCCCCAGCCGCCGCCGTCGGCATTCCAGAGTTTCACCAGGAAGCTCTCACCGGCCAGCGCCACCACGGCCAACAGCAGGACACACAAACCGATGCGCTTCATTGCCCCTCCCGTTGTTATTGGAAACGAACGGAGCGTGATTATAGCATACACCGGATCGCACTAAGGGAAGGAATATCCACCGTCGGCGATGGGCGACGGCGGTAAGTCGATCCGTTCGCCATGCCGCGGGAAGGGAACAGTCGCCCGCTTTACATTAAAAAAGGCGCGGTGAGGCGCCTCTATACTGGTCGAAGTGACTGACCCACCTTTCAGCCGGGCGGGTCAGGCGTCCCCCAGGGCGGTGCCGAGGAATTCGCGGAAGCGCTCGTTGGCCCGCCGGATCGCGTTGGAGTGCACCGAGAGGATCGCCCGGTAGACCTTGTGGGCCGAGGCGGGGTTGGCCATCATCGCCGCCCAGAAGTCGCTCTTCTCGATGATGACGCACTCGGTGTCCTCCACGGCCTCCACGGAGGCGGAGCGCTTGCCGCCGTCGAAGAGGGAGATCTCGCCGAAGAAGAAGTACTGCCCGAGCTCGGCGAGCTGCGAGCGCTGGCCCTGTTCGTCGAGGGCCTTTTTTATCGAAACCCGGCCGGTTTTGATTACGTAGAGCGGGCCGCCCTCGTCCCCCTCGTCGAAGATGGCGCGCCCCTTGGGGAACCTCTCCACCCGGGCGCTGCGGGCCAGGATCTCCAGCTCGCCCTCATCCAGGGTGTAGAAGAGGTACGTTTTCTTGAGCACGTCCGTGATTTCCACTCCCACCTCCAACGCCGGTCCCCGTTAAGCGGTGTGCCCGGATACCCGTTCGCCCGAATCGCGCCCCGGGGCGGTCGGCCGGACCGCTTCGGCCGCCGCGGGTCACGAGAAACGCAACCTCCCCACTCGACAACGCGAATCGCGGGGGCGACGGCTCGACCGTTGCGCCGGCCGTCACCCGGAACGAAAAGCACGGCCCGTCTGCCCGCCCCCTTGAAACACGGGGTTGACGGCTCGACCATCGCGGTAGCCACCGCCGGTCACGGGATACACGGCCTCCCCACCCGCCACCCCCGGCCTAGCCCAGGATGCTCCGGCCGCCCTCGTCGGCCAGGACGGCGGTCCAGAACCGCTCCCGCTCCCGCGGCGCCGCGTCCTCGATGATGTGGGTGATGAACTCGTCCATGCGCAGCTCGTTGACCAGGTTGCGGTGGCGGGGGAAGTAGTTGACGGCGATGTCCCGGAGGATCTTGGCCAGCTCGGCGCCCTCGATGAAGACGCTCACCGCCTTGTAGTAGCGCTCCAGGAGCTCGCCGAGGATTTTCAGGGCGTCGGCCCCCCGCTCGAACTGGCGGCGGAGCAGGTGCAGCGACTGGACGCTCCCGCCCAGCTCCAGGTGCTCGAGCTGGGGGTTGTCCACGATGGCCTCGGAGAGGGTCTTTCCGAACATCCGTTCGGCGCCGTTGGTCGTGAGGCGCGTCTTGCCCAGGGCGAGCACGAACTCGTCTATGACGTGCACCAGCACCCGTACCACCTCGAGGGTCCGCACCAGTCGGATGGTGTCCGCCACGACCAGGCCGAAGAGGACCTGGAGGGTGAACCGCTCGGGCAGGGGGGAGGCCTTGACGATGTCGGTGATGGTCCGGTCGTCGTCTATGAGCGCGGCGATCTTCATCTCGTCGTCGGTCAGCTCGGCGATGGGGATGGAGGCCACCTGCGGGATGGCGTGCGGCGAGAGGAGCACCCACTGCATGGCCCGGGGGTCGGCGGTCTCCAGGGACCGGTTCATGAGCCAGCGGAAGGTGGTCATCTCGGGGCTTATGGGGGAATCTATGTCCTGGGCCTCGTCGAAGGTGAAGTCGCCTTTGATCAGGTTGAAGACGTGCCGGGAGCCGGTGACGTCGGGGTCCTTGGTGGCGTTCTGCAGCCGGCCCCGGATGAAGAAATAGTGGAGCTCCTTCCCGTCGGACCGCACGGTCAGGCGGCCGGAAAGGTTCTGGTGGACGATGTGCTGAAAGACGGTGCCCAGGGGCGTCTTGGTCAGGGAGCCCTCGAACATCGCAGCCTCCTCGACGGATCGGGAGTAATCATATCCTAAAACGGGTGGGGCTGACAAGCCGCGCCCAAGCGTGGCCGCGCCGTAAGGACACCGTGGAGCGCCGCGCGGCGTTGTGGTAAAATCCGTTTCACATGCACCCCTTCAGCCGACCAGCCTTCGCCTACGCCCTCGCCGCCCTGACGGTAGGGCCGGCGTTCGCCCGGACGGAGGTCTCCGGCCAAACCTACACGAACACCGACTACGGGTTCCAGGTCACCGCCCCCGCGGGCTGGACCGTCACCGCGAACGTGGGGGCGGCCCTGGTCCTTCTGGAGAGCCCCGACGGACAGTCGAACTTCCGGGCCTACGGCAAGCTCCTGGCCGGGCTGACCTCCCCTGGAGAGCACCGCCGGGTGTCCAAGAGCCAGTACGGCATCCGGGGCCGCGAGACGACGGTGCAGGCGCTCATCGAGTCCTGGGAGGGCCGGGAGCCGGTTTACCTGCCGATGCCCGGCGGGGCCGCCCCCGAGACGGTCGGGCCGGGACCGCTCGAGGGCGAGGCCCTCCCCGAGGGGTCTCCCGAAACCGGCCCGACGACCGCCGCCCCCCCGGAGGCCGGCGCGGATGACGACCCCGACGCCGGCGAGGTCCTCGTCGGAGACCTCACCGTCATGGAGGCGCTGGTGATGCTGCAGGGGACCACGGGCGCCCCGTACGCCGACCCCGAGACGCGCGGGCGCCGGCGGGAGACGGAGAAGGACGAGCCCGCCGAGGCCTCGGACCCCCTGGCCGCCGTCCTGGCGGAGCTCGCCGAGGCCAAGCCCTACCTGGCGGTGTACGAGCAGGAGCTGGCCGACCCGGTCACCGGGGAGGTCCGCCGGACCACCCAGTTGGCCTGCTTCGTCCTGCGCAACATGGTCGGCTACACCTTCGTGGCCGGCATGCCCTCCGACCGCTTCGAGGAAAACCTCTGGGACATGACGGGCATCTTCCAGTCGCTGCAGATTCCCTCCCTCCAGGGCGGCAGCTTCTCCAGCGCCGGGGCCCTGAGCATGGACCCCCAGACCACCGGGGTCGTCGTGGGGAAGGTCCTTGTCCGGGGCACGCCGGTGCCCGGGGCCACCGTCCTTCTATACCGGACGGAGGAGGACTACCGCGCGGGCAGGGTCTACAAGACCGGGACCTCGAACTTCGTCGGCGAGTTCCAGCTCATCGGCGTCCCGCCGGGAACGTACTTTCTGTTGGAAGCCACCGCCGACCTGGGCGGCGAGATACTTACCACCTACCTGCCGGTCACGCAGATTAAAGTGCAGCGCGGGTTCGGCAGCTTCTACAACCTGGAGTTGGACCAGGCCCAATGACCGAAAAAAACGGACCGACCGGCCAGCAGCTCAAGCTCCTGTGGCTCGTGGCGGAGCTCCTGGGCGATGAGCAGGCCGAGGGGCTGCAGCGTTTCCTGAAGGAGAGCGCGCTCCACGCCGTCTTCTTCCTGGCCAGCGAGCGGGGGCTCCTGCCCTACGACACGGCGCCGGTCCTCACCAACTGGCACGGCGACACCCGCTACGCCTGCCTGAGTCAGGAGGGCATCGAGGACCTGGGCGCCCTGGAGAAACGGGAGCTGCTCCAGCGCCTCGAGCTCACCGGCAGCCACCACGGCTTCTTCTCCGCCTACCGGATGACCGACGCCGGGCGTGCCGAGGCCGCCCGGGTTCCGCGGGAGATAACCGCCGCCCTCGAATCGCTCGTCCGCTGCGCCTGCGGCGACCGGTGGGTCTACACCACCGGCAAGGAGCGCGTCTGGCGGAGCTGCCCCAGGTGTGGGATAGAGGAGGAGATAGGCTGCCTGGAGATACCCAAGCTGCCCTACACCAGCGTCCCCCGCTTCCCCAACCTCCTGGGGCTCGGCTTCCCCGACGAGGAGAACGCTTCCCAGAGGAGACTTTCGTGACCGCGACCCACGAGCTACTGTTCGCCGGCGGCTCCAACTCCCTGTTGATAGGCGAGTGGATCCCCTTCGGCGCGAACTACATAGACCTCTTCAGCCGGAAGATCCGCCCCAGCTACGCCCCGGTGGGGAGCACCTTCCTCTCGGAGGAGATAGACCCGCGGCCCGAGGAGGCGACCTTCGAGATTAAAGCGCCGCCCACCGAGCTCATCGTCCGCGAGACGCTGCGCGGCAAGCGCGTCTCGCTCTCGGCCCGCCTGGGGTACGCCGAGACGGGGGGGGACATCCAGAACGAGCGGGTCGGGGTCCAGCTCGACGTCTTCGGCCGGGTGGTCTACGCCGCGGGCCTGGAGAGCGTCAACGGCCGGGGCGACCGCATCTCCCTCGATTCCCTCGCCCCCATCATCGCCGACCTCGTCACCGACACCTCCAAGATGATGACCACCGTCCTGGCCAGCTCCCAGAACCGCCTGATGGAGCTCATCCACCAGGGCTATTCCGAGGAGCGGGACAAGTTCGTGGCCTTCCTGGCCCAGACGCTGCACCGGGGCGACGGGGAGGCCCTGGACCGGGACCACGACCCCCTGGCCGACCGCGACGAGCGGGCCGAGGTGGCCCAGCTCCTGGGCGAGATCTTCTCGAGCCTCCGGCTCCTGGACGGCACCCTGGTCATCCGGGGGCGGAGCGGCCTGTTCCTCATCGCGCCGGAGTGGGAGTCCTACGAGCGCGCCGTGACCACCTACGGCTACCTCCACGCCCTCGAGGACGCCGTGGACAACCTCTTCCGCGGCGCGGCCATCAACAACGACCGCATCCGCGAGGCCAAGCGCTCCATCACCTCCGGCGAGGTCAAAGAGGCCAGCGCCCTGCGCAAGGAGATGACCCACCTCTCCGAGGACATCATCACCTACAAGGTGCTGTCGGAGATGCTCCAGGCCGCCGCGGCCTCCCTCGCCGAGTCCGTGGAGCGGCACCGCGAGGCCTTCGAGCCACACGAGCGCGAGCTCCTGGAGGCCATTAGCATCGAGAACGACCTGGACATCCTGGTGAACAAGGTCGGCGACCTGGGCACCACCTTCGAGGCCGTCGAGCTGAGCATGGAAGGCCTGGTGCACCTGGTGGGCACCCTGCGCGAGGAGGAAACCGAGCGGCTGAACAACGTCATGCAGCTTCTGACCGTGGTGACCACAGTGGCGGTGCCCATCACCCTCATCAGCGGCTGGTACGGGATGAACTTCAAGGTGATGCCGGAGCTCGACTGGCCGGGGTCGTACTTCGTCTTGATCGGTGTGGCGGTGACGATAATCGTGGGCCTGTTGATCTTATTCAAGCGCAAGGGATGGTTCTAGCCGCACCGTTTCTCCCCCCTTTGGGGGGAGAGCTAGACACCACCCAACGGTTCGAGGTGTCCAGGACTCCCCTCCCCCCATTGGGGGGAGG
>MFAF01000131.1:0-708 GCA_001774505.1 Candidatus Coatesbacteria bacterium RBG_13_66_14 | reverse complement strand
GGCGCTGGACTCCTCCGGTTATCCCCATTTCTCGTACGTGGACGGCTTCGACGAAGACCTCAAATACGCCTACTGGGACGGGACCGCCTGGCGGATCCAGACCGTGGACTCGGCGGGGAAAATCGCCTGGGACACCTCCCTGGCGCTGGACTCCGACGACTACCCCCACATCGCGTACTACGATTGGATCCCCGACTACGACCTCAAATGCGCCAGTTGGGACGGGGCCGCCTGGCGGATCCAGACCGTGGATACCGAGGGCGACGTGGGTAGATCGGCTTCCCTGGAGCTGGATTCCAACGATTACCCCCGCATCTCCTACTGTAAGCGGAGTGGATCTAAACCCGACGACCTGAAGTACGCCTATTGGGACGGGTCCGCCTGGCGGGTGGAGACCGTGGACGCGGAGGGTGACCTGGGCAGTTTCACCTCCCTGGAGCTGGACTCCTCCGGTTACCCCCACATCTCGTACAGCGATTACTCAAAGTATCATGATATTGATTTGAAGTACGCCAGGTGGGACGGCTCGGCCTGGCGGGTGGAGACCGTGGATTACCTGGGATGCCTGGGCTCGCACACCTCCCTGGCGCTGGACGCCTCCGAATACCCCCACATAGCTTACTTCCGCTTCTATTGGGACTTCGGATTTCTCAAATACGCCAGTTGGGACGGCGACCACTGGCGCTTTTTATACATTGACAATCCGTC
>MFAF01000130.1:7387-8098 GCA_001774505.1 Candidatus Coatesbacteria bacterium RBG_13_66_14 | reverse complement strand
AGAATTTCCTCCTGGAGCCGCTCGGCGCCGACACCGCCCCCTGCGTCGGGTTGGCCGCCCTCGAGGCCGCCCGACGGTACGGCGACCCGGTGCTGGTCATGCTCCCCGCCGATCACCACATCAAAGACGACGACCGCTTCGCCGAGACGGTGCGGAAAGGCGTCGAGATCGCCCGGAGGGAAGACCTCCTCGTCGTGCTGGGAATGCGGCCGACCCGTCCGGAGACCCAGTACGGCTACATTCAGGCGGGAGAGGCCTTGCCGGACGGGTCCCGGCCCGTCCTCCGGTTCACCGAGAAGCCGGAGCCGGCGGATGCCGAACGGTTTTTGGCGAGCGGCGGCCATTACTGGAACTCGGGCGTCTTCGTCTGGCGTGCGGGTATGGTCCTCGGGGCTCTGGAGCGGTACGCTCCCGACGTTTTCCGCCCGCTGGAGACGTTGGTCGGTGTCGCGGGGCCGTTGTCCGGAGAGGTTCTGCGCTCCGCCTATGCCTCGGTCGAGCGCATTTCCGTGGATTACGCGGTCCTGGAGCGGGCCGACAACGTGGTCATGCTGCCGGCGGACTTCGCCTGGGACGATCTGGGCCAGTGGACCAGCCTGCGCCGCGTCCTCCCCGCGGACGGGGCGGGGAATGCCGTCGTAAACGTCGCCGGAGCCCCCGAGCCGTGCCTTCTCGACTGCGAGCGCTGCGTGGTTTACAATGAATCGCATC